>CAJFUH010000102.1 GCA_904420155.1 uncultured Clostridia bacterium
CCCATTCCCGTTCCCAGCGAATGCTTGACGCGGTCGTGGACTTCCGCCTGCTTGGCGTTATTAAAACGGTCTAACGTTCCCACCAGGTAACCGGTAATGCGGCGGATACGCTCAAAGTTGGGCTGCCCGTCCCCTTCTTTTCTGCCGCACTGCGGGCAGACGTCGTTGATGATGCCGGTGTATCCACATACAGGGTCCCGGTCTACCGGATGGTTGATGGAACCGTACCCGATCCCGGATTCCTTCATGCAGCGCACAACCTGTTCGAACGCTTCCAGGTTGTCGGAAGGATCGCCGTCCAATTCAATATAGGAGATGTGCCCGCCGTTGGTCAAATTATGGTAGGGGGCTTCTATTTTGATTTTATCCCAGGCCGAGATATCATAATAGACCGGTACATGGAAAGAATTGGTGTAATACTCCCGGTCGGTAATGCCGGGGATTTTTCCAAATTTCTTGGCGTCCATGCGGACAAAGCGGCCGGACAATCCTTCCGCCGGGGTGGCGATCAAGGAGAAATTCAAGCCGTACTTTTCGGTGGCTTCGTCCATGCGCTTTCTCATGTGCCCCACGATCTCCAATCCCAGATTCTGAGATTCCTTGCTCTCCCCGTGATGGAACCCGGTCAGCGCCTTCAGGCATTCCGCCAAGCCGATAAAGCCCAGGGTCAGGGTGCCGTGTTTCAGCACTTCCCTCACCTCGTCGTCCGGCTTGAGTTTTTCCGAATCCAGCCATACGCCCTGTCCCATCAGGAAGGGATAGTTGCGCACCAGCTTTTGTGCCTGAAGCTCAAAACGATCCAGCAGCTGTTCAATGACCAGATCGATTTTCTGGTCCAGCTGTTCAAAGAATAAATCCAAATTTTTATTGCTCAGCAGGGCCAAACGGGGGAGGTTGACGGAGGTAAAGCTCAGATTGCCGCGGCCGTTCATAATCTGACGGTCGGGATCGTAATGGTTGGCGGCCACGCGGGTACGGCAGCCCATATAGGCGATCTCTGTTTCCGGATGGCCCGGTTTGTAATATTGCAGGTTAAAGGGCGCGTCGATAAAGGAAAAGTTGGGGAACAGGCGCTTGGCGCTGACACGGCAGGCCAGCTTAAACAAATCGTAGTTGGGTTCTCCCGGATTATAGTTCACGCCGTCTTTGACTTTAAAGATATGGATGGGGAAGATAGGGGTTTCCCCGTTGCCCAGGCCGGCTTCCGTGGCCAGCAGTACATTTTTGATGACCATACGGCCTTCCGGGGAAGTATCCATCCCGTAGTTGATGGAACTAAAGGGGATCTGTGCGCCCGCGCGGGAATGCATGGTATTCAGGTTATGGACAAACGCCTCCATCGCCTGATAAGTGGCGCGGTCGGTCTCCCGGTTGGCGTGGCGGAAAGCAAATTGCTGGATCTTATTGGCGAGCTTTTCCCCCAGGCGTTCTGAGAGTAAGGCAAGTTCCGCAGCCATATACGCTTCGCCGTCGTCCAGCTTAGGCAGGGATCCGCTGCTTTCTTTCGCCAGATTGGTGATCTCCTGGGCCACGGCTTCCGGATCCTCGCAATCCGTCAGCAGTTCCAGCCCCCGGGCGAGATTCTGCCGGTAAATTCTGGCGTATGTTTTCGCGACGCCTTTGGCCAAGGCGTAATCAAAATTGGGAATACTCTGCCCGCCGTGCTGGTCGTTCTGATTGGACTGGATGGCGATGCAGGCAAGGGCGGAATAGCTGGCGATATCGTTGGGTTCCCGCAGGAAGCCGTGCCCGGTAGAAAATCCGCCGGTGAACAGTTTGTCCAAATCAATTTGGCAGCAGGTGGTGGTCAGGGTGAGGAAGTCCAGGTCGTGGATATGGATATCCCCCTCCCGATGGGCCTTGGCATGTTTGGGATCCAGGATATACATTTCATAGAACTGTTTGGCGCCCTCGGAACCATACTTCAGCATGGTGCCCATAGCGGTATCCCCGTCGATGTTGGCGTTTTCCCGCTTGATATCGGTATCCTTCGCGGATTTGAAGGTCAGATCCTCGTAGATTTTCATCAGGCGGGTATTCATCTCGCGGTGGCGGGTGCGCTCCGCCCGATAGAGGATGTATTCTTTGGCGGTACGGGAATGCCCGTTTTCAATCAGGACCCGCTCCACAATATCCTGGATGTGTTCTACGGAGGGGGCCGCATTATGTTCCTCCTGCTCAATATACGCTACTACCTGGCGGGCCAGCTCTTCCGCGGAGTGATAGTTATTCCCCCCGACGGCCTGGGCGGCTTTGTAGATGGCATTGGCAATTTTCTCAATCTTAAAGGGCGCCTGGCGCCCGTCCCGTTTGACAATTGTTTGGATCATTGTGTTAGCCTCCTATATTTCACACTACATGTTGTGTCCATTTTGAAAAAGCATGACTATTATATCCCGTATATAGGGGGGTGTCAAGAGAAGAATTTGTAGAATGCAAAGGGGAAAATACCGGTTGTATTGGTGATTTAGGAGGGAACTTTTTTCGAACTTCCCAGAAAAGCAGGCGGACCCCCTGTTTAACTTAGGAAAAAAAGAGAATTTCTCACCGCGGAAAAAATTAAAAAATCAGGCTTGATGGGGGAGCGGCCTGGAGGAACGGCTGCGCAAAAAAAGGCTTTTGATCCATTGGCATTCCTCTTTGCCAATGCAGCGGGTGAGGAAAAGCAGGGAAACATAACAGGCGGCCATGATGAAGATTTCCAAGAGGACTTTGGATAGAGAAGAAGAAAACGACAGCCCGCAATGATTTACGAGGAACAAAAGCAAAAAACCGGGGAGAGCCGCCGAAAGGATGGGTTTCAGCAGCCAGTTGGCCACCTGGAATTGCAGTTGGGTAACTTTTAACAGCCGGGCAATACTAAGGGTAGAGTTTAAAATTTCACTGACGAAAATTACGATGATCACCCCTTTGAGCCCGCAAAGGGGGAGCAAAGTGAAAATGAGGAAGACGCGGATCACAGAATCAATCATGTTATAGGAAAGGTAACTGAGCTGTTCGTTGAGCCCTTTCAGCATCCCATCCACTACGCTGTCCAGATACATTAACGGGATGACGGGAGCCAGGATACTGATGTAGATACCGGGTTCCGGATCGTTGTAAATCAGCATTCCCAGATCTTTGGCGAAAAAGACAAAAATGCCCGTCACCAGAATAGAAAACAGCAGGGTAATCTGGAAAACCCGTTTGGAGATATACTGGATATTGCGCTTATGATGTTTGGCGTTGGCTTCGGAAAACTCCGGGATTAAAAGCATGGAGAAAGAGGAGAGAAAGGCGGAAGGAAAGGTGATCACCGGCATCACCATGCCGGTAAGCATCCCATAGCCGGACAAGGATTTTTGATAAGAGGCCCCGCTTTTTTTCAATCCGGCGGGGATCATCAAATTCTCCACCATAGAAAGGCCGGAACGCAGGCAGGAACTGGCGGTCACCGGCAGACAAATGCTCATGACTTTTCGGAACAATCCGGGCTGCTTTTGGGATTTGGTGCGGACCTTGCGGATCTCCAGGTAGTACAGAAAGAAAGAATACCCGCAGGAGAGGATTTCCGCGCCGGTTGTCCCGAGAACGATGGCGCAGCAGGCGTATTCCAGCCCCTTTGGGGCCAAAAATCCGATTAAAAGGGCAAAGATAGCGATTTCAATGAGCTGTTCCAGAAGCTGTTCGCTGGCCGTTTTAATGACCTTGCGCACAGCGTAGAAATACCCCCGAAAACAAGCGGAAATGGCCATAAAGGGGAGGCTGGGCGCCAGCAATTTCAGGGGGAGGATGGTACGGGGATCGCGAAGCACTTGATTCCCCATCAGATCCGCCGTACCCAGAAGGATCCCTCCCGCCAATATGCTCATAAAAAGGCTGAGCCAGAAGCATTTGGAGGTGACGCTTTTGGCTTTTCCGGGATTATTTTCCGCCAAAGCGTCCGTGACCAGCCGGGTAACCGCCAGGCTGATACCGGAAGTAGCCAGTGTGGAAATAAAAAAATAGATGGTACAAACCAGCTGGTATAAGCCGATCCCTTCCGGCCCGATTTGATTGGAGAGATAAACGCGGAAGGAAATGCCGATGGTGCGGGATAAGAGCGTAGCCCCGGTGAGCAGCACGGCATTCATCAAAAACGCTTTCTTTTTCATAATATCCACCCATATTCGGTCATGTTACGTCAGAAAATTCTTATTTTTCATGCGAAAAAGATATGGTAACAAGAGAATATATGCCAGCGGAAAAGGGAGTATGCACCGATAAAAAACAGGGCAGATAGGTCGGCAGGGAGATATTTCGCGGGGAAATCCCTTTTTGGAGACATGACAGATTACAAGCTTTTTTCAAATGGTCCTGTACTAGAATAGAAAAAGTAATGCCATATAGAAAAGAGAATATCTGGTAATCTATAGCAGATTTTCTCCCATTATTCATGGTTTTGCCATAGATATCCTACCGGGGATATGGTAAAATAAAATGGAAAAATATGAAATTTTATAAAGTGGGTGAACCGTTATCAAAAGGGAATTTGACGAAGTATTTGCCATGATGGAAGAGGCGTTTCCGAAGGAAGAAATCCGTACTTATGAAGGACAGCTTGCCCTGTTGGAGAATCCGTATTATTGGCTCAAGAGAAAATTAGACGACCAGGGCCGCCTGATAGCCTTTATGGCGGTATGGGAATTTGAGGACTTTTGTTTTGTAGAGCATTTAGCGGTGAGCCGGCAGGCCAGAGGAAACGGCATTGGCGGCCAGATGATGCAGGAATACATACGGCAGAGCGTCCGTCCGGTAATTCTGGAAGTAGAACCGCCGGAAACCGATATCTGCAAACGGCGTATCGCCTTTTACCAGAGGCTGGGGTTCCAGCTCAACGATTTTGAATACCAGCAACCCCCGATGCGCGAAGGCCATGGCTGGTATCCGTTGATGATTATGAGTTTTCCCGGTTCTCTCATGAAACAGGAATTTGAGCCAATGAAGCGGCGGATTTATCGGGAAGTTTACCGGGTTCCAGAGGCCAAATAAAAAACGCAGACAGCCAAAAAATCCGGCTAAAAAGGCCAAGGGAGGGAAGGGTATGATAGCTGAATCGATTCCCATAGACCACGGCAGAGCGTTTGATTGGGGCCGCACCTCCCATGATTATGCAAAATACCGGGACATTTACCCGGAGCGTTTTTATGACGCCTTATTAAAGAGGGATTTGTGTACACAGGGGCAAAGGGTGTTGGACATCGGGACGGGCACAGGCGTCCTTCCCCGCAACCTGTATCGGTATGGAGCGGCGTTTACCGGGGTTGATTCTTCCCAGAACCAGATAGCCCAGGCTCAAAAGCTGGCGGGAGAACAGGGGATGGATATCACGTTCCGTTGGGAAGCGGCGGAGGAATGCCGTTTTCCCGATCAATCCTTTGACGTGGCGACCGCATGCCAGTGCTTTTCCTATTTCCAACACGCCAAGCTGGCCCCGCACCTCTCCCGCCTGTTAAAGCCCGGCGGTAAATTTGCCATTTTGTACATGGCGTGGCTTCCGCTGGAAGACGAAATAGCGGGTAAAAGCGAGGAATTGATCTTGCGCTATCATCCTCAATGGACGGGCTGCAAGGAAGAACGGCGGTTTATTTCTGTTCCGGAAGCGTATTTTCCCTATTTTACCCTGGAGGAACAAGAGATTTTCGACGTATCAGTCCCATTTACCAGGGAAAGCTGGAATGGAAGGATTAAGTCCTGCCGCGGGATAGGAGCTTCTTTATCCGACAATGAAATCGCACAGTTTGACAAAGAGCACCGGGATCTGCTGGAACGCATAGCGCCGGAATCATTTTCTATTTTGCATTACGCCGCCATAACGGTGATGAGAAATAAAGGAACAACAGCTTAACAAAACCGTTCAGCTTGTAGAAAAAACTGCCGCCTACGGCGGGTACTCCGCGCGCCTGCGGCGGGCACGACGCGCACAAGGCTTTCTTTAAAAAGAACCTGGCCGCCCGCTATAAAACGTAAAAGTTTCGTCCACCTTTTCAAAGGTGGCGGGGTGGAGGGGCGGAGCCCTTCCTCGCCCATCGCAATGGGCGAAATCCTCAAGA
>CAJFUH010000103.1 GCA_904420155.1 uncultured Clostridia bacterium
AATGGCCTTTATGCTGCGCAACGACGTGTTGGAGACCATTGTGGGCTGGACCTCTTTCAGCAGCCGGTTTGTTCCCTTCGCCAAAGGCATCCTGGATATTTCCAGTATCGTCTTTTTCCTCAGCGTGGCGGCTGCCTTTCTATTTTTGACCGCCCGGAAACTAGAGAGCAGGAGGTGGAATTAATTTGCATAGAAAGAAAAAATCAATTGAAAAATCCCCCAAAAGGGAACGCCCCCAAAAGCTGCGCGCCTTGTTCCGCAGCGAACGGTTCCGGCATGGAAGCATCGCCACCGCTATTACTGTGGGCGTCCTGATTGTGTTGTTGCTGGCCAACGTGGTTACAGGGCTGGTTACCCAGCGTTTTCCGTCGGTCAATCTGGACCTTACCCCCAACAGCGTCAACACCTTATCGGATTCCACCCGTTCGGTAGCGGAAGGCGTGCAGATGGAGACCAACCTTTACATCCTGGCCAATGAGGAAAACGCTATCAACGACTTAGTCTACAGCGAATACGGGGTAACGTATAGCCAGGTGGCTACTTTGGCAAAAAAATTACAGGAATGCAACCCGTTGATCCACGTCTCTTACATTGACCTGGACACCAACCCAGGTTTCGCCCGGAACTACCCGGAAGAAAACCTAATGGTGGGGGACGTCATCGTACAAACCCAACAGCGTTACCGGGTGCTGACAGTAGACGACCTCTTCCAAGTGCAGTACGGGGACAGCGGCAATATCATCAGTTCTTCCAAAGTGGACGGCACGCTGGCTTCCGCCCTTTACCAGACCAATGCCTCCGAGCTTCCCCTCATCGCCATCGCCACCGGGCACGACGAACTGCTGCCCACCGACACCCTTTCTACCGTGTTAAGCGCCAACGGGTTCCAAACCCAAAGTTTCTCCCTGCTCACTGATGAGATCCCGGAGGACGCCCAGATTGTCCTGCTCCCTACCCCTTCCACCGATTACACCGAAGAGGAACTGCAAAAGCTGACGGATTTCCTGGAAGATGATTCCGCCGCGCAGGAGCGCAATGTCATGGTCACCTTCCACACCACCCAGACCGGCCTGCCCAACCTGGATACCTTTTTGGCCGACTGGGGGTTGCAGGTGGGGACGGACATCGTCTTGGAATCTGATTCTTCCCATCTGGTTTCCTCCAACGACACCTATCTGCTGGCTCAGTACGACGCAGAGCTGGAATTCGGCGGCAAGTCCGACTATGGGTACCTGGTGCTGCCCCAATCCCGGCCGGTGACAAAACTATTCAGCGAAAAAGACGGCGTCCGCACTTACTCCCTGCTGTCCAGTTATGATACGTCTTATCTCTTCCCGGCTGACAGCGTCGACCAGCCCACCGGGGACGAGGAAAAGAAATCCTATTCCCTGGCGGCCCTGGCCCAGAAACAGCGGTCGGTCAGCGGGAAAGAATATGCGTCCAACGTGCTGGTTTTTGGCTGTTCCACCATGTTTACCAGCGGGATTATCGATACTTCCACCTTTGGGGACGCCGAGTTTGTCCGCGATCTCCTGCAATACGCCACCGGCAGCCAGAACGATTCCGCCGAGATCCAGATTATCCCCACCGCCATCAATGATGTGGATCTGGTGATGACGGATACAGAGCTCCACGTGTGGGGATTGGGCGTTTTCACCTTGCTGATCCCAGCGGTTATCCTGGCAATCGGCCTGTTTGTTTATCTGAAGAGGCGACACCTATGAACAATTACGGTATGAATCAAAAGAAAAGCCTGTTTCTCATCGGCGGGATCATTGCGCTGCTGGGAATTCTTATTGTGATCCTGATATTGACCAAAACGCCGGCGGAGGTATTGTCCACCTCTTCGGAGGAACCGGCAACTGTGGACCTGACCAATCACAAAGTCGGGGATCTGGAATCCCTGACCGTGGAAAACAGCCAGGGGAGCTATACCATACGCCCCACCGAACCCGGCGTAGAAAGTTATTATGTAGAAGAGTTAAAAGATCTCCCCTATAACCACGACGCGGTAAAATATGCGGTCCAAGGGGCGCTGGACCCCATCATCAGCAAAGAGGTGGGGCTTGTGGACGATTTGGCAGAATTCGGCCTTTCTTCCCCCGCCGCAACCATTACCCTGCGGTTTTACGATGGTTCTTCGGTGGTCTGTTTGGTAGGCGATCCCGCCCCTTCCGATGAAGAAACCCGGTATCTCAGCTTAGAAGATTCCAATTATGTGTATATCGTCGGTTCTGACAACCACTTTTTGCGATCCGCCGCCGCTTTTGTGGATCTGACTGTGGTGGAAGCCCCCCAGGAGGAAGATGCCGACACCGCCCAGTATACGTTTGGGGATATCTCCCTGTGGGGGACCTCCTTCCCCCAAAAGATCGTCCTGAGAGCCCAGGAAGACGGCAGCTTCCAGATGACGGAGCCCATCTCCTCCGCCTGTGATGAGAGCATGGTCTCTTATATCACTACCGCCTTAAAAGGATTAACCGCCCAAAGCGCGGCGGCTATCTTCCCGGATGAGGCCGCCCTCCAGCAATACGGCCTGTCTAATCCTCAGGCGGCTGTGCAGTATACCGTCAATGGAGAACCGGTTACCTTGTCCGCCTCCCAAAAGGATCAGGAAACCGTGTACCTAATGCGGGATGGCCTGGATATTGTATACGAGGTTTCCCTGGAAGATGTGGATATGTGGCTTACTACATCCCGCTATCTGCTGCGGGAAAAGTCCGTGATCTCTTTATCCGCTGACGATACCCAGACGGTCGCCATTACCTCTGGAGGGCAAACCCTGACCTTGGCGCTCTCCCGGGAAAAGGATGAGGATAAATCCACGGAGAGCACGGATTATTACCAATACACTGTGACCAATGCCCAAGGGGAAGACATAGGATACGCCCGCTATAGCCGTCTGCTGGAAGACCTATCTGCGTTGAGCCTGAGCGGGGATACGGAAGAAACGCCCCAGGGCTCCCCGGAGCTTTCCCTCTCCTACCAGGGATTTGAGGATACCGCCCAACACACCCTTTCCTTTGTCCGGCTGGACAATAGCCAATGGTTCCTCTTAAAGGACGGCCAGGTTGCCGGGCTGGTGGACGACGCGGACGTGCAGAATATCCAAAGGGAAGCGGATAAGCTCATAGAGGCCGCGCAGCCTTCCGAAGTGGAATAGCCTGGGATAAGGATTCTGCATAAAATAGGAAGATAACAGAAAAAAGGATAACCTCCTCCAGCAAATGGAAGGGGTTATCCTTTTTGTATATGGGGAATCCTACCGATCCTCTTAACTTCTTTTGATTGAACGGTTTCAAACCAATGCCTTTTACTCACGGGAATACGCCCCCATTTCCGGCGCAGCTTCAAACCTCTTATCAATGGCAGCATGACGAATGACCATCTTGCAAAAGGCGTTGTTGCTGTACTGAATATGCTCTTTGTAGGCTTCCAAGCCGGTCATGGGAATTCCCCCTTCCTGAATAAGTGAGGGACGGCAGCGCTCCTTGCTATCTCCGCTTGACTGCCTACCAGCAAAGGCGGGCGGGGCTGTCAACGGCGGCGCGGTACGCGCCGTTCATCTTGTCCGCCCGCTGGCTCGGATGGCCTTGCTAATTCCAAAAGATACAAAGTGCCATAATGGGAAGATACATGCTCAAAAGGGACAACCTCTGCCATAGTCCCTCTAATGCAATAACAGTTCCTCTATAACCCGGTTTATCAGCCATTACAAATAGCGCAAAAAAGCCTATTGCAAAGATAAAGCAAATGAAAGATATAGTCCCTAAGAGTCCATTGGATATTTTGAAAAAATACAATCCAATAAACAATGGGGCAAGCGTTAAAAGTGAAAAGCCAGCTACCGAACCATAACCATGTATCTTTGCGGAGAGAGTTTCAAGACTTTTCGTTTCTCCAACTGAAAAAATGCCGGAAAGGATACAGCCGCCTATGGCGTAAATCGCAATAACAGAAATAAGCAATATGGATATAACGCTTGATGCTCTGACAACGGTAGGATAAAGTTGTAAGGTGCTGATTAGAATAGCAACTCCAAATATAACCAGCCAAATATTATAAATTAAATGCAACGGTGCTTTTGCATTTCCTAAAACACTCATTACTTGCGTCGAATGATGATAGCCTTTGTAAGTGGGGGCTAATAGAAATGGAATAATCAAATCAGCGGCTAAAAGAAAGGGCAAAATATTTGAAAGGCTATTTTTCATCATCAAGCCCTCCCTTGAAATGGCCTAAGCCTTTCAAAATTTTTACAGCAATTTCTTTCATAACATCAGCTTTGACTACTGCAATTCCTTGTTCTTCATCACCCAGAACGAGTAATGTATCTCCGGGGTTAATATCGAATATCTCACGCGCTTCTTTCGGAATGACAATCTGGCCGCGTTCTCCAACTTTAACCGTTCCGAAGATGTGTTTTCCTTTTGGCATGGACATGGTATCTCGCCTCCTTAATTCATGTTTTTCATATTTGTATGAAAAATATACACCAAATCAAAGAGAATGTCAAGTTGACTTGACGGACTACCGAATAGCGGGAATAGCCTCCTCTCAAATTCTTGTGTGTTCCTTTATGGCACATCAGCATGATCAGGCGGAATGTATTCGGCGTTATTCTATCTATAGACACCATTTTCAGGAAGAAATTCTTTTTTGTTATCCTCCTGTCAGGAACTCAGGAGGCGAAAATAAAAAAGAAGCGCCTGTCAGCCTCTGCCTGCCATTAGATTTTTACAGGCATCGCGTCATAGGCGCTTCACGATATGTTTTATTCTTTTTCTGTACTGGTGATAGAACGAATGGCGGAAATGTATTGTTTTCCGGTGTCGGGGTTGGTTTTCAGCTCATATTCCATATACTTG
>CAJFUH010000104.1 GCA_904420155.1 uncultured Clostridia bacterium
AGTCAGCGAAGTGGTGGCGGTAGACCAATTGGACGTGGCCGCCAAATATTGCGATATGTTCCAGATTGGGGCCCGCAATATGCAGAATTTCCGCCTGTTACGGGAAGTAGGACGGTCTAAAGTCCCGGTTTTACTGAAACGAGGAATCGCTTCCACCATCGAAGAGTGGCTGGACGCCGCGGAATACATCATGAGCGAAGGCAACTACAATGTCGTACTGTGCGAGCGGGGGATCCGCACCTTTGAGACCGCTACCCGCAATACCCTGGATATCTCTGCGATCCCGGTGGTTAAGGAGCGTAGCAGCCTGCCCGTGATCGTGGATCCGTCCCATGCTGCGGGCAAAAGCGCCTATATTGCTTCCCTGTCTTTGGCGGCGGTGGCTGCGGGCGCGGATGGCTTGATTATCGAAGTACATCCCCAGCCCAAGGCCGCCATGTCGGACGCCGCCCAGCAGCTGACGCCAAAGAGCTATCAGGAGCTGTTTGAACAGGTGCGCGCGGTAGCCCAGGCGGTACGCAGGGAAGTTTAAAAATTTCCCTGTCCCATGGCCCGCGATGAAACATAGAAGTTTCGTCCACCTTTTCACGCCTGCGGCGGGCACGCCGCGCACTGAGGTTGTCCTAAAAAAGAAGCTGATTGCCCACGTTTAAACATAAAAGTTTTGCGCAAGCTTTTCACGCCTGCGGCGAGCATGACGCGCACGGAGCTTATCCTGAAAAGAACCGGACTGCCCGCAACTAACTCAAAAGTTTCGTCCACCTTTTCAAAGGTGGCGGGGTGTTGGGGGCGGAGCCCCCGGGTCGTCCTCAGCAGAGGACGAAATCCTTCAGAATCCAGAAGCTCAGGAGGGGAGACCAAACAATCCGGTGGATTGTTTGGTCGTGGGGAACCCTAGCGAAGGCTTCCCCATCCTGTACCCACTTGTCAGTTTGTTAAAAGAAGTTTCCTTTTTTAACAGTGCGAGACCTTCCTCAAGCCTAAACAGGCTTGAGGAAGGTCTTTTTTACGCTGTATGTTACCGGGACGGAGCCCCGCCCCATCCGTCCAGATCCGCCCGCTGCATGGCCCCCATGACTTTGGCCCGCAGATCCGGGTATTCTTTTTCTAAGGCGGCGATCCGTTCTTTGGTTTCCTGCCGGGCGGTGTTGCCATCCGCCGGGCATTGGCTTTTTTCCACCGGCAGCCGGTACCGGTTGGCGACCGAACGGATCTCCTTTTCTGTACAGAAGACCATGGGGCGGATCAGGGTGAGGTCTTTACGAGACAGATAGGAGCGGGGGGAAAAACATCCCAGGGTCCCGCATTCCAAGAGGTTCATGAAGAAGGTTTCCACCGCGTCGTCAAAATGATGGCCCAGGGCGATGCGGTCGCATCCCGCTTCTTTTGCCATATTGTGCAGCATCCCGCGGCGCATTCTGGCGCACAGGCTGCACGGGTTCTTTTCTTTGCGCTCTTCAAAGATGATATGCCCCAAAGAACTGCGACGGATTACATAGGGCACCCCCAGGCGGCGGCACAGCTCCTGGATCTGGGAATAATCCGTGGGAACTCCTCCGAACTGGGGGTCTATGGTGAGCGCCGTCACGGTAAAAGGGACGGGATAATAGTTTTTCATCTGCGCCAAAGCGCACAAAAGCGCAAGGGAATCCTTTCCCCCGGAAACCCCCACCGCTACCCGGCACCCCGGTTCTATCATCTGATAGCGCTCCATGGCGGCGCGCATTTGCCCCATTAATTTTTGCATGGCGTTGCCCTCCTCATCCGATCAGCCCAAAACGGCGCGATACCCCTTTCCTGCCTGTGTTAGGCCGGCGGGCATGGTTATCGGTTCTGCCTCCAAAAAATAATTTTCGCTACGATAATCACCAGCAGCACAACCCCGATGATCACGCCTAATGTAATCAAAAGACCCTTCATGAAAAGCCCTCCTTTACTCTGTTGATTAACATACCATCTATTTGACAGATTTGTCAAGAACCGCCCCCCTCAGGATCTCCCGGCGGGCAAGTGCGGGCGTTGGCCCGGAAAGAAAAGCGCGCCCCGCCCGCAGGAAAGCTAACTGTACAGGAAGGGATTTCCAGACAAAAAGCCGGCGTCCCCCGGGCTTGCCGCCCTTGGAAAACGCCGGACAGTGATTCGGATTCGTAGATTTCTCTGTTTTTATCAAAATAGGATTTATCCTTCTACCTTGCCAAAGTAGATCTCATACCACACCAGGAATACGTAAATGGTCCACACCTTGCGGCTGTTGTCCCATTTTCCGCTGAAATGGTCGTCCAGAAATCCCACCAGGACGTCCGTATTGAAGAACTTTTCCGCCGTGGGGGAACGGAACATATTCTTGACGATTTCATAATATTTGGGGTCCCGCAACCATACGCGGGTGGGTACCGGGAAGCCCAGCTTTTCCTTTTGGGCGGTCTCCGGCGGCAGATGGCGCAACGCCGCCTGGCGCATGGCGTACTTGGTGTTTTTCTTATTGACACGCAGGCGGGTGGGCAGGGTGGACGCCACCTTAAAGACCTCTTTATCCAGGAAAGGCACCCGCAGTTCCAGGGAATTGGCCATACTCATACGGTCGGCCTTGAGCAGGATATCCCCCACCATCCACAAGTTGATGTCCAAATATTGCATCTTGGTCACGTCGTCGTAATCCTTGACCCGCTGGTAATAGGCCTGGCACAGGTCCTGCGGGCGGGTGGCGATGGATGGGTCTTTGAGCAACGCCCGCTTGTCCTCTTCGCTGTACATAAAGGCGTTGCCGATAAATTTCTCCTCTGTGGGACGGGAACCGCGGATGATAAAGCTGCGCCCCCGGAAAAAGGGCATGGGCTTTACCAGTTTGGCAAGCCCCCGGCGGACGCATCCGGGGATCAGTTTCTGATACAGGTGGAACACCCTGGGTTCGTTGTAGATGGTGTAACCGCCGAACAGCTCGTCCGCGCCTTCGCCGGACAGCACCACCTTTACATACTCGCTGGCCAGCTTGGATACAAAATAAAGGGCGATACAGGAGGGGTCCGCCAGAGGCTGGTCCATATGGTACTGTACCTTTTTGATGCTGTCCCAGAATTCCTCCGACGTGATGATTTTGGTATGGTGGTCCACGCCGATCTTATCCGAAAGCCGTTTGGCCCAGCTGATCTCATTATATTTTTCCCCGAAATCAAAGCCCACGGTAAAGGTTTTCTGATCGGCGAAATACGTGGAAACATAGCTGGAATCCACGCCGCTGGACAGGAAACAGCCCACCTCTACGTCGCTGATCTTGTGGGCGTTGACGGAATTCTCAAAGACCTTCTCGATCTGGTCGATGGCCTCCTCTTCCGTGAGGTCCTCATTGGGATGGAACCGCGCTTCAAAATACCGGGTAATCTCCACTTTCCCGCCCCGGTACCACAGGTAATGGCCGGGCAGCAGGCAGTAAACGCCGTCAAAAAACGTCTCCGGCGGCACCGCATACTGGAAGGAAAGGTAATTATCCAGGGCGCGGTAGTTGAATTTCTTTTGAAAGCCGGGAAATTGCAGGATGCTTTTGATCTCCGACGCGTAGAGGAAATGGCCGTCCACCTGGGTATAATGCATGGGCTTGATGCCGAAGAAGTCCCGGGCAATAAACAGGGAATGATCCTTTGTATTAAAAATAGCAAAGCCGAACATGCCCCGCAGGCGGGGAAGCAGTTCTTCCTTCCATTCCTCAAAGCCGTGGATTAACACCTCGGAATCGGTATGGGTATAAAATTGGTGGCCCTTCTCAATCAGTTCCTCCCGCAGTTCCCGGTAGTTGTAGATCTCGCCGTTAAAGGTGAGCACCAGGCTTTTATCCTCGTTATATATGGGCTGCTGCCCTTCGTCCAAGTCGATGATGCTCAAGCGGCGGAATCCCATTGACATATAGTCGTCGGTATAGAACCCCTTGCTGTCGGGGCCGCGGTGGGTAATCACCTCTGTCATCGATTCCAATACCCGGTCCCGGTCTATCACTTGTCCAGTAAACCCGCAAACTCCACACATCGTTTTTGTTCTCCTTTGTGTTTATTAGTCCAGCCGCCCTTTACAGCGTGTCGAGGCACATAAAATAGGCGCGAGGCCCCGGTTCCCCGGGCGGCGCTCTACCTTATGCGTTTCCTTCGCCCTTCCAGCGGACATGGTTTGATACTCGGAATACAGGGGACAACCTTTGTCCGCTTGCATTTTTGGATAACTTTTATTGTAGCAGATTGTACCAGCGGTTGCAATCTCAAAACGAGGAGAAATCCCACGCCCGGAACATTCCCGAATAATCTATTGAATCCATCCGGTTTCCCAGGAAAAACCGTGTGGGGAAGAAAATTCTATTTTTTCATCGGGGAATCATCCACCGCTCCCCCAAATGAGACATTTTTTCCAACCAGGCGGCGCTATAGTAAAAAGGCAATACCTATAGTATGGTGCAGAATTGAAACAATTAGGCGGTGGATGTATGAAAAAAGGCTTCTTTGAGGGCTGGTACTTTAAAATGCAGAAAGGGGAACACACGCTGGCTGCCATCCCTGGTTATCATCGGGGGCCGGACGGCCAGGAAAGCTCGTTCCTGCAATTAATCATCGATCAAAAATCTTATTACTTTTCTTATCCCATGCAGCAATTCAGCTTTTTACGGAACCCCTATGAAATTATCGTGGATAAATGTATTTTTACCAAACGGTCGGCCTCCTTTTTCCTCCATGAAAAGGGGTTATGCCTAAAAGGGGATATCGGGTTTGGGCCGCTGACGGAAATCGCTGCCTCCCGGTTTTGCCCGGATATCATGGGCCCCTTTTCTTACCTGCCTTTCCTGCAATGCCGGCATGGGATTCTCAGCATGGGACATACCGTCACCGGGAGCGTGTCCGTCAATGGGAAGGCCATCGATTTTACCGGGGGGAGCGGATACCTGGAAATGGACAGCGGCGATTCCTTCCCCGACGCCTGGATATGGACCCAATGCAACCAATTTCCCTCTGGGGCGCGTATGATGCTGGCCACCGCCACGGTGCCGTTGGGCCCGCTTAGGATACAGGGGGTCATCGGTGTGGTAATGCTGGGCGGAAAAGAATACCGCCTAGCTACTTATAACGGGGCGCGGCTGAAAAAGTCCGTATGCGAGCACGGCGTTACGGAAATCGAGGTGGCCAACCGGAAATACCGCCTGCGGGTAAGGCTAACAAACTATGAAGGGCAGGCGTTGCTGGCCCCGGTAAACGGGGCCATGGACCGCCCTCTGCGGGAGAGCATCTCCTGCGATATGGAGTTGGCCCTTTACGAGCGGGATGCCCTGCTTTTGGAGGATCAAGGGAAAAACGCCGGCTTTGAATGGCAGGAAAAGCCGGAACCGGAGAAGCAGCCTTTTTCAAAGACCCTATTCAAGCATAGGCCGCCTCAAAAATCTGAAAACGGGGGATAAAAGGCAGAATTATTTAGAGCGGACTGAGGATACTTTGGAAGGACATGAAAAATATCATGTTTTTTAACGTCCTATTCATAAGAAAAAAGAAGTTTGTCAACATCAGAGGGATATCATAAATACAAACACAATATGACATCAGAGAAAGGAAGCATCCCTCATGGAAGAAGCAAAAATGGAAAGGCTAGTGGAG
Organism: uncultured Clostridia bacterium; assembly: GCA_904420155.1. Classification (GTDB taxonomy): domain Bacteria; phylum Bacillota; class Clostridia; order Oscillospirales; family Acutalibacteraceae; genus CAJFUH01. The sequence goes on from CAJFUH010000104.1 coordinate 5,622, forward strand.
AAAAAACACTGGGATAAGTTAAGGAAACATGTAGACGGCAAAAAAGAAGAAAAATTGGCGTTGGCTCAGGCGTGTTCCACTTCAGACGCCGACGAATGCTGCAACATTCTGGTGACCCTGATCCACGACAGCGACCAAGACGTGCAATTGGCTGCGGTCAAGTCCCTGGGGGTAATCGGCAACGACCACGCTACCGTCCATCTGCAATGGCTGCTCACCCAAGTGACCCCGGATCAACAGGAATTGATTGACGCCATCCATTCGGCAATCAAGAGCGTACGGAACAAACAATAATATATCATCAAATAAAGGGAGAAGCGGAATCCAAGCCATTGGATTCCGCTTTTTCGATAGTTTA
>CAJFUH010000105.1 GCA_904420155.1 uncultured Clostridia bacterium
GGGGGTGCTTGGCCTGGCAAAACCCCACGTTCCGGTATCCAAAATCAATCGGGTTTTGTCAGAACTAGAGCAGATATAGAAGAAGAGCAAAAGCATGAATGCAATAGATTCCTTAATATTAAAATATGCATTCTGTATGGAAAATATTTTATTTTTGTAAGGAAAATGTAAAAATACATTTCAAGCTGTTTTTTGAGAGGAAACGTCGGTTGAAAATGAGAAAGGAGAATGGTATAGTAAAATATCGGAGGAGAGAGCATTGATAAGGATTTTAATTGTAGAAGATGACGAACACATTGCAAAAATGATTGCTGCGGCTCTCAATATTGGAGGATATCAAAGTTTCATTTGCGACGACGGAGCGCAAGCGATACAGAGAATTCAGAGCGAACCCTTCGACTTGATTCTGCTGGATGTGATGCTGCCAGGAATGGATGGCTTTACCATCATGGAAAAAATACAGGATCGAGATATTTCGGTTATTTTCCTGACCGCTATGCAGGAAGTTGCAGATAAGGTCAAGGGGCTTCGCTTGGGAGCGGAGGATTATATTGTAAAGCCTTTTGAAGCAGTAGAGCTGCTGGCCCGCATAGAAGTGGTTCTTCGGCGTAAAAATCGCGGTAAGACCCGGCTGCGGTATGGGAATATCTCCGTGTCCATCCAGGAACACATTGTAAAACAGGGGGAAACCTTTGTAAATTTGACGCCCAAAGAATTTGATTTGTTGGTATTTTTCTTACAGCATGTGGACATTGCACTCACGCGGGAACGCCTGCTGTCCGCCGTGTGGGGATATGATTTCGCAGGAGAGACCCGTACGGTGGATATTCATGTGCGCCAACTGAGGAAAAAATTACGGCTGGAAAAGAATTTGGTCACTATACCAAAATTGGGTTATCGGCTGGAGAGGCAATAGGGGAAATAGGATGAAATTATGGCAAAAAATATTTATATGTACGCTGGTCTTGGTAATCCTGGCGGTGGACGGCACAGCGTTGGTCTTGCTGTCCGGCCAACATCAGCTTTTGGTGAACCGGGAACGGTCACGGGCGATGGATGAGCACTCTTATTTTGCTGCTTCCGTGCGGGATAAGCTGGTATACACCCGGCTGCAAACGGACGCTCTCCTATTGGGGGCGGACGATGTGACCGCCATTATGCAGGAATATTTGCAGGACAGCAAAATTAGTTTTTCCAGCATCTATGCCTATCGGGATGGGCAGGAAATCTGTGCCAGCGGGACGGTACTGCGGCAGGAGGCTCTCGCCCTGGCGGAATATGCCAGAAGCCAAAGCAGCATTGAGCAGAATTGCGTCCAAATTTTAGGGAAAGAAGGCCGCCAGAATATTCTGGCGGCCTCTACCATTCTGTTAGAAGGGCGGTACTATCAGATTGTGACGGCCTCCGATATTACGGAGGTATTCCAAATGGAGGAGGAATTGATCCGATATGTCCAGTGGCTCAGTGTGGTATGCGCGGTGCTGATTGCGGGGATTTTGCTGGCAGTGGTGTGGGTTCTTCTGTATCCTTTAAAAAAGATCAACGAAGGGACCAGGGAAATTGCCCGCGGCAATTACCAAAAGCGGCTGCATATCCGGGGATATGATGAAATTTCCGAATTGGCGGACAATATGAACCAAATGGCCCAGGCAGTAGAAAAAAATGTCCAGCAGCTGGAGCAGGTGGCGGAAGACCGAAAAACCTTTATCGCCAATTTGGCCCATGAGATGAAAACCCCTTTGACTTCTATTTTGGGTTTTGCCGATATCCTTCGGGTCAAACGGATTGTCAGCGATGAAGAACGCCAGGATTACGCTAACGTGATTGTACAAGAAACCAAACGGTTGCGGGCGCTTTCCGGAAAGCTGATGGAATTGATCACCATGGGATCTACCCGGCTGGATTTTGTAGACGTCTCGCTGCCGGACTTTTTTCGCGAGGTAGAATACAGCTTAACCCCCCTGATTGCCGGAAGAGGGCTGAAGCTTATCGTATCCTCCGTTCCAGGGGTATTGCGGATGGATCAGGAACTGATCAAATCCCTGTTATATAATTTAGTGGATAATGCCGCCAAAGCATCCCCTCCTGGAAAAACGATTGAACTTCGCAGTTTTTATCGAGAGGACAAGCGTTTGGTATTTTCGGTAAAGGATGAGGGAATGGGGATTCCCCAAAAAGAATTGGATCAAATTGTCAAGCCGTTTTATATGCTGGATAAATCCCGTTCCAGAAAAGCCGGAGGCGCGGGACTTGGGCTGCCCTTATGCGTAGAAATCGCCCGTCTGCATCAGGGGGTGCTGTCTATTCAGAGCGTAGTAGGAAAGGGTACTTTGGTGACCATCGTGTTTAAGGAGGAAACCCCGTGATGCAAAAAAGAAGGAAAATTCAGATTGCCCTTTTGATCGGGCTTACCATGGGGGTGATTGCCCTGGGGTATTTTTCCGCAGGCTGGATCGCAAAGCTGCTTCCCTCTTATGAAGGAGAGGTGATAGCTATGGAGGATAAATCCATTTCCCAGCGTCTCTATGGGGATAATGATCAGATTACGCTGTCCCCTTGGATCTATTATAATCCCAGAAATCAGCGGCCTTTGGATTCTTATCAAAGAAATGTGTTGACCAAGGCCGGATTTAACAAGGCGGTCAATTGGCTCTTTGAGCCAGGCGGGCACGCAGAGGCCGATTTTAGTTATTCGACCACCGCCGAATACGATCCGGAAGCAGACGAGTACGTTGACCCGTTTGCTTATACAATTTTTTTAAAGGGGATGGAGGTGGAAAAGAAATCCACAGGGGTTTGGTACCAGGTGGATTGTGCAGTAGAAAATGGAGCGTTTGTTTACTATCACCAACGCCCCCGAGACCAGGAAAGGGCGCACCGTGAAAAACTGGAACGGGCATACCGGCTCTTAAACCAATATATTGAAGAAGAAAAGAGCGGAGATATCTATGGGACGCACGAGGCCGGCATGCCGGGGGAACAGTTTATCAGTTATTTAAGGCAGATCAATAGGGCGACCGCCATGTTTTGCAGCCAGCAAGAAAACCGGGCCTATTCAAAGTTTACGGAAGACGTGTTTTTTGGAAGGATTGAGGGCGGTTACCAGATTGTAGATTTTGATTATGACCAGATCATGCAGATGTACTTTGAAGATGTGAATAATATTTACATGACCGATCAGGAAGTGATGGTGGAACTGACGGTATCCATGGCCCGGTATCATTACGAGGGCAAATTCCGGTTGGTGCTGTTCTTTGACCCTGTGGAGTGGAAATTTTGCGGGTTTAGCTTTCAGAGATAAGCTTGAGAAAATAAATAAAAAATATAAGTGAATTTTATTCACGTTTACAAATGTACACTATAAAAATTTAGTGCGTTTTTACGTTTTTATAACGTTTCCCTGCTTCTTTTTTGCTGTCTTTATGGTATAATAATAAAACTGCCAAAGCATTGAACGATAAAAACTATAGGGAGAATAAATATGGAATCACATAAAAAACACTTTCGAAAAAAGCGTCTGATCCCTTATATCATCCTTGCCGTTGTGTTTTTCTGCCTGGGCACTCTTTCCGGTATTTTTTTGAACAGCATACAAGTATTTGGGGAAAACACGGCAAATGATAACCAAACAGCCTCCTCTCCGACCGGACAGCCCATAGAACCGGCGAACGCCTGGCCTTCCCCTTCTGTAGAATCGGAATCTACCGGAGGAAGCCCGGTGGGAAAAGAGGATATGGATCCCTCCGCCAATCAAACCTATCCAAAGGCCGATAAAATTCCGGAGGACGCCCAGGTTTTGGACGTGCCTTATATCAGTCAGGAAGAGGGTTACCCATCCGGCTGTGAAATGGTGAGTTCCACCATGCTCCTGCATTATTATGGATACTCCATCACAGTGGATGAATTGATTGACGGCTATTTGGAGACGGTGGATTTTTACTGGGAGGACGGGCTTCTTTATGGCGCGGATCCTTCCAAGGCTTTTGCCGGAGATCCCCAGGATTCCTGGAGCTGCGGGTGCTATGCGCCGGTAGTGGAGGAGACCTTAAACCGCGTACTGTCCGGAGGACTGACTGCGGTGGATACTACGGGGACATCTCTTAGTTCTTTAGAGAAATATATTGATACCGGGATGCCGGTATTGGTATGGGTAAGTATCGACATGCAGCCAACCTATCCGGGAGATGAATGGGTAGCTGTAGATAGCGGAGAGATGATCCAATGGGTTTCTCCGGAACATTGTATGGTTTTGATAGGGTATGATGAAGATCATTACTATTTTAACGATCCGTATGAAAGTAACGGCTTGGTTTCTTACGACAAAGATCTAGTGGAAGA
>CAJFUH010000106.1 GCA_904420155.1 uncultured Clostridia bacterium
AAGAAATCCCTCCCAATACGTTCGACGTCTCCTGCTTGCCCTGGGTGCATTACAAAAACTTTGATATGCACATTTTTGATTCCGGAACCTACCTGGCACCTGTAATCACCTGGGGGAAATACACCGAAGACAGCAATAAGAGAATCCAAATGCCGCTTACATTAAATATCCACCATGCGGTGGCGGACGGATTCCACCTTTGTAGATTTTTTTCCGATATGGAAGACTGGATGAAAGAAATTAAATAAGAAGAGAAAGCGCCCGGTATCATAATTTTAAATTGCTCCATTTGATGCCGGGCGCTTTCTTATTATTTTAGAAGTTTTTCATATGTGAAACGTCCCATGGATTTTTTGAGGAGCAGCCAGGCTATCAGTGCACAGAGGACGCCCAGCCCCAGCAAAACCCAGGCGCTGAGGATGAGTATCCCTGTAAACTGTCCAGCTACCAGCAAAATGACAGGAATAATCAGGAATACAGCCGCTTGCTGAGATTCCTCTACGCTTTGGGCTTTGGCGGAGCCCCGCACGATCAGCGTTACGGCAATGAGCGAAATGGCGGGGGAAACCAGCAGCAGAATGACAATCCAGTTTACGCTGGGTGGAAGAAGGTCTCCCATGAGAAAGAAAATCTCGGATTCTAAAACCAAAAGCATAGCGCAGAAGGAAATCAGCGACACTAACATGCTCAGAAGAAAAGAAGCCAGAACTTTGGCGCGGAAGATCTGTTTCAGTGACAGCGGACAGTACAAAAGCGTCTCTAAAGTATGCTTTTCCTTTTCTCCCACAAAAGAACTGGCCGCCATGATGGAAGCCGTCATAATAGGGATCATCAGGAAAAATACAGGCAGGATATAATTGAGAATCAGCGCTGTGACCGTCAGCTCCAGGCTTTCCGATTGTAATACCTGAGGCAGCATATCCAAAAGGCTTTGGATATCTGGATCGTCCGGCGCAAAATGAATCAGAAACACAAAAATAGAAGGCAGAATAATGGTGAGGATCACTGGGACAATCAGGATAGCGGAGAATAGCCGCCGGTTGGCAGTGACGCCGCGGAAATCTTTTTTGATGATGGCAAGCATAGCCTTTTTCATTGCTGTTCTTCCTTTCCCTTAGTAGTCAAGGCAAAATAGATGTCCTCCAAGGAGGGCCGTTCCGCCGAAACGGTATAAATATTCCCATCAGCTTCCACAATCCGGCGGACGATCCCAGGAATTTCATTCTCAGAATGGATGTCCATTTCAAATTGCTGTTCCCCAATTTTTCGGAAGGGCAGGTCTTTCGGCATTTTATCAGTACGAATATGGAGGGTTGCACCGGAAAGCACTTTGGTCCGTAACTCCTCCAACGTACCGGAATCCAAAAGGCGGCCTTGCTCGATCAAGCCATACCGGGTGCAGATTTCCTGTGCATACCGGAGCTGGTGAGTGCAAAGGAAAATCGTAATACCTTCCTCTCTGGCAAGGCTTTGGATCATCTGATTGACATTCTGTGCGCTCTCTGGGTCTAAACCGGAGGTCGGTTCATCTAAAAAGAGTACTTTTGGCCGGTGAATCAGAGCGCGCGCCAGGGAGAGCCTCTGCCGCATACCGGTGGAATAGGCCGCCAGCTTCCGGTCTTTTGCCTCAGAAAGTCCCAGCTGATCTAATAGGGAATTGGCACGCTTCTCGCCTTCGCTGGCTGGAACACCAAAAATGGAGGCGTAAAAGGTCAAGTTCTGGAACCCGGTCAGGTTGTCGTACATCTGAGCATGTTCGGTGACGACGCCGGACAAAGCGTGCACTTTTTCCGGCTCCTGAGCTGGATCGATGCCGAATACCTGACAGCTGCCCTGAGAAGGGGTGAGCATACCGTTTAAAAGCTTGACAGTGGTGGTTTTTCCGGCTCCATTTGGCCCAAGAAAACCGAAAACCTCTCCTCGCTCCAAAGAAAGATTCATTTGTTTAACAGCTTGTTTTCCTCCGGCATAAGTTTTCGATAGGTTTTGTAAGACAACAGCTTGCATATTAGTTTCCCTCCTCATTGGCCTTTAAACGATGTACAAGAGCTTGAAACTGTGGATTTTCCGCCAATACAACAAAGGCGGGGTTCTCTGTAAGAGACTGGGTGATACTGTGTCGGACGACGGATTCTTCACGGGGCGGATAGTCGCCCAGCCATAAAGCTTCGTCAAGCCAGTTGTCCAAAAGATTAAAATAGGCGTCCCCATGCAGCTGCAACGGATAGATATTTCTAGTGGCCAATTCAGTATACTCTCCTAGAACCTGTAGCGCCTTTTCTTCATTTTGCAAAGCGATCCATCCTTGCGCCATGACGAGATAGCAGGAAAGCAGGATGCCAGGATGCAATGTTTTCAGAGAAAAGGTATCGGCAAGTTGCACGGCATGGGCGCATGTTTGTTCAAAGGCTTCCGGATCGTCCAAACACAGGTTCATATAGGATGGCAGGAGATTGAAAAGTCCGATAATAGATTGATATATCCCAGATTGCAGGATCCTCTTGGCCTCTTCTGTATTTCCAGTCATCTGATATGCTGAGGAGAGAAGGGGCTCTGTAAACGCAGGCCACGGACTTTTCGCATCTAAAAGGTTTAATACCTCATGAGGACGTTTCAAGGCTACGAGACAATAGGCTTCCATACTGAGGGCTTCTTTACCCAGTTGTACATCGTTGGTCCCTGTTTTCACGCGGATAAACAGTTTCATGGCCTCTTCCAAGATCTGCCCGGTTTTCTCCGGAGATCCAGCCAGCATGCAATGATTGACCAGCAAGGAACCTATTTGAAAGAGGAGAGGAAAGCATGCATAATATTTTTTGAAGACTGCCCTACAGTGTTCTAGCACTTCATCAAAAGGCAGGGTGGAAAATTCTTTAGAAAGTTCCCGGTGAAGCTTTCGGATTTCTTCCTTTGTCATCTGCGGTTCGTATCCCATCAGTTCGTCGATACTGATATCAAAATAAGTAGCAAGCTTTGGAAGCATCAGGATATCCGGATAAGTGGTTTCGGTTTCCCATTTAGAGACAGCAGCTTTGGAAACGCCCATATATTCTGCCAGTTGATCTTGAGTAATCCCCCGCTTATGGCGGTTGTCTATCAATACCCGACCGAGATTGATTTCTTTCACTGAATTCACCTCTTTTAGATTTTAGATTATTGTACGGTGTTTCTCCCTGAATTACAATGGAGTTACATTCAACTTTCATTGAAAAAATTAACTGATAAGAAACCCAAAACAATGCAAAGCATTATAAGCCTATGCGGTTTCCATCCACCACCGGCTGGCGCAGAAGGATAGGCTGACCGTTCAGGATTTATACGGAGAAAACTTAATGCTCATGCGCCGGGAATGGAGTCGTTATGTGGATCTTCTCAGGGATGATTTATGGAAGAATCATCCCCAGATTCATATTGTGGATTTTGATTTTTACGATGTGGAGGCATTCAATCAGTGTGAGAATAACAACTGTGTGCTGATGGCAATTGAGATCCTGCCGGTGGAGTGGAGTTATGGGATTCCCTTCGGACTACTCCATTCCCCCAAGCCTTCCCTCACCGTAAAACAGTTTTTGAACGCGGTGGAAAAGGTAGGATGGGCTATTTGCATTGTCGTATTATTTTATTTCCCTTTACCTGATGAATATAGTGTTAATGATGGCTACTTTCTGTTATTATTTTCCTCAGTTTTTTTAGGAGATGGCATCAACATTTTATTAAATAAAAAAGATCTTCTGACCAAAAAATATCAAGGCAATATTTCCTATGTTTTTCTCAAAATAGGGATATTTATTGATTTTTTGGTTGGCCCGCCGTTAATGATATATGCTGTGATAGACTTATTAGCTCATAGATTTTATGTAGTTGAGTAAATGCATTAGGAATAACAGTATGAAAAAAATCTTTTATAAAAGTAGAGGTAAGATCGCTAGCTTAATTCTTACAGAAATCATTATTTTGATAGCGGGGATTTTAATCCTTGTGTTATTGGTGAAACCTAATAGGACATCAGCCATCCTATCCCTAAGCGGTTGCTCAATCATGGGTGTTATGGTAGTAAAAAACAGTGCTACATTATTGAAAGACCGTTTAGAAATAGGAGATAAGATAGTATTAACACGAGTTCCCCTTTCCTGGCAGGTTAATTTTGAAGATATCAAGAGGATTGATTATCAGGGTGTACGGCTATTACCAATATTTGATGTGATGGTTATAAAATCAGAGACGGATTTTGTATCTATTGATTATAATTTTCCTCATTATTTAGATATTTGGAAAATGGTATTAGAATTATCTTTAGAAAAGAATCCAGGAATTCAGGTTGATACCAGATTATTAAGAAAACTGAGATTACAGAGTTAAGGAACAACTAATTCTATCTGGTCTATGTGATGAAAAAAGTAGGCGCCATGGAAACTTTTTATCGTTTTCATGGCGCTTACTTTTTATATAAAAAGAGAAATATGTCAGAAAGATGAAAATAATGTGATAGATTTGTGAAAATTTATTATAGAAAATTCAGGAGCAAACCTATATAATTATCATAAAAACACGGCGTATTCAGTAATGAATCAGACAGGATGTACAAAAGAGGGAGGAAGGACAATGTTTCAAAAGCAATCAAGAACAGTCAAAACCCTGGCAAT
>CAJFUH010000107.1 GCA_904420155.1 uncultured Clostridia bacterium
TCCGCTGGACGGTCAATGCACCAACGGCTCCCACCGGCAAACCGAACAGCAGGCCAATCAAGATTCCCCGCAGCAAATATTCCAACCATCTCACCCCTTATACAGAAAAAGAAGCCGGGACGCCTCCTTCTCTCTGGTTATGCACAGGCTTCTTTTGCCTTTTGATTCTGAACCTGTACGGTTCCGCCCGCCTCATCAATATCCCGGATCACCTCGCCCACCGCCGGAACAGTGATGCAACCCGACAGAGGATTTTTTATGCTGATCACCGGAGTGGTGATGGTCGCCTGCACCTCAGAGCGCTCAAAGGCCAAGTCGCAGTCAATCATCTCGCAGCCCACAAGCCTAAGTCCCTTGCAGTAGCACAGGGGCTGGGTGCCAATGATCTTGCAGTTTTCAAAGGTGACGTTCTCGCAGTACCAGGCCAGGTACTCGCCTTTAACCACACTGTCCCGGATGACCACATCTTTTGCGTGCCAAAAAGCGTCCTTGGTATCAAAGATACAGTTTTCAAAGACGGAATCCTCAATGTACTGGAAGGAATACTTGCCCTTCATGCGTACATTACGGAAATGTAAACCCGTCGAGCGCATCATGAAGTATTCGCTTTCCGCGTCGCAGTCTTCCATCCCGATCTCCCGCACCGACCAGCCGAATTCCGGGGATACAATGTGGCAGCCGTACATTTTTACTTTGCTGCATTCCCGCAGGGCTTTGATGCCATGAAGCCTGGTGTCTGTAATTTCGATGTGATCGGAATACCACAGGGCCGCCCGGCACGATGAAGTCATTTCTGAGTTGCGGATTATCAGCCCATGATCATGCCAGAAGGGATAGCGCAGGTTAAAAAAGCTGTGCTCCACCTGCACATCTGCGCATTCCTTAAAAGCACTCTCCCCATCGGCTGGGCCGTCAAAGGAACAATCCCTGACCAATATATTCTTGCTGCCATAAAGGGCGCGTTCTGCATCAAATATTTCATTCTGAATCGTTCTCATAGAAAAGCCCCCATAAAATATATTTTTTACACTGCTGATTTCTTTTTCTGAATTTGGTAAACCAGGTAATCCAGACAGTCGATCCGCTTTTCTTCCTGATGTACTTTGTCCAGGAGCTGCCGCCTGTGGGCGGAAAGCAATTCTAGTTGTTCCAGTGTTTTTCCTTCTTCCCCTAAAGAAAGGAATTGTTCTATACACTGGGCATCACATCCGGCGTCTTTCAGATTTTGGATAACAGACCCAATGGATTTGTCGTTTGACATTGCCATTCCCTTCGTCCTATGGAGAATCTTTCTTTTATTCTCCATCACTGATCACCACAATCTGATTGCCCCATCCTTCCAAGACCGGATTATTTTCTACAGCATCTACAAATTCTCCTGTCGCATCGAATGTGCCAATCTTGGTATATTCCTCATTGATCTCAGCATCATGGTAATACAGGACAATGCGGTTTGGATCGGAATAAAACACGTCACCCGCATGAGCCTCAGTCACTATTTCGCTGTTGTCAGGAATCTCATATCGGCTGGGGATATCATAATACTCCATCACATCGGATTCGTCATAGCTGTATACCGGCAAACGCCACTGGGTAGTTCCCACATACCCTGCAATCGCCGCAGCAGTACTATTGTCTTCCAGATACATGACAAAGGGAGATCCATCATCACCGAAATGGACGGTCAGCTCCGTAGCTTCCGAGCTTGGTATATCCGCTTCTCCATTGGCCTGAGAATTCGTCTGAGTAGAAGATATGAGATCATTTCCAGAAGGCGCGCTTATTCCGGATGAATCAGAAGAACCGCTGCATCCCGTCATTGCCATACTAAGCGCCATCACCAGGCTAAGCATGGCTGCCAATTGTTTTTTCATACCGTTTCGCCCCTTATGTTCTGTTTTGAAAATTCTTTTTTACTTCAATCCTGTAATTAAAGTATAGGCTCCAGAAAACAAAATAGCAAATACTTATATATTATATATTTGTATAAATAAAACCAATAGAATTGCCATTACTCTGAAACAAGTACCGACAGGGATATCAGGCGAATTTTTCTTGCCGCCAGCCATGCAAACCCGGTAAACAACAGAATAACTACCACTCCCGGAAGTAAAACGGTCCCTACGCCCGGCTGGGAAGAAAAATCACTGATCCCTTCCATACGCATGAGCACGGCCACCAGCGGATCGGTAAGAAGGGCGCTGAAAATTGTACCCAGTACACTGCCCAGCAAGGCGGTTACACCAAAACGCAGGGCAAAGGAACATCGTAACTGTCCGGCAGAGAAGCCCATAGTCCGATAGATTCCCAAATCTTTTTGCCCCGCCTGGATCAGCTTTCCTGCCTTCAAAAGGGTAACCACCAAAATGAAAAGCAACACAACCACATAGAGGAAAATCATCAGTAGCTGCATAGCGGAAAGAATGCCGGCAAGCCCCGGCCAGGAATTTTCATGAAGGTATACATCCCCGCCGTAGGTATCCTCCAGCACCTGCATCATGACCGGTTGCAGGTTGGGGTTTTCTATAAAAAAGTGAATACACCACATAGCGGGAGATTCCTCGCCGATCAGATCGTATCCCTCCCGGTTCATGCCGATGTTGGCGCCCATATCGTTGGCACACTGATAAATGCCGGATACCTTGTATTCACCGCTTCCGAGACTACTTGCCACGGTGACCGTATCTCCAACCCAGACGCCCAAATCCGCTGCCACAAATTCTGTCAGCACCACCTCATTGGGGCGCTGGCAGATGTTGCCGGAAAGCATATGAAAGCGGTCCGGTTGGGTAATTACGTTGGCGGTCATGTCCATAATGTTTACCGAAACGCTGGGCATAGCCAACATATATCGATCCGTAATATCTGTGTATTCCCGGATCGTCTGCTCTACTTCCTCCATACCGGTATCGCCCATAGGCTGGGCGGCAATGTGAAGGTCTGCCGGGTTAAAGGCATCCATCAGACCCTCGCCATTTGGTCCAAGCCACGCGTCCACCCTGCCGATGAGGGAAGCAAAAAATACCAGAAGCATTGCCACCATGCAGGCCCCAACATACCGCCGTTTCCCCGTGAGGAGCTGCCGCAAAGCCAGCCAGAAGCCAAGTCCGTTTTTGCGGATGGGGACGATTGCTTTTTGTTTTATCACAGTATTTCCCATTTCTCCACGAATGGCCTTCATAGGAGAAACCTTTCCGATTTTTCCAGTCCGAATCCAGATAAAGCCCAACAGCAACAGCAAAATGGCACCAAAGGGGTCCCCATTCCGTTTTTCTCCCCCTCGGCCAGATAGAAATTGGTGAGCACCGGCGTTTCAATGACAACCATCTCATGATTTATATATTCCACCGCCACACTGCGGCCTGTGGAATCGGCAATGGAGAAATGAATCATCATTCCCATGGAACCATGGAGATCGTATTGTCCTAACAGTTCCAACGTTTCCTCTACATTGGCGGCCTTATCCAGAAGCAGGCGGACTGCTGTCGTGGTGGTAATATCCGGTTTGTCCGTATCCTGTTCGATAACGCCGTTGCCCTGAATCATGTTCACCGATACCGCCAGCCCTGCCTCATTCATTCCATCTAATGGGGCATACAAGGCGGCCAAGGTCTTTACCTCATTCAATTTCAACGCCATTCCCACCATACCGCCCCCTACATTTTGGGTGATGAAATCCATGTTGACGGTGGAAAGGGAAGCATATCCGTTTTCAGGGTAGGCGGCTACCACCATAGCCTCGCAGTTTTCCCAATCGAAATTGCGGCCAAACAAAGTATTTCCCTCCGGGCTTTGCACAAAAATTGTGCTGCATCCGAAAATGCCTCCCAGCAATTCCCCCAGATCCAGCCCGGAGAGCAGGTTGTTTGCCAGATACTCGATGACCTCCCTATCGGAGGAAGCGCCCCCTTGAGAGAGAAAACCGTCAAATCCAAAGTTTCCATCATAGCGGACATCGGAGAAACCAGCTTCCAATTGTGTGATATCAGACGTGAGAATAATACTATTTTCCTGTTCTTTAGAGGATACAGTTTCTGCATGGCTATCTCTCTGTGCATTTTGCATCTGTATGTCCGTTCTTCCTCTGCATCCAGTTATGTTATTGCCACGTACAGCAGGAGAAAAAAACAGATCATCCGTCTCTTTTTCGGGAGCCAACGACTCATTCTGAAAACCTCATTGCTGTTTTATTTTTATAACTTCAGTATAGCGAGCTTTTAATTGTATATCAAATACTTATTCTTAATATAAATTCATAATTTATTTTTATAGAATTATGTGCTATACTAGTAGCAAAGGAGGCGATTGTAACGGAACTGCGCGTGTTGCATTACTTCTTAGCGGTAGCAAGAGAACAGAGTATCTCGGCAGCGGCAGATTCTCTGCATCTTTCTCAGCCAGCCCTTTCCACTCAGTTAAAGGCAATGGAAGAAGAACTCGGCAAACAGCTGCTGATTCGAGGTACAAAAGGTTCACGGAAGGTGATTTTGACGGATGAAGGGATGATTCTGCGCAAACGGGCGGAGGAGATTCTCTCTCTTGTGAAAAGGACGGAAGAAGAAATTATCCGTTCCGATGAAACCATTATTGGCGATGTTTATATTGGGACTGGAGAAACAGATATCGTCCGACTATTCGCTAAGGCCGCCAAAAAAATACAAAAACAATATCCAGATATTCACTATCATATTTCCAGCGGCAATGCGGAATATGTACTTGAATATCTGGATAAAGGGCTCATTGATTTCGGCCTTCTGTTCGGCAATATTGATTCACAGAAGTATGAGTCTATCCCTATTCCTCTCAAAGATACCTGGGGAGTACTGATGCGAAGGGATTCCCCTCTGGCTCAAAAGGAGACCATTTTTCCAGAGGATTTATGGGATCAACCTCTTATCATCTCCCACCAAAGGGGCGACGATCAGTATCTATCTCAGTGGATGCGACGGGATATTTCTCACTTGCATGTTGTGGCTACCTACAACTTGGTTTTTAATGCATCGCTATTAGTAGATGAAGGGCTGGGATATGCGTTGTGTTTTGATAAACTGATCAATACCCAAAACAGCGACCTCTGTTTCCGGCCCTTTTCTCCCAAGTTGGAAGCTTCCGCCTGTATTCTCTGGAAAAAATATCAGGTGTTTTCCAAAGCGGCAGGAACCTTTTTGGAGTGTCTGCGCAATTTGTTATAGGAATTTCATTTCGAACGGAAACTGGATCCATTATTAATTTATGTGAGGTTTGCCCTGGAGCATTTTCATTTTAAGCGAAAGACAGATGTAGATCCTACAAAGGTAGTTTCTTTGCAATGCCCATTTTTTACGGATACAAAAAGGGCCTTATCTTTCGATAAGACCCTTTACAATACCGAAAATATTTTTTATCACGAATATTTTCGGTTTTTGTGGTGCCGATGTTCATAACGACACTCACGCAAACCCGCATGAAATCAAGGCTTTTGGCAGCAGACGAATATATTTCACCGAGAAAATCTACTGTCATGACTACTTTGCTGCTCAAACCGAGCCTGAAAATCGCACATTTGCGGCTATCCTCCCATCCATATATAATGAAAGCACAAAGGAGGCGAGCCAGATGAAAAAGCAAAAATACTTTGTCGCATATACGCCGGAGGAAGCCGCCCTTGTAATACAAAGCCTGAACCGACTGCGGAACGCTCTGCTCCGGGATAACCGGGATTCCGGTTGCATAGACGAGCTGCTTTTGAAAGTGATGTGTGCCCCTGTAAAGAGAATCTGAAAACAACATAATGCCGCAAACCGCCGCTTATTCTGCTACAGAGTAGGCGGCTTTTTCTTTTCCTCCGTACATAGCCCTCCGTCCTGCCAACGGTGGGCTAAATCTATGAAAAAGGAGGAACCCGCTCTTGGCAAAACCAAAGGTTATTGCAGTAGCAAATCAGAAAGGCGGCGTATTTCTGACAATGGCAAACGAAACGAATTTCCGCAAAGAAGTCATTTCGGCGGTCAAAGAAAATTTCGGCAAGCATTTACCCGTTATGCAAGCGGTTATTCCTGCA
>CAJFUH010000108.1 GCA_904420155.1 uncultured Clostridia bacterium
CGTCGATTTCGATATCCGTGACGGCCCGCCTGCCGTTTTCTATCCGGGAAACAGAACCCCGGCAGGTGTAAACCGCCAGCAGCTCCAGCCTTTCCGACAACTGCTTTTGGCTGAGTCCGGCAGCAATCCTCGCCTCTTTGATCCGTTCAGCAATGATATTAACATGCTCTGTATCAAGGATTCTTTTCATGAACAATCCCCTCACCCTAATGTCTCGATTTGAGACATTATTTATTTCGATAGTAACACTAAGTGATCCAAAAGTCTAGCATGGGCGGGCTAAATTCGCTATTTAATAAAAGAAATAGCAACAAAAAGGAATCAACGTGCTTTGTGACGGTCATTGAATGGAAAGCGTTCGCCCAGATTTTAAACACGACCACGGATGAACTACTGAACAACGATTGAGGATCTGAAAGAGGGGGCCGCTCGGCTAATATAGCGGCCCCTTGTTTTGCGAAAAATTTTTTGGATAGCTTTCTTTTTATCCCCGCACAGAAGAAAAATCTGTGGTTTGACAAGATTTCTCTGGAAAACTGTGTAAAAAACGGCCGGTTTGCTGTATAATACTATCATGTATGGAAATCGGGCCGGTGGAAAACACTGGTAAGAAAGGAATGGTTTTCTCATGTTATTTGGAGATCGCATTTTGGCATATAAAGACGAAATCTTTCGGGATATCAAGGAATTGGTGTCCATCCCCTCCTGCGCGGTACCGCAAAACGGGGAGTATCCCTGCGGGGAACAGGCCGCCCGCGCTTTGCAGTGGATTTTAAACCGGGCCAAAGAAATGGGGCTGGAGACGGTAAACGTGGATCAGGCGGCCGGGCACGCCCAATACGGGGAAGGCCCGGAAGTGGCTGCCGTGCTCACCCATGTGGACGTGGTGCCCGCCGGGGACGGCTGGAGCAGCGACCCCTTCTGCGCGGTGGAACGGGACGGTAAACTTTACGGCCGCGGCGTGGCCGACGACAAAGGGAGCGCCGTGGTAAGCCTCTATTGCCTGAAAGCCTTAAAAGACGCGGGCGTCATCGGGAAACGCCGCCTGCGGGCGATTTTCGGCGCTGGGGAAGAATGCGGCATGAACGATATGCCCCGTTATTTTGCTTCCCAGGAATTGCCGGTCATGGCGTTTACGCCGGACGCGGAATATGGTATCTGCAACCGGGAAAAGGGGATTCTGCAAATCGAGGTCAGCGCCCCCACCCACGACGGCACTACCCTCACGGCTTTTCGCGCCGGTACTGTGGTCAACGCCGTTCCTGACAAAGCCATGGCCCTTTTGGACTGCACGGAAATGGAAGACCATCAATTGCAGCGCCTAGCCGACGCCAAAGAGGGGAAATTTACGTTCCGCTACACTCTGGACGGCATGATGGTACAGTCCACAGGGGTTTCCAGCCACGCCATGGAACCGGAAAAAGGATTTAACGCCGCCACCCATTTGATCCGCCTGCTGGCCTCTAATTTTGGCCATACCGTATTGGGAAGCCTGTGCGCCTTTATCGACGACGCCATCGACCTGGAAACAAACGGGCTTTCCCTGGGGATCCGCCAGAGGGATAAAGAATCGGGTCCTCTTACCGTCAACGTCGGGGTGGTGGATATCGGCCCCAACCACGCCAAAGCCCTTTTGGATATCCGTTATCCGGTCACGGCGGACGGCGATAAAATTTTACAGACCGTCGAGCGGCGCGCCCAGCGGGATGGCCTGTCTGTAAAAGTACTCAATCATAATAAGCCCCTGTATATTCCCGAACATACTTCATTGATCATTCTGTTAAAAGACGCTTATCAGAGCGTCACCGGAAAGCCCGCCAAACTGTACGCCACAGGCGGCGGCACTTACGCCCGGCAGCTTCAGGGAAAGGGCGTGGCCTTCGGTCCGGTATTTGAAGGGCAGGACTACCGACTGCATCAATCGGATGAATATATCGATATGGAGGCTTTCCTCCTGCACGCTCAAATCTGCCTGGAAGCCATGTACCGGATGTTCACAGACGCAAATTGACCGTCCCGGAATCCCAAAAGGAGGAACTCTTTATGGAATCATCGCCCAAACACGCCATTACTTTGGAAGACATTCTGAAAGACCCGCAGATTCACACTTATATTGACCAGGGAAACCGCATTCTAGGCGTCATCGGGTACACGGAACACGGCTTTCCCCATGCCAAACGTTCTTCTAACTATGCCAGTTATATTTTAAAATGCCTGGGCTATGACGACCGCACCTGCGAACTGGCGGCTATCGCCGGGTATATGCACGATATCGGCAATGTGGTAAACCGCGTGGCCCACGCCCAAAGCGGCGCTTTGATGGCCTTTACCCTGCTCACCAATATGGGGATGGATCCCGAGGAAATCGCCCAGGTGGTTTCCGCCATCGGGAATCACGACGAAGGCACTGCGGCGGCGGTCAATCCCATCGCCGCCGCTCTGATCCTTTCCGATAAAGGCGATGTACGTCGAACCCGCGTCCGGGATAAGGAGCGGGTGGCGATTGATATCCACGACCGGGTCAATTACGCGGTGGAGCAAGCTTCCCTGGACATCGATCCGGAAAACAAAACCGCTATTTTAGATATCACCATCGATACGGAGATCTGCCCCGTGATGGATTACTTTGAGATCTTTTTAACCCGTATGGTTTTATGCCGCAGCGCGGCGCAATACTTAGGGCTTTCTTTTGAATTGGTGATCAACGGGGTTCGCCTATTATAAGAAGAAACTCTCAAATCGATCTGGAGGTGAGGCAGTTTTGTCTGCTGAAAAACAAATCAAACAGGAAGCGTTAACGCGTTTAAGGGATAACAACTGGGGAAAAGCCATTGCGGTCACCGTCGCCTTGTTGTGCGTCCCCATTGTACAATCCTTATGCAATGAATTTGCCGCCTATTTATTCCACGTCAATTTAAACCGTCTGCCTCAATCTTGGTGGGAGTTCTTTCGGTGGATGCTGAATCGGGTGAGCAATTGGCCTTATTTTCTCTTCTGGATAGTCAGTTCCCTCTTATTTTGGGCGTTGACTTCCCCTCTATCGTTAGGGGCCGTCCGTTGGAATCTGCACGCTTCCCAGGGACAATCCCCCGCCGTGGAAGAACTGTTCTATTATTTTTCTAACCGCAGGCTTTTCGTCCGTTCCCTGTCCTGCTCCCTTCAGCTCCTTCTACGATACGCCTTGTGGGGGATCGTTTGTTTCGCCCCCGGAGTTATTTTAGTGACGGTTTGCAGTACATTCGGTAATGCGGCATATGCCCCCATCCAGCAGATTCCCCTCTGGGCGGTCATTGGTATTTCTTTATCTTCCCTGCTGTTTTTGGCGGGAGGGATCCTATTTATCTTTTTCAGCCTCCGCTACTTTGCGACTCAAACCGCTGTCGCCGCTTTGGACAGCAGATCAGTCCACGCCTGTATCAATCTTTCTGTCCGCCGCATGAAAAAGAGGAAAGGTTCCGCTTTCGTTTTGATGCTCTCTTTCTTGGGGTGGGGCCTTTTGTGTTTTTTTGTTATTCCGGCGCTGTTTGTCATCCCTTATTTCCGTATGAGCAGGGTAACCTGCGCCAAATGGATTTTAATCCAGGATATCAGGGAAGAATATGAATCCCTTCATCCTGTTCCCGATTCACCGTCTAATTCCATAGAGAAATTCTGAATTTTATAACAAAGCAAAATAGAGAAGGAATATGAAAAAACATATTCCTTCTCTATTTTTATCTTTCGCTTTCTATCAATAGCGGTTATCAAAAATGCGGGTGGATTTCTTTTCGCTGCGCGGCAGATCGCCAATTTCCACCACCTGGGCGGCAATGGCAATGCCGATCCTCGCTTTAAAGAGATATTTCAGCTCGCTCTCCACTTTGGCCTTATCGATACCTTTTTCCCCTTCCACAAAAAGGGTCATGATATCCCTGCCGTTGAGATGGTCAATCATCACCTGATACTCGCTGCTGACCCCGTCTGCCTCCTTGAGGATATCGTCAATCTGTCCCGGGAAAATATTCACGCCTTTCACCTTAATCATATCGTCTGTCCGGCCGATCAAGGTATCGATGCGGGGATGAGGATTGCCGCACTTGCACTCGCCCAGCACAAACCGGGTTAAATCATGGGTGCGGTAACGGATCAGCGGAGCCCCCTGCTTGCGCAACGTGGTAATAACCAGTTCCCCAATCTCCCCATCCGGCACCAGTTCCCCGGTTTTCGGATCGATAATCTCAAAATACAGGTAATCGTCCCAGTAATGCATACCGCATTGATAATCGCAGCTCATGGCGATGCCGGGACCGTAAATTTCCGTCAATCCATAAATATCATAGAGGTCTACCCCTAATTCATTGGCAATGCGTTTCCGCATTTTTTCTCCCCACCGTTCGGAGCCAATCACGCCTTTTTTCAGGAAAATTTGGTCGCGCACGCCCCGGCGAGTGATTTCTTCCGCCAGAAGAAGGGCATAGGAAGAGGTGGCGCACAATACGGTGCTCTTTAAATCCTTCATCATCTGGATCTGCTTATCGGTATTGCCCGGCCCCATGGGCACCACCATGGCTCCCAGCCGTTCCGCGCCGTTCTGGAAGCCGATACCGGCGGTCCATAAGCCATAGCCCGGGGTGATCTGGATCCGGTCCAGGTTGGTGATGCCAGCCGTCTCATAGCAGCGCTTGAACATCTCCGCCCAATCCTGCACATCCTGCCTGGTGTAGGGGATAATGACCGGCGTGCCCGTCGTCCCTGAAGAGGAATGGATCCGCACGATCTCCTCATCCGGCACCGCCTGTAAGCCCAGGGGATAAGCCTCTCTCAAATCGCTTTTATTGGTAAAGGGAAGCTTCTCAAAATCGGACTGGGTCTGTATGGCGGACACATCAATCCCATCAAATTTCTTATGATAAAAGCTTCCCTTTTGAGCGGTCAGCTTGATAATCTGGTCCTTGATCTGTTGAAACTGGCTTTCAGTCATTTTCATGGCGTTACACTCCTTTGGCGGCCTGCGCCCCGGCATACAGGGCTTTTGTATTCATGGCGATAAAGCGTTCCTTAATTCTCTGCGGCAGGGCTTTTTCCACATCTTCCAGGGAAAATCCCAACGCCCCGCTGGCCACAGCGGCGCCTAACAGCGCCACATTAAGCACTTTACTGGAGCCGCACTGCCTACAAACTTCATCTGCATCCAATACTACCAGACGCTTTCCCAATCCCCGCAGATAACGGAGCATGTCTTCCCCTTGATAGGACGTTCCCGACAGGGAAGCGGTCACCGGCTGGATCGCCTTATCGCTCACCACCAGTACCCCGTCTTCCTTTAAATACGGCAAACAACGCACCGCTTCCGACGGTTCAAACCCAATGATCATATCCGCCGTATGCAGGGGAATCATTGGGGAATGGCTCTGTTCCCCAATACGCACATGGCTTACCACACAGCCTCCCCGCTGCGCCATACCGATGGTCTCCGCCGTGCGGGCATGCTGTCCCCGGTTCATGGCGCATTGGGCGATCAATTTAGAGGCCAGTACAGTGCCCTGGCCGCCTACCCCAGCTAAAATACAGTTCATCATTCCTGTACACCTCCTATGGCGTCAAAGGGACACACCTGCGCGCAGATAGTACATCCATAACACGTGGATGGGTCGATCAGAGCTTTCCCATCCTTGACGGACATGGCGGGACATCCCAACTCCCGGATACACCTCTTGCATCCCGTACATTTCTCTGTATCCACCCGTAAAATCTGAGCGGGCTTGGTAACCGCGATACAAGGGGATTCAAAAATGACAGCCGATACCCCCCGGAACGCCGCGGCCTCCCGAATCGCTTCCTTCGCCTCCTCCAAATGAAGAGGATTGGCTTTGCGGATACATTTTACGCCAACGGCCTCCAATATCGCCGCAATATCCACCTTCTGGGAGATCTCCCCCATCATGGTTTTGCCTGTCCCCGGGTGGGGCTGGTGGCCGGTCATGGCTGTGGTGGAATTATCCAGCACGACCAGCACAATATCGGTTTCGTTGTACAGCGCATTGATCACGCCGGGGATTCCTGTGTGGAAAAAGGTGGAGTCCCCGACAAATGCAAAGTTTACCGCATCCGGCTCCACACGATGTAGGCCCTGGGCGATGGTAATCCCCGCGCCCATACACAAACAGGTATCCACCATATCCAGAGGCTGGGCGTTCCCCAGGGTATAGCATCCAATGTCTCCGGAGAAGACCGCCTTTTTGCCTTTCATCGCCTGTTTGACCGCGTAGAACGAGGCCCGGTGGGGGCATCCCGCACAAAGCACGGGAGGACGGATCGGCAGGCTAGGAAGTTCCGCTTCCTCAGGCTGCGGCAGGGAGTAACCCAAAAACTTTGCTATCGCAGTTTTCACCAATTCTACGGTATTCTCCCCCGCCTGGGGCATATCCCCGGTAAGTTTCCCCCGGACCCGCACCGGCAGATGGTGCTTGCCGCAAAGGTAGACCAGTTCCCGTTCCAGTACCGGGTCCAGTTCCTCTACCACCAATACTTCCTCTAACCCATCCAAGAAACCCAACGCAAGACATTCCGGGAAGGGATACGGCGTGGAGACCTTTAACAGTTTATAGGGCTTCTCGCACCCTTGTAAAGCCTCGCAGGTATAGGCATAACTGACCCCGCCGGACACAATCCCTTTTTTCCCCTCGCCGGAGCAGATATTATACCGGTAAGAGGAAAAATCTTCGCTCAGCACCTGCTGGCGTTTTTCTATTTTTAAATGGTTCTGATAAGACAGTTTGGGGAAAATCACCCAGCGGGAAGAATCCTTGACAAACCCTTGGGCAGGATGCTGTTCCCGGACGTCTTCTACCTCAATGGACGCGCAGCCGTGGCATACACGCGTGGTAGGCCGGAAAAGGACCGGCGTCCCGTATTTCTCTGAATAGGCAAAAGCGTCCCCGATCATCTGATACGCCTCTTCCGGAGAAGAAGGATCAAAAACCGGCAGCTTAGAAAAATGGGCAAAATGCCGGGTATCCTGTTCCGTCTGGGAAGAAATCGGGCCGGGATCGTCGGCCACCATTACCACCATACCTCCCTTGACGCCCACATATTCCAAACTCATCAGCGGGTCGGAGGCGACGTTTAAGCCCACCTGTTTCATGGTGACCATACTGCGCGCCCCCGCATAAGCGGCCCCCGCCGCCACCTCCATAGCGGATTTTTCATTGACGGACCATTCCACATAAATATCCCCTGGATTGTTTTTGGCCACCGTCTCTAAGACCTCCGTAGAAGGCGTGCCTGGATATCCAGACACCACCTGAACGCCCGCCCGGATGGCCCCCAGTGCAATGGCTTCGTTTCCCATTAAAAGCTTTGTTGCCACAATGGTGCTCCCCCTTGTTTTCTAAAATAACGTTTTCCTTACCATTCATAACTCTTATGCCAGAGTTTCCCTGTGTTAACCATAAAAAGGTAAAAAAGAAACCTGCCCCTGCAACTGCAAGGACAGGTATTGTTTTACCTGCGGTACCACCTTGTTTGGCGGAACTCCCTTCCGCCCACTCTTTGGGAATCCCAGAATCAATTCCCCATCCTATAACGCGAACGCCGCGTCGCCAGCTACTGAAAAGCTTTTCCGCCTTCGTTCACCGCGCCCTCAGGAGCCCATTTATCCCCGCTGCATCTACCGGCTTCCATCGATTCCGGCTCGCTGTCAGACCATCACGGAGCTTTACTTCTCCCTCATCGGTTTAAACAGATTATAACACCGTACCCTACAAAATGCAACCTTCCCCGCCTAAGAATTTATTCCAATTGCTTCTCCACGCCTGCGGCGGGCACATCGCGCGCCTACGGCGGGTACATCGCGCACCAGGCTTTCTCTGAAAAGAACCTAATCTACCCGCGTTTAAACATAAAAGTTTTGCTCAAGCTTTTTCACGCCTACGGCGGGTAC
>CAJFUH010000109.1 GCA_904420155.1 uncultured Clostridia bacterium
AAACATAAAAGTTTCGTCCACCTTTTCAAAGGTGGCGGGGTGGAGGGGCGGAGCCCTTCCTCGCCCATCGCAATGGGCGAAACCCCTCAGAATTCCAAAAGCTCAGGAGGGGAGTCCAAACCGTCCGGGGGACGGTTTGGACGTGGGGAACCCTAGCGAGGGGTTCCCCATCCCCGGGCCGGCGGTTTCCTGTCAATTCCTGTCCCCGGGTGATTCGAGAAAAAGGGGTATATACCATAAGTAGAATGAATCGCCCAAAAAAGAGCCTCCTATCTTTATCCTCCGTGATCTCCCTGTTCATCCGAATATCGGCAAGCCTCCCCCGAAGAGCAGCTTTTTCCCCTCATGCCAAAAGGAGGAAGTCCCTGGATATTACTATCCGGGGACTTCCTCCTTTTGGAGTAGTCACTTTATTACAAATATAGATAGGGGGGGCTGATTTAACCCGCCAACGGCTTTTCTTCCGTCTGGTCGGAATGGCGGGAAGCGCACGGCTTGCTCATACGGCGCTTTCTCGCCCGATATTCGGCGCGTACCTCCAAAAACGAGAAACCTACCAGGCCGACCTCTAAAAGGCCCAAAAACGCGCCTACAGCCAGCGAGGAGGGCGGTGCGGATAAAAAGGCCACAACAGCGGCAAACGCGCATATCCCCAGCGATAGCCAACTATATGCTTTCACCGGCCGATAGCGCCAAGCAATCCCTATGGCAGCTGCCAGCAACAAGATTCCATTGATCAGATTCACGGCTGTCCACCTCCCGGCAATTAAGTAGATCATTCGTTCGATCTGCTTCTATTGTACCATAGATCTTCAAAAAAGCAACCCTTTTTACGAAAATATGTTCCGCGAATTTTTGTTTTTTTTGGACAAAACGCCCTTTCGGGAATCCCTCCTTCCCCTCCCTCCTTGGCCGGGGCGCCCCACAATAAAAAGCCCCCGTGTGAAAACACGAGGGCTTTCTGTTTATTAAGATTACTCCAAGATATAAACGGACATGGTGCGTCTGCCGAAGCTATAGCACTCCGCTGGGGTCTGATAGAACAAGTCCGCCAGGACGCGGCCGCTCATCAGCGCCCCGCCTGTATCCGCCGCAATGGCGTAGCCATATACGTAAGAACCGTCCGGGGAACAGATATATAACCGGGTCCCGTAAGGAATCACATTGGGGTTCACCGCTACGTTGCCAAACGCTACCGGACGCCCGGTAGCCGTCATAGAGCCTTCCGCCGCGCTGTACGCGGTGCAGGAACCGGTGAGTACTGATTTATACGCCACGCGCTGCCCATTGTGGTCGATGATATATCCGTTGCCGCCCACGCTGGCGGCCCCGGCAGGTTTGGGGGCGGGCTTTTCCTTGGTCCCTACCAGAACCACTTCGTTTACCGGCTCTTTGGTGATTTCGTCACGGATCGTTTCCGTCTCCGTTACCTCTCCGTTTACCAGCTTCTCCCGGCTGACAATGGTGCGTTCGCCTGTCTCGCCTGGGGTGGCCACTTTCTTTTCTCCCAGGTAAAGGGTATCATCCTCTTGGGTGACAGTTTCATATGAAACTTCTTCCGTGATGGTTACATCCCGATATTCCACACGGTCTACGGTGACTTCCATATCTCCCCTGACTTCCTCTTCCCCGGAGGATATGACATCGTATTCCCCCAACGTGACGCCGATGTAGGCCAGGGAATCTTCCAGGGTTCCCTCGGGAACAATATAAGTCTGGGTCTCTCCGTCTACGGTCAAGGTGATGGTGTGCCAGCGCTCTATGGAAATCTCCATATCCGCCGCCAACTGGGTATCTAAGTCCGGGGTTACCTTATCATGTTCCCCCAGGGTTACGCCGGCAGCCTGCAAGGCATCCGCCACCGTCCCCTGATTCAGAATGACCGGCTGGCTCTCACCATCCGCATTTACCGTTACGGTAAACGCGCGCAATACAGTAATGGTTCCCATATCATCATCCCGGACGATGGCATCGCCGTCCCCCAGGGTAATTCCGGCCAGTTCCAGCACTCGATCCGTGTTGGTATCTAACGTGGAAACCGCAATTTGATTATCGCCATCCACAACGGTGATCTTCTTGGTAAGAGCAGCCACAGTGACAGCGGAGCTGATTCCAATAACGCAAGTCATCGCTAAAGCGGCAACTCGGGTTAGCTGTTTATTCAGCTTCCTCTTCGTGGTTGATTTCATAGCCATAAGTTTCTCCTTGTGTTGTCGTTAAATTTGGGCGTTGATCCCGCGGTGTATGCCCGCGATCTCGCATATTACCCATGACAAATATTAGGATTTGCGGATCTGTTGGATATTATATGCACCGTTGTAACCGATGTCAAATGTTTTGAGAACTCATTTTTGTATATTCTGCACACTGACCTTTTCTTGATTTTTCCAAATTGCCTTTAAAAACCCCTATATATGGCCTTTTTCCCTCCTCCCCATCGTGGATTGCTTCCACTTTTTCTGTGCAATTTGTAAGAAACGAAATGGTTACAAAGTAGTTACAAAAGATTACATTGTTGTTTTTATTGGTATTTACTCAGAAAAAAACGAATGCCTGTAGGGAGGATTTCCGGAATAAACGGCTTGTACACTGGATTTTTCCTATGTTTGTCCATGTTTTTGCGCTTTACTTTTCTGCGGGAAATGTGTCGAAATCTTTTTTGAGAAAAATATTTTTTTATCTGTGGAAAGGACTTGTTGATTTCCGCACGGATTGTTTGGATTCTAGTTGCGAATTTTTTGGAAACAACCTGCTATTTGTTTTCTAACTTTAAATTAATTATCTGGTTTTTCTTCTATTTCCGCCGCTCATGCCGCGGGGGCACTTCCTTCTTTTGCTG
>CAJFUH010000110.1 GCA_904420155.1 uncultured Clostridia bacterium
GACCAAGATACCTTTTTTCACGCTTCCCTTGACAAAGGGCAGCAGCATGGCCAGGACGGAAATACACGAGGTACGGGAAATCATAAAACACACGCCTGTAATCATATTTTTCGGGCCGTCGTATAGAAAGGGGGTAAAATTCACCGTCTCCACTTCCGGAAGCAGCGCGCAAGCCAAAAAAATCATGGAAATGCAAATAATGACGAGAATGACCCCAGAAGCCCTGGCCAGCGCCTCTATCCCCTTCCACGCCCCATAACAGGCGGTAATGATGACGGCGATGGATAACGCCCAGATGGGCACTTTAGGGCTCATCACATTGGTGATAAACGTATCAAAAAGGGATAAGGTATAGCAGGAAACCAATAGGTAATAGACTACATAAATCAGGATTACCCCCGCCGCGTAATTTCCAAATAAAAAATAAGAATAATCCGCCAGGGTCATTTCCTTTCTTCGCCGATAGAGCATATAAACCGGGATCACCAGCAAAAAGGTGAGAAAGTAAGAAAGGATGGCGGAAAGCAGGTGGTCTGTCAAATCCCCATTGGAAGACATATAAGGGTTATATGTGATATTGACTACCATCCTGCTGATAAACAACATGCCAAATAGCTGCGGTACGGTGATAACAGAATCTTTTCTCATTGACCGCTCCTCTTCTCCTGATGAATTTGCGAACCCGGCATATTTTGTACTTTGTTGATTTTTTTCGAAAGGGTTTTCCATCCCGCCCGCATGGCCACATCCCGCATTCCAAACAGGCTAAAGGGAGAAATCGGAGCGGCAAACGGAACGCCAAAATTGTTTTTTCCACAAATATTTAATAACACAATGGAAAACAGCAGCATAATTCCCCACACTCCCATGATTCCTCCTACCAGAATAAACAGCAAACGGAGGATTGCGATAGGCTCGTATAGATTTGGAATCACATAAGAACAAATAGCGGTCAGGGCCACCACCATCAAAGTTGTGGCGCCGATCAACCCGGCGTTGATGGCGGTATCCCCTATGACCAAAGCGCCCACGATACTCACCGCATGTCCCAAAGGCTTGGGCAGGCGCAAACCGGCCTCCCTCATGATTTCATAAATGAAGTGGATCACCAGCGCCTCCATCATCAGGGAAAATGGAGTGGAAGCGATGGCCGAAGCAATTTTATTGAGCAGTTCCCCTGGGAACAGCTCCGGATTAAACGTCCCTATCGCCACATATAACCCAGGAAGCAACGTGGCGACAAAGAAAGCAAAGTATTTCAGCCAACGGGTAAAGGTGGCATAATAAGGGCGCAAAGTGTAATCATCCAATGTTTGAAAGTATTCCACAAATAGGTACGGCACAATCAAGGCATTGGGAGACCCATCCACCAAGATGGCGATATGCCCTTCGGTAATCTTTCCGCAGATGGTGTCAGGGCGTTCCGAAGACCCGATGCTGCTGAACATGGAAAAATCCCCTTTTTCCTCCAAATAGGGGGACAAGTATTCAGAAGAGATCAGGGTCTCTAGATTGACCCGATGGATCCGGTCCCGCAGCTCCCTTAGAATCTCCGGGGAGACGGCGTCCCGCAAATAGCATAGGCAAACATCCGTCTGGCTAACGCTCCCAACGGACATCATCTCAAATTTTAATTTGGGATTTTTCATCCTCCGGCGGATTAATGTCATATTGATGCGCAGCGGCTCCACTAGTCCTTCCCGGGAGCCCCGCTGCATCATTTCATTGGTGGGTTCGGACACCCCGCGAAAACTGAATCCCTGTACGCCAATGGCCAGCATGGCGTCCACCCCGTCCAAAGCCACCAAGGCAAAGCCGGACATGGCCAGCTTGAACGCCTCCTCAAAGGTGGGAACCTGTACCTGTTCGGTGGCGGACAACACACTGTCGCGTATATATTCAAATTTTTCCTGGGGATCGGTCTCCCAAAATTCCGCCTGGAGAAGAGGGTTGAAGACACTCGTGGCAAAGACCTGCTTGTTAATCATCCCTTCTATGGTGATAACCGCCGCCTTTGTCCCCGCCACCTCCAGTTCCCGGATTGTTAAATCTGCGCTCCCATCAAATTCCTGGCGAAAATAAACCAGGTTATCTAATAACGACCGGGTAAGCAGGGTACTGGCTTGTCCCGATGCAGGCATCTGTCCTGAAGGGACCCATGCTCGCCAGAGCCGTTTCCAATAATCAAACATCCCCAGACCTCCTCTTTGCAAAAATAGTTACCAATAATTTTCACATCTTTTTACCGAAATATGCGGGCGCGTGAGAAATATCTCTGGGAATAGGAAACGGTCATTTTGATCCCATTCCAGCTTTATAAAAAAATACCCCCGAATCGTTTTAACCGATTCAGGGATAACTTCTGTCCAAATTTTTCCCAGGTCTCCGGGAATGTGCCCACGGCAAAGGCGGGCGTAATGTAACAAAACAAAATCAAAAATTCTAACCTGAAAAACTAACTATATAATGTGTACTCAAAAGAAATGGGATCCTTCTCATACTTCTGCAACACGTACAAGATATATTCTTCCTCCGGGTCAACCCGGTTATGATACCGGCCCTTACAATTCTCCGCCTTGTCCAGAACATCCACTTCTATCTCATGGATCCCCTTGGGACGGGGGCCGAATACCACATAGGTATAGCAGCCCTTCTCTTTCTTTGCAAAATCATAGAGAACGCCGTCTCCCGCCTGCTCTGTGGGATAGCAGAAACAAAAGGGGGAAAAACGGTCGGGAAACCAATCATTTTTGGAAAAACCAATGACAAAAGGGTATTTTCCATCCTCATACAGGCAGAACAACTGGTCATTATACCATCGTTTCTGTTTTAACGAACAGTCCTCATATTCCTTCCCTAATTGGACCAAATATTCCTGCCCCGCCTGCTGCAATTGGCTTTCAGAATAGGTGGTCTGCATCAAGACTACTATTCCCATACCAATAACCATACAAAGAAAGAATACCCCAAAGCCAAGGATCCTAGGAAACCGCTGTTTCAATGTTCTCCCTCCATTTACCCCTTTATGAGAATTATAAATAATTATGGAGCAAATGTAAATTATTTGTTAAAAATATTCACATATAATATGTAAAAAACAGGCGGAAAATTTTGCAGCCTTCCTAAACCCCTGTATAAATTCCTTTCCTAAAAGCCAAAATAAAAACAGTTGTTTCAAGGGAGTTCCTGAAACATTACATTTGACTTTGCAAATTGGGAAAGGCGGCGCACTGTATGGCGATTTCTTTTATTCGTACCCTTCTGC
>CAJFUH010000111.1 GCA_904420155.1 uncultured Clostridia bacterium
AACCCTATATCGAAGGCGCCAGCGGAAATATCCTTTTTCTTTCCTTGGTAACAAACGGCAACCGTGAGCATTATTATTTGGATTTTTCTACTCAAACGCTTTCCTTGTTATTCTCTAATCATGACTAAAGGATGATTGAGGAGGGAATGGAATCACTCCCGTAACATCATCTGATTTTTCATAGGAAGAAAACCTGTGAATCCCCATCCTTTTTTCTTGTTTCTCTATCGATTTCAAAAGTACGCTGCAAGGGTGGTGCCTCTAACATATGAAATTATTTGGTTACGAATGCTATAAGCTATTCTCTCAAAAAGCCATCCTCTTTTTGTTGGTTTTTTTATTTCTGTTCAACGGCTTTTCCTATTGGAATACCCAACGCCAAACATATGCACAGGAAATGATGGTGCAATCTTCCTATCAGGCGCTTTTACAGCACTGCCAAAAACAAGAAGTTTCTCAGGCCATTGAAGAATTGGAAAGCTATTCAGAAGAACTACAAATACGGGCCAGATATCAAAACAGCCAATTATCTGGTAATGTTATGGAAGCGGAATCCTTAAAAAATGAGTACCCGGAACTTTTCAGCGAAAACTGGGCCCCCAAGTATTCAGATGAAGAAACGATAGATAACCAAATCGTCGGGGCCATCCTGGATCAATTGACCTATATTCGGGACTATGAATCCCAAATCACAAAAATACAAAAGCAAAGCGAAACCATGCTCTCTACCGATATTTTTCAAAATAGTTCCGGTTATTCCCACAACAATATCCTCAAAACCGCAGAGGATTTTTCTTCCCTATATCAACTTCCTCTATCCCTGGATATGGACTATGGGGTAGAACAGGTGTCCAGGGGAGGTTTTTCCGATGTTTTGCTGCTGGCTATGATCCTTTTATTGGCGTTGGGTCTCATTGCCAAAGAAAAACAGTCCGGCGTCCTTCAACTGGTGCAGCCCACATTAAAGGGGAGAGAAAAAACCTTATTGGCTAAACTTTTGGTGCTCATCGCCGGATGTGCCCTTTCCACTATTCTGGTTTTTTCTACAAATCTTTTGATTTCTGGAACACAATTTGGGTTTGGGGATTTAAACCGGTATGTACAATCCATATCGTCTTTCTTTTCTATGGAGATTGTCTTAACCGTAGGCGAATTTTTCCTGCTCGCCCTTTTGCTGAAGCTATTTTTTGCAGTCGTCATCGGCCTTTTATGTTTTGCTGTCCTCTGTTTCTGTAAGAGTACTATTTTTTCTTATGGGATTCTCGCCCTCTGGCTCGGAGGCAGTTATTTACTGTATACCTATATTCCCGCAAACGCTTTTTTGAATCATCTCAAATACTTAAATATCTTTCAGTTCCTCGATTCTGCCAGCCTTTTAAAAGACTACCAAAATTTAAATATATTTTCTCAAGCCGTTAATTTGCGGGTCCTGTCCCTAATCAGCGGATTGGTTCTCCTCATTGCCGCTCTTATGTTATCCATTGCCTCTTACCGTTCCAGGCGTTTTTTCACTGTGGCCAGCAAAGCTCCCGCTTGGGTGGAAAAAATCAGCGTTCGGTTTGCCTCCCCCAAAAAGAGCTATCCTATGTCTTTATTCCTACAGGAATGTTACAAATTGTTTGTAAAATACAAAGCGGCTCTGCCTCTTGTCTTAGTCATTATCGTTATGATCTCTTCCTACGGCACTTATAATCCAATTATCGTGGATCAAGAGGAGGCCTTTTATTATCAAACAATCAGCCTGCATTCCGGTCCCATTTCACAGGAACCCGCCCGGTTTATTTCATCCAGTAAAGAAGAACTGGAAAAAAGCCAGGAGGAAATAAAACAAGCGGAAGAAGACCTGCTTGCCGGCTCCCTTTCCGAACAAGACTATAACAAGTTAATCAGGCAATCCCAATCTTTGGAAGCCGCAAAACCCTCTTTTACCATGTACGAGCAGCGTTATCAGCAGCTTTTAACCAGTATGGAAACGACTGGCGTCGAACCGGATCTCATTGACAACCGTCCGTATGAAATCCTGTTTACCACCAAGACCGACTATCTGACTGACCGTTACTTTAGCTATTCCAATAGCTTGATCCTGCTTTTGGCAGCTTTGATATTAGGATGCGGCGGCATGTTTTGTTACGAAAACAAGAAACACTCCAAACATCTCCTATTAAGTATGTACCACGGTAGAAGCCCTCTCTTACGAAACAAGATTTTGGCTTGTACCTGTTATTCCATTCTTTCCGGAATTGTCGTACAAACTATTTTTGTTCTCAACATTTTCCACAGCTTTTACCTTGATATGCAGAACGTACCCCTGCAAAGCGTCACCGGGTTTGAATGCTTCCCGTGGCGGTGGACGGTGTATCAAGCCATGGGCATGCAATTCCTTTATCAGGTTTTGACCATCTTAGTAATCATGATGATTATTTTGGTGCTTTCTGAATTTTCCGGGAGTTATCTAAACACGGTATTTTTTGCTTCTGTCGTCCTGATCCTTCCTATTATCCTCTATTCGTTTGGATTAGAACCTGCGAAATATGCCAGTTGCTATCTTCCTTTTGTCTTTTATCCTATGCTCCAATCCGACGCTAGATGGATTCTTCTTCCTGCCGTCGCGATAGGAGAGCTCTTACTTTTCTTATTATGTCTGTTCTTGTTACAACGGCGGTACCGAATCTCTGGAAAAAGGGGGCGTCACCTTGAAACTCGTTATACATGATATCTGTAAAACCTATTCGAAAGGCAAAAAGAAAGCGCTGGATCATTTCAGTATCGAGTTAACCCCGGGGGTGTATGGCTTTTTGGGGCCCAATGGCGCTGGAAAATCCACGCTGATGAATATTATCACCGACAATTTGTCCCCAGACAGCGGATGGATCGAATTTAACGGACAAGATACCGTAAAAATGGGAAAGGAATTTCGCAAAATTCTCGGTTATATGCCCCAGCAACAGGGCCTTTATGAAGACTTTACCGCCTTGCGGTTTTTATGGTATATGGCTACCCTAAAAGGGCTGAGAAAGGATGTTGCCAAAGAACGTATCTCTTTTCTGATGAAGCTGGTAAATCTGGAAGACAGCATGCATAAAAAGCTAGGCGCTTTTTCCGGTGGAATGAAACAGCGCATTTTAATCGCCCAGGCACTACTAAACGATCCTCAGGTGTTGCTTTTAGACGAACCTACCGCCGGTTTGGATCCTAAGGAAAGAATCCGGATCCGTAATTTCATCAGCGAAATCTCATTGGACAAAATTGTCATACTGGCCACCCATGTAGTCTCCGATATCGAATACATCGCCAAAGAAATCCTGCTGGTGAAATCTGGAAAACTTTTAATGAACGGGGATCAGCTTACCCTATTAGAACAAATGCAAAATAAAGTGTTTGAAGTGAAAGTCCAAGAAGAACAAATGGATACGATCCAAAACAAGTACAAAGTAAGTAATATGATGGCAGACCGGGACGGCATTGTTATGAGAATTGTAGGCGATACGGTAGAACCCCAGTGGAGCCCCATCCCGGTAAAACCGAATTTAGAGGATCTCTATTTATATTGGATGGAATAAGCTGTTATCTCATCAACGTATTTCTGTTTTTTCCGTGAGAACGAAGCAGAATTTTCTTCATAGAAATCCTTTCTCTTTCCCAGATAAAAAAGCGGCGCTTTCTGTAAAGTTTATCAGAAAGCGCCGTCTTTTTATTTTCTATAAAATCCTATTTGGCCATGCCATTCTCAAAAGGGAAAGAATTATTTTACCAGGGTTCCATCCGGATTGAACACTTCCAATGTGATCTCGCCTTCTTCATCGATGATAGCGGTCTGATTGTTACCATACAGATAGCTTTCTTCATCGATGACGTTTCCATCTTCATCATATTGGGTTACTTTCGTAGCCCTTCCTTGGGAATCATATTCAATCGAGAAATCCCCGATATTTACAATATATTCCCCTTCGTCATCATAGGCGAAGATGGTTTCCATACCGTCCAAACGGATTCCCGTCAACTTGTCCGCCGCCTGATCGTACACGCATTCCAGTTCCGTAGCTTCATTGTCTCCTACATTGATATCATAGAAGTAGGCCTTCTGGATTCTATCGTTGGAGCCATAAGAAAAATCATATTGATAATTATCATTCGCTACAGAATTAAGCGTACCATCCTCGTTATAGGTAGCATCCGTAGTAATGTAGGACATCCCTCCATG
>CAJFUH010000112.1 GCA_904420155.1 uncultured Clostridia bacterium
GTCGTCCGTATAATGAACGGTCTGGCTGTAACGCTCCGATATAGAAGACCGTTTCCGCATAGTCAGGCGTCCTTGATGATCAAAGGTAAATCCTCCTCCTCCCACTTCTACCCGATATCCTTCTTCGGTCAGATAGAGGCTATTTCCTCTTACATCCTGGAGAATCCCGGCCCCATTATCACGGAATATAGAACGGCCACCGGACTGCTCAATCCACGTATAAGTCCCGTCTTGGTTATCGATAATCCGGTCGGAGTAAAAGCCATGCATGTGATCCCCAAAAATGCCCGTGGAATCATCCAGGGAGTTATAAGATAAACTCATAGCCGCCCCTCTTCCCCCTGTTTCAAACAAACGCAAGTACAGATTGCCGCTAAATTGATTTATTGTACCGTATACTTGCTCTGTATAAACGATATCCCGATTAGAAGAGTAATAAGTGTTGCCCATTGAACGGAACAACGCCCAGTCCGTCAAATTCTCTGCTGCATAAGCAGAAATCTCCGGCGTCGAATAGGCATTGGCGGATATCTGTCCGGCTACCACCGTTGCGCTCATAGCTAAGGCCATTGTCAATGCTGTTATCCTTTTTCCAAAACGTTTCATACATGAGTACCTCCTACATTTTATTTTGTTATGAATCAAATCGATTGCTCATCCTGTTATTTGGGAGGAAAACTTTTTTCTCTCTTTATTCCGGTTCTTTCTAAAAAAGATTTTCTTCCACTGTAAAATTTCTGTTACCATCCCCTTTCTAAACAGGAAGAATCCCTCGATTTAAAAAACTGGTAAATCAAAAAAATCATTCCATTATCTTACTTATCATTATACTATTTATTAATAAAAAAGTCTTTTTACTAGAAATTAATCATTAATTTTACTAAACTGTTTATATCATAACAAAATTATTGTAAATTGTAAATTATATTTAATCAAATTATTTTGTTTTGTATATTTAAACAATTTATTAATATTATTTTTTCTTAAATCGATAATTGATTTTTTATTTTATATTGTATAACAAAAAATAGGTTTGCCCTTTCATTTAAGGGCAAACCTATTTTCTCATTCTACAGTTTATTCTTTTTTGTCCGCTTTAAATTCCCCTTTTATACAGACCGTCAAATCACAGCGTTTTTCCACCTGGGTACCAAGAAAATATTTTTGTTCCAGCGGAATCCATTTTTCCACAAATAATCTTTGCATTTTTTCTCCATTTCTCTGGAAAATCCGTTTTTTCTGCAACCGCGCGCCAATTTTAAAAAATACAGAGAAATCATATGCATATGCCAATATGGGATGCATACTGTAAACCCCTTCCACAATGCTGAGTGGTTTTGGCAAAACCATAACCGGTTTTTTCATCTCTTGTAAATGGCAATCGTACGGTGTATACCGAAACGCTTCTCTTGACAACAAGGGGAGGAGGACTTCGTCAAAGAACCGTTCATAATCCACATTTCCGCCAATTTCCTCAAGACGTTCTGGCGTCCTCTGTTCTGGACGAAGAAAAAAATCATCCATATGCAATACATTGCAATCGTACACCGATTGGAAATACTCGGCTACCGTACTTTTCCCTGCGGCGCTTCCTCCTTCAAACGCCACCAATATATGTGGCTTTTCTGATAACAAACGGTCAATCTGCCGCTGGATCATCTTGACGCCGTGATTCACATTTCCTCTCCTTTCTTACAAGATTGATAAAAGGAAAAAGGGATTCTCTCCAGATTGATAGAATCACAACGTTCGCGATAGAAATCCAAATTCCTTTGTTTTCTGTCAAATTTTCTTTTCTGTTAAGTTTCTACTTCCTGGACAATGGGTTGCCGTTTCCTAAAACGAACCAGACCGGTGCGATTGAGGGCAACCATAATGACTGGAATAAGAATCAACTGCACAATAATCCCGGGTATGGCATTTAAAAAGGCTCCCGCCATAAACATCTGCCATGTAAATCCATTACCGGATATTCCCAGCAGGATCACTTGTACAATCCCCCACACTACCCGGCCCGCAAGCATAGCGGCGATCAAAGAACGGTAAAGGGAAATAACGCATTGCCAACGGGAAATCCCATAAAGTAATCCCGCTACCAAACCATAAGTCATCAGTTCAAAGGACATGGCAATTCCTGTGGGAAATAACACCGGCATCCCAAAAATGGCATACCGAATCAATGGCAGGACAAGGCCCACAATAGCTCCATATTGCCATCCACAGATCAATCCGCATAGAAATACGGGTATATGCATAGGAAGAAGCATATTCCCAATCTGAGGGATCTGCCCCGTCAATAATGGAAGCACTAGCCCAATAGCCAAGAACATGGCCGCTAAGGTCATATTTTTCGTGGTTTCTTTCATCTTGCTTGCTCCTTTATTTATCGATTGATAATAGTTTTTCGCCTGGGGACTCCAAACACAATCCGTTTTGTATATTCCAACTACGGATTAATCTCCAAAGTAAGATCGGATCTCCTGCATCCGCTGTACTTGGCCTACATGGAACGGGCAGCGGGAATCGCAATGCCCACAGCCAATACAATCCTCCGCTTTTTTCTCTAGATGGATATAGTGATCCTTTGCCAGGGTATCCCCGGCCAAAGCCAAATCGTAATATTTATTGATAAGCCCGACATCCAATCCTGCCGGACACGGCTGGCAATGGTTGCAATAAACGCATATCCCCTCTGCATCATGGGGCGCTAAAGATCCTAGGACGGAATAATCCTTTTCTTCCGGCGCAGCATTGAGGAATCCAAGGATCCGGCGGAGGTCTTCCTGGTTGCGCACGCCGGGCAGCACAGTCAGCACCCCCGGTTTATCCAGCGCATACTGGATACATTGGTACTCCGTCAACGCCTGTCGGAAGGGAGACGTTTTCGCATTCAGCAGCTGTCCTCCGCTAAAAGCTTTCATCACGGAAATCCCCACACCTTCCGCCTCGCAACGACGGTATAGCGCCATCCGCTCATCTACTCCGCCGATAGCATACTCGCCGTGTTTGTAATCATAGGCCGGATTGATACTAAACATAATCATATCAAGAAAGCCTCTATCTAACAGCTGATTGACAATCGCCGGTGTATGGGAAGACAGTCCAATATGGCGGATAACGCCTTCTTTTTTCAACTGCTGTATATAATCAATGGTGCCGCCGGTCAATACTTGCTCCAGATCCGCATCTTCATCGATACAATGAATAAAGCCAAAATCGATATAATCCGTTTTGAGCGCTTTCAACTGCCAGTCAACAGAACGTTTGATTTCTTCTAAGGCAAGGGTCCAACCGTATTTGCCAGTATGATAATCCGCTCCAAAATGGATTTGAAAGTAAACCTTTTCACGGCATCCAGATACCGCCTTTCCATAAGCCGGGAACGGTATCGCATCCGCCGCTGCCATATCGAAATAATTGACCCCATTTTCCAAAGCCAGCGCCACGGTTTTCTCAATTTCTTGTTCTCCCGCCGGTCCCATAGAGCTGTTTCCCAAACCAAGAATGCTAATTTGCTCTTCTCCCCTGGGAAGCTTGCGGTATTCCATCCTGGTACCCCCTTTCTGACTTTATGCCTGTAATAATCTCTGGGTAAAGTCGGCCATTGCTTCAGAAATTTTGATCTGCTGCGGGCAAACCGCTTCACAGCTCCTGCATCCGATGCAAGCGCTGGGGCGTTTTTCCTCTGGAACAGCGGATAAAGCCATCGGTGCGATAAATCCGCCCTCTGTGAAGCAGTGTTCATTATACAAGGCAAGTAAGATAGGAATATCCAACCCTTGCGGACAATGGCTGACACAATAATGGCAAGCGGTGCAAGGCAGCGCAATTTTTTTCACCATCTGATCGGCAATAGAAAGCAAGGTATCCATCTCTTGTTCATTTAAAGGCTTTTCCTCTTCAAATGTACGAATATTCGCCTGCAATTGCTCCATATTGGACATGCCGGAAAGTATCATCGTGACATTGGGGATGGTTTGGAGGAAGCGGAACGCCCAAGCGGGAATGGTTTCTTGCGGCCTCAACTCTTTCAGGACCGCTTCCTCTTCCTCAGATAATGCCGCCAAGCGGCCGCCGCGCAGCGGTTCCATGACCCAGACCGGGATACGGTATTTCTCCAAAAGCTCTACCTTCGCTTTGGCATCCTGGAAACTCCAATCCAGATAATTGAGCTGAATCTGGCAGAATTCCATATCCGTTCCATAAACTTCTAAAAAACGTTTCATCACGTCATAGTTTCCATGCACAGAGAAACCAAGATGGCGGATACGCCCAGCCTTTTTCTGTTTCATGAGGTAGTCAAAGATACCGTATTTCCCGTCCAGATAGGCGTCGATATTCATCTCACAGACATTGTGAAACAGATAGAAATCAAAATACTCTACGCCGCACTTTTTTAATTGTTCCTCAAAAATCTGTTCCACTTTATCCATGTTGGAAAGATCGTACCCTGGGAACTTATCCGCAAGATAGTAGCTTTCCCTGGGATATGGCTTTAGTGCCTTTCCAATAACAATCTCCGATCTACCACTGTGATAGCCCCAGGCGGTATCGTAATAATTAACGCCATGTTCCATGGCATAAGCTACCATCCGCACGGCTGCCTCCTCGTCAATTTTGGAGTCATCTCCATCAATAACAGGCAGGCGCATGGCTCCCAAGCCGAGGGCCGAAAGTTTCTGATTCTGATACTCTTTATAGATCATACCCTATACTCTCCTTTTGTTATCCGTCCGATAAAAGTGAATGAGATATTGCTATTTACTCTCTTATTTAATGGTATTATACTCCTTAAAGTTAACTCCAGGTCAATGCCCAAATACGATTTTTTCTATAAAGTTTTACACAATTATCTCCATCAATTGAACTTGTGGCCCTAAATAGACATAATGCCGGCAACCTCTAAAGAGGCGCTGATTAGAATGCCTATTGTCATTTCACTTTACTCACTCGGAAAGCGAAAGCTTTTTATTCTCGCCGGCAGATCCGGTGGATTTATTATACTAAAGCTATATAAAAAGGTGGATTTTCCTTTGTAAGAGGAAAATCCACCTTTTTATGGAAACCTGCCGTTCTCCAACAGGTTTTGTTATTTTTCGTGAGATAACTTATAAAAATAGATGAGACAATAACAAGTGTTATCTTATTTAATCATCCCTGCAACTTCGTCAGCAAAGTTATCCGCACGTTTCTCCAGGCCCTCTCCCTTTTCAAAACGCACGAAGGAAACGATCTTGATGTCTCCACCCAATTCCTTAGCGGTATTCTCTGTATACTTCTGCACAGAGACGTCGCTATCCTTCACGAAGGGCTGATCTAACAGGCACACTTCCTTAAAGTACTTGCCCAGCTTGCCGTTAACGATCTTCTCCGCGATCTTCTCGGGTTTGCCTTCATTGATAACCTGCTCGGTGAGGATCTTTCTTTCGTGCTCCACGATCTCAGCGGGAACAGAAGCTTCATCCAAATAGGAAGGATTGACTGCGGCTATCTGCATAGCGATATCCTTCGCATAAGCCTTAAATTCCGGTTTCGCGGCGATTTCATCGGCAGTGTCAAACTTTACCATAACGCCGATTCTGCCAGCGGCATGAATATAAGTGGCAACCACGCCTTCATAGCGCTCAAAACGACGAACTTTGATATTCTCTCCAATGGTGAGAACCTTATCCTGAACCAGAGCCTCTACCGTCATATCGGTACCGTTGGCAACCGTCTTCATCAAAGCGTCCATATCGGCCGGATTCTTGTCCAAAATGGTATCAGCGCAGGTCTTTACAAAGTTTTGGAAGTCCGCATTCTTCGCAACAAAGTCGGTTTCAGCGTTTACTTCGATCACAACGCCTACATTGCCGGCCTCGTTCGTTGTAGCGTAGGCAACACCTTCTGCGGCGATACGTCCAGCCTTCTTAGTAGCGGCGGCCAGACCTTTTTCTCTCAATATATCCATGGCGGCATCCATGTTGCCATCGGCCTCAGTCAAAGCCTTTTTGCAGTCCATCATGCCGCAACCTGTTTTTTCTCTCAGATTCGCTACGTCTTTTGCAGTAAAAGCCATCGTTACATTCCTCCATTTTATTTTTACTTGTGGCTTTGAAAAAAATACCCGTGCTTTGGAAGCCCGGGTATTTTTTCACCCTTTTCTATGGTCTCTCTAAACAGGCGCTGTTTACTCAGCAACCTCTTCATCGGTTTCATTTTCTTTTTCTGCGGCGGCTTCTTCCGCGGCGGCGCCCATCCGGCCTTCGTTGCCTTCGATAATCGCATTAGCGATGGTGGCAGAAATCAACTTCACAGCGCGGATTGCGTCGTCATTGCCGGGGATCACATAATCGATCTCGTCCGGATCACAGTTAGTATCTACGATAGCGACAATCGGGATACCCAATTTCTTGGCTTCCGCAACGGCAATTCTCTCTTTGCGGGGGTCTACGATAAACAGAGCGCCTGGCAGCTGCTTCATGTCCTTGATACCGCCCAGGAATTTTTCCAGCTTCTCAATTTCCAGATTCAGCTTGCTGACTTCCTTTTTGGGGAGCAGATCAAAGGTGCCGTCGGCTTCCATCGCTCTGAGCTGTCTCAAGCGGTCAATCCGATGACGGATCGTGGTAAAGTTGGTCATCATACCGCCCAGCCAACGAGCGTTTACATAGAAAGCACCGGCGCGTTCGGCTTCTTCTTTTACAGATTCCTGCGCCTGCTTCTTGGTCCCTACGAACAGTACGGACTTACCTTCCATTGCCAAATCACGGACAAAGTTATAAGCCTCTTCCAGCTTACGGACGGTCTTTTGCAGGTCAATGATATAGATACCATTGCGCTCGGTGAAGATATATTCCGCCATTTTGGGGTTCCATCTTCTGGTCTGATGTCCAAAGTGGACGCCTGCTTCTAAAAGTTGTTTCATCGATACGACTGCCATATTACAAATCCTCCTTGGTTATTCCTCCGCCCGGCCTGACGGCAGAACCACTTTCCTGATGGAAAGCACCCGTCCCGCCAACGGTTAGGCGTGTGTTTTGCGTCCGTTATTATAGCATAACTTGTCAGAAAATACAAGGGTTTGCCCTGCATTTTCTCAAATAAATCAATTGCTGAACAGACTGTTCCAGAAACGGTTTCTTCTTTTTTTGTTGCACCGCACGGTATGGCACACTAAAATGGTGTCTTCACCAACTACCTCAATGTCTTCCCAGCGTATGACAATATCGTCCTGGCGGCCAAACAGTCCAAAACATTTTAGTTTTCCGTAAATCACAATGGCCACCAGTTTGGCGTTACAGGTATCGATCTCTACATCATTGACGCATCCCAAACAGGTGCCATCCTTTATATTAACCACTTCTTTATGGCGCAAATCCGCGATTCTACAGCAATTCACAAGGATCACCTCCCTTTTATGTATATGCGGGAGGAGGGCGAACTTGCTTGTCTGCTGTCAAAAATGCAGAGAAATAATTTTATTTATCTCTAGATTTGGCCTTTCTGGGCTTCTATCTGTTCCGCCAGTTCCTGGAGATAAATCCACCGTTCTGTTTTTTCCTCCAGTTCCTGTTCCAGCTTCTCTTTTTGTTCCAGCAGACTTGATAATTTTTCATAATCGCTGGAAGAGGCGGCTATTTCCTGTTCCAATTCTTGTTTCCGGTTTTCCAACGCTTCGATGATCCCGTCTATCTGTTGATATTCCCTTTGTTCCTGATAAGAAAACTTCAGCTTTTTGGGAGAATCCGGCTTTCCCTTCTTTTGTTTTGGGGTGCTTCCTTCCCCCGCCTTTTTCAAACGGGCCTCTACCTGGCTTTCCTCGAAATAATCGGTGTATCCCCCTAAATATTGCCGTATCTCACCGCCCGGACGGAATTCTAATACATGATCCACTACTTTGTCCAAAAAATATCGGTCATGGGATACTGCGATTACAGCTCCTTCAAACCCCTGCAAGTAATCCTCTAAGATCATCAGGGTCTGGATATCCAAATCGTTGGTGGGTTCGTCCAATAACAGCACGTTAGGGGCCCCCATCAATACCCGCAGCAGATACAGCCTCCGCCTTTCCCCGCCGGAAAGCCTTCCGATTGGGGTATAGGCCATACTGCCCGTAAACAAAAATTTCTCTAACATTTGCACAGCGGTGACCGGGCCGCTTGGAGTCTGGATGATTTCCGCCACGTCCCGGATATAATCTATAACCTTCTGATTGGGGTCCATCTGTTCGCATTCCTGGGAGAAATAGCCGAATTTTACCGTATCCCCTACGGTAACGGTTCCACTGTCGGGCTGAACCTGGCCAATCATGATTTTGAGCAGCGTGGATTTCCCGCATCCGTTGGGGCCGATGACTCCAACGCGTGCCCGGCGCTGTAACAAATAACTAAAATTATGAATGAGTTCCCTTTCTCCATAATATTTAAAGATTTCTTTTAATTCCACGGTCTTTTTCCCCAGGCGGGATTGGATAGATTCCATCTCCATACCTTGCGCGGCTGCAGGCGCTTGCCTGTCCTTTAATTCTTCATATCGCTGGATACGGGATTTACTTTTTGTCCCTCGGGCCTTGACGCCCCGGTGAATCCATTCCCATTCCCGGCGCAGGATGCTCTGCCGTTTCCGTTCACTGCTTTGGGCCATCTCCTCCCGCTGCTGCTTGCCCGCTAAGAAATCTGAGTAGTTGCCTATATAGGAATAAAGACGTCCCTGGTCGATTTCTACAATCCGATTGGTCACACGATCCAGAAAATAACGGTCATGAGTGACCATTAACAAAGCCCCGGTAAACCGCGCCAGGTACTTTTCCAGCCACAATACCATTTCGCTGTCGATATGGTTAGTGGGTTCATCTAAAACCAGTACTTCACAGGGAATCACCAGGGCGCCGGCGATGGCCACCCTCTTTTTCTGTCCTCCTGATAACTGCATCACACTTTGGTCAAAATCAGTAATACCCAATTTGGTCAGA
This sequence comes from uncultured Clostridia bacterium, assembly GCA_904420155.1. Classification (GTDB taxonomy): domain Bacteria; phylum Bacillota; class Clostridia; order Oscillospirales; family Acutalibacteraceae; genus CAJFUH01. The sequence goes on from CAJFUH010000112.1 coordinate 8,954, forward strand.
ATTGCCTTAGCTTCATAAGCCTTTTCCTCCTGATATTTCCGGCTTGCCCCTGCAAAAACCTGCTGCAAAACCGTGCGGTCTTCCTGAAACTCCGGCGACTGGGGCAGATATCCAATCCGGATACCAGACGCCGTTACAATTTGTCCCTTATCCGGCGTTTCCTTCCCGGCAATAATTTTTAACAGCGTGCTTTTGCCGGTTCCATTGACCCCGACCACGCCCACCTTATCCCCTTGTTCCAGGGAAAAAGAGATTCCCTGGAGCAAAGGGGTTTCCCGGTAGCTTTTCCATATCTGTTCTGCCGATAACAAATGCACAGCTTTTCTCTCCTTTTCTTCTTAAACACCGATCCTCGTACTGTCTATTCCACAACACATCCCATATTCCGGGCCATCCATACCGCCTGATTAAAATCTATTTTGGTCTGATCCAACTTAGCGCTTTGCAGATCCACGCCGTCTATTTGGGCGTCCCGCAGGTCGGCCTGTTTCAGGCAAGCCCCGGTAAAGATGGCATGGGATAGGTTGGAACCCCGAAAGATTGATTTTGTCAAATTGCAGTCTTGTAAATTGGCATATTGGAGATCCATCCCGCTTAGATCCATCTTATGTAAATCGCTTTCTGTAAAAATCGCGTAAGCATAGCTCCCTTGTTCTATCGTAATCCCCGTCAGCTTAGCGTGGTAAAAAGAAGAACCCGTTCCCTTACATTGCCGAAAGGATGCGCTGAATAAGTTGGCGCCATAAAATTTACAATTGACGAAAGCGGAATGGTAATGAACCGATTCATATAACTGCGAAAAGGAAAAATCGCAGTTAGAAAACAGGCAGGATCTTGTGATGAGGCCGTCCATTTGACATCCACGGAAGGAACAATTGATAAAAGTGACTCCTTTGATCTCCAAGTCGGTAAACGGGTCGTCCGTAAACTCCCGGTCTTGATATTCTTTTTCCATCTTTTGAAGCTGCATAAACGCGCCTCCTATTTGCAAAAATTAGTTTCTTTTTTCATAATAAATCTATCGACGCTGCCCAAGCAACCCGCCTCGCCATTGGAGCTCCCCTTCTGAACTTTTATTCCTTTATTTTCCAGGACATAGAGTTACATTTCGGTGCAGGAGAAGCATAGGGGAATTTTGGGGGGATATGCGTGGCGCGTCCCAACACAAGCGTATTTATTGTAAGCTTATCTTTCCCATTCCGTCAAGCTCCCGCCTGGTTCTTTTCCAAAACAAAGACACGGCCGGATGGATCGGTACAAAATGGGAAAGAATACTTCTTGTACAAACATTATTATAGATATAAAAAGGAAACGGGAGGTACCATATGACGGAAAAAAACAAAGAACATCAGGTTTCCAAAGACGGCGTGCAAGCTATGGTGGATCGACTAGTCA
>CAJFUH010000113.1 GCA_904420155.1 uncultured Clostridia bacterium
CATCAGAAATAGTACGGCAAGTGGGGAAATGATCAGGCTGGCATGTTTTTTCACGGATGGGAAAACCTCGCTTTCGTTGGAGTTCAAATAGGACAAAAAGCCTTACCCAAAAAGAAGGGAAAGCGCAGAAAAAGGGCTGGGAACATAGAAATACCGCTCCCGGCGGAACGCTTCCGCCGGGACAGCGGTAAAAGAACTTAAGCAACAGTCAGCTGCGGACCGATTTGGCGGCTTCCTGCAAAACGGCTTCCACAACCGGGGCCGCGGAGGAAATGCCGTATCCCCCGTTTTCTACGACAACGGCAAATGCCAACGGACAGTCTTCGTCGGTGGTGTACCCCACCATCCATCCGTTGGGCTGTTTGCCTTCGCCCACCTCGCCGGTACCTGTTTTAGCGCACACGGTAAGGCCGGGGAACCGGTCGTCCCCATAGTTTGTTTGCACGGTATATCGCATGATATCCCCCAGGGCGTTGGCGGTGCCTTCCGTCATCAGGCGGTCGCCTGATTTCCCTTTTCCCGTGCGGGTGGCGATACCCAGAGGGGACGTCACTTCGCTGATATAATAGGGCATGACCGGTTGGCCGCTGTTTGCAACAGCGCCCATCAGGATGGCCATATGCATGGGGTTGGACAGGTTGGTATACTGCCCGATACCGGACCACCCCAGCCCGGCGTCGTCCGCCTCGGATACGTTGTAGACGCTTTTGGCGGTGGAAATCCCTTCGATGGAAAAAGAACGGTTAAAGCCCAGTTTTTCCGCCTCCGTGGTCATCTTGTCCTTGCCCAGCTCCATGGCGATTTCCGCAAAGGCCACATTGCAGGACTTGGCCATAGCGTCTTCAAAGTTAATTTGCCCATGATGGGCCATACAAGTGATCTTCTGCCCGTTTACCTCAATAGAGCCGTTGCAGGTAAAGGTGCGGCTGTTGATATCCGACATATAGTCGATGGCGGCGGCGCTGGTGATCACCTTAAAGGTGGAACCGGGGGTATAGGTGGAAGAAAGCACATTATTGAGATACGCGCCCTCGTACTGGCCGCTGGTATCCTGATCCATATCAGGGGGATTGTTGGGATCAAAGGTGGGGGTGCTCACCATGCAGACGACCTCCCCGGTTTTATAGTTGTACACGATAACAGCGCCTTTACGGCCGTTCATAGCCTGGTAGGCGGTACGGCACACCTTGCTGTCCAAAGTCAGATGGATGTCGCTGCCTTTCCCAGTGATCTGCGGAAGGGTGATTCCCGTAAAGAAATTATAGCCCGCCAGATCGGAACGGTTGGCGTTTTGTACGGCGGTAGAGATAAACCGTTCGTTATCCCCCACGGTGTGCAGCATGGCTTTCCTGGTATCGGCATCGGAATTGTATACCCGGTTGCCGTCCACGGTTTCCGCCAGCACTACGCCGTTGCGGTCCAGAATTTCCCCAGCGGTGCTCAGGGAACCGGAGCCGGATAAATGCTGATTGACAGAGCTGGTGGCCCATGCTTCCCCGTGAAAGACCAACCGGAACAGGAAAAAACCCAATCCAAACAGGAAGGCCGCCGTTAACAGAAAAACGATCATAGACCGGACGCGGGTAGTTTTCATGTCTTTCGCCTCCTTGCGGCATAAGTCCGTTCATCCGACGCTTTGATAAAGGCCAGCAGCGCCCACACCGACATCAGGCTGGACCCGCCCGCACTGATAAAAGGCAGGGTAACGCCGGTAAGGGGCAGGATATCCGTAGCGCCGAAAATATTCAGGCAAGCCTGAAATACCATCATGCCCGCGGCGGAACAGGAAGCGATGGAATATAAGGTGGACCGGCTGCGGGAACTGACGGTGACGGCGTACAGGGCCAAAGCGGCCAGGGAAGCCGCGATAATCAAGGCGCACAGCACGCCCATCTCCTCGCAGATCATGCCGAACGCCAGGTCGCTGGTGGAGGCAGCCACGTATTTGAGATTCCCACGTCCCAGGCCCATGCCGAACAATCCGCCGCTGGCGGAATAGGAAAGCACCCTGGTTTGCTGGTATCCCAGCCCGTCGGCGTATTCCCACACCTTGCCCCAGGCTGCGAACCGGTTGGCGATGTAAGGTTTCAGCTGCAGGATCACAAAGATCCCCAGCACCGCCGCCGCACAGACAAAGATAATGGTGCGGATGTTGCCCGACCGGATAAACGCCACGATTAAAAAGGTCAGGAAAAAGATACAGGCGGTCCCGTAATCCCCCATGAGGAACAACGCCCCAATGCAAAGGGCGGAAAACACAATAAATTCCGTCATGTTTTTCCCGGTTTGCAAGCAGTTAAGGGTGGAAGTCCCCACCAGGATCATGACGATCTTGACGAATTCCGAAGGCTGGATGGAGAAGGGGCCGATGTAGATCCAGTTTTGGGAGCCGTTGACCACCGTCCCCAAAACCAGGTTGGCGGCAAGCAAAGCCAAACCAAAGACGGCGATGGGAAGCCTCCATTTCATCACCCGGTCGGGGTTCCCGATAAACCAAAGGAGGAAACAGAACAGGCACATCCCAATGACCAGCGCCGCCACCTGGGTAAGGGTATTCTCGATATCGACGCCGGATATGATGGACACACCGATCCCCGAAAGGAAAATGGCCAACGTTTCCAATTCAAAACTGACCCGGTGAAAAACGGTTTTTGTGAGTAAAAACAAAATCCAGGCGGCCGCCGTCACGCCGGCAAAAGGGAGCAGCGCCTCCCAGGAGAACGGATCGCTGGAGAAACAAACCTGTAAAGCGCATACCAGATGAAAAAAGGAGACAAAAAACAAGAGCAAAGCGGGGGAAATAGACGGCTTTTTCCGTTTGTCGAAGAACCAGGACCCCCGGCGCTTGACGGGGCGTTCCGCCCGTTGCAGAACCAGCGTGGTGGTTCCCAGCGTCATCCGGTCCCCCACATGGACGGTGGCCCGTTTGTCGATCTTTTGCCCATTGAGCAGGATCCCGGATTTGGACCCGGTATCCGCGATCATCCAGCCCTCTTCCCGGCGGTACAGCACCGCATGGTTGCGGGAAACGGTCTGATCCGCTAACATAATATCGGAAGTTTTGCTTCGCCCGATGGAATTTTCCCAGTAAATCACGGGGATCCGGTCCCGCGTGACCAGGTTGTCCAGCACAATCAGCGGCTGTTCCTCCCTCTGGTGGTTCCGCATGGAGGAAAAGATATGGTATAAAATAAGCAGGGCAAAAAAAGGCTGTAGGATCCGTATGACAAATAGGATCAGCGACAGCAGGGCATCCGGAGAAGATAAATCCAGCACCGGCGTCGCCCCCTTTCTCAAAAACTAAATATATAAAATATGCGGTTTGCGTACCTCTTTAGTATGTTCCAGATAACTCAACAAAATGATAGTACGCACAAAAGGAAAAGTCAAATTGCATTTTTGTAAGGTTTTCCTTTCCTATTTAGAAATATTTTCAATAATTTTTATTATACCAGGAATTCTGGAAATTTTTGTGAACAGAGAGAAAACGCGTCTCCAATGGAAAAATGCGTCTGGAGTTTTAAGGGTTTCCCATAATTCCGCGCTGATCTGAGAAAGTTTCCCGCAGAAAAAGGGGCCCCTTCCTTTATCAAAAGAAAAGAGCCCTCTTTTTTGTGCGGGAAATTAGGCGACCGGGATGCCGGCGGCTTCACAGTTTGCCAAATGTTCTTCATGGGTGCTGGCGTAATAATAATTGCCGTTTGCATCGTTGACAAAATACAGGTAATCGGTATCTTCCGGATACAGGGCGGCGGTAATCCATTGCTTGCCCGGATTACAGATGGGGCCGGCGGGAAGGCCGGAGCACTTATAGGTATTGTAATAGGAATTGTACCGGTTGATATCCCCTGTGATATAGGGTTTCACGGAATTTTCCACATAGCGGATGGAGGAATCCATCTGCAATTTCATCCCGGCTTTCAGGCGGTTGTGGATGATGGAAGAGACCTTTCCCAATTCGTTGGGATTCCCCGCCTCCCCTTGGATCAGAGAAGCGATGGTGAGGATTTCATCCATGGAATACCCCAATTCCGCGGCCCTTTGCCGGTCTTCTTCCGTAACGTATTGTTCTTCCGCCCGCAGGAACATCCCCAGCACGTCTTCCGGCTTCATATTAAGCTGAAAAGTGTACGTGGCGGGGAACAGATATCCCTCCAAACGGAAACAGCGGTGCTCGTTGTAGGGCTGAGCGGCTACCAGCGGGTAGTAGCTGTAGTCATAAGTATTGATGGTGTCCAGCAATTCCTGCTTGGTACATACCCCTTTTTCTTCCAGCATCTCCGCCATTTGGGCAAAGGTTTTGCCTTCCGGGAAGGTAATTTTGACCGTTTGCGGGGCAGGGGCGGCAGAGGAAGTGGAAGGGGTTCCCGATGAGGGAGAAACAGCCCCGCCGCTGGATGCGGAAAGAGAAGAGGATTCTTCCCCGCCGTCGGATCGGGGCGGAGGCAGAGTGTCCACCAAACGGTTATGGGATTCTGTAGGCAGCGAAGATTCTTCCGACATACTGGATAGATTGCCGCCCGCGTTGCAGCCGGCGATGGAAATACAACATATAAGGAGCAACGAAACAAGCAGTCCCCATTTCATATAGGATCCTTCCTTTCTCATTTTTGATCTATTGTAGTCGAATTTTGGAGCCATGGCAAGGAAAAGTGAAGGTTTCTAACAGGAAGAAGATGGATTCTACGATGCGTGGAGAGATCCTGTGTTTCTACTGGCAGAGCGGATGAAACCGTAAGGGATGCTGGAGCCCTTTACGGACCAAAATAAGGAAAGAAAAACCTTTCAAATAAGAATTCGGGTTGCTTTTTGTTTCCCAAAATCCCCCTTTTTTCCGAAGAAAAAGAAAGGGAAGCATTTTCTCATCGAGAAAAGATTGACTTCAAAAAATTAAGTGATACAATATGTAGTGTTTGATAAGAGACAGATAACTAAATAGGAGGAATTCAATATGAATTTGTCGCAGAATGCCCGAACGGTGCTGGAGCGCAGATATCTGATAAAAAATGGGGAAGGAGTGGTGATCGAAACCGTAGAAGAGCTGTTTCACCGGGTAGCGGACGCCATCGCCCAGTCCGACCTGATCTATGATCCCCAGGCGGACGTCAAGAAAACGGCCGCAGAGTTTTACGACATGATGACCAATCTGGAGTTTTTGCCAAACTCCCCGACCCTGATGAACGCGGGAAGGCCGCTGGGACAGCTTTCCGCCTGTTTTGTGCTCCCGGTGGAGGACACCATGGAAGGGATTTTTGAGGCCATCAAACAGGCGGCGTTAATCCATAAATCCGGCGGCGGGACAGGTTTTTCTTTTTCCCGCCTGCGTCCCAGCGGCAGTGCGGTGAATTCCACCGGCGGGGTGGCTTCCGGGCCCATCAGCTTTATGAAGGTATTCAATATGGCCACGGAGGCTGTCAAACAGGGCGGTACCCGCAGGGGCGCTAATATGGGGATCCTGCGCATCGACCATCCGGATATCATGCAGTTTATTGATTGCAAAAAGGATAACAAGGAGATCACCAACTTTAATATCTCGGTAGGGCTGACGGAAGCCTTTATGAAAGCGGCTGAAGAGGGGAGCATGTACGATCTGGTAGATCCCCATACCCAAAAGATAACGGGGCAGCTCAACGCCAGGGAGGTGTTTGATCATATTGTGGACGCCGCATGGCGCAACGGGGAGCCGGGAATTATCTTTTTGGACCGCCTGAACCGTGACAATATCGTTCCCGGACAGGGAGAGATTGAATCTACGAACCCCTGTGGGGAACAGCCTCTGCTGCCTTTTGAATCCTGCAATTTAGGCTCTATCAACCTGACGAAAATGACAAAAAAATCAGGGAACAACTGCACGGTGGATTGGAAAAAGATCACGGATACCGTGAAAAAAGCGGTGCATTTCCTGGATAATGTCATAGACGCCAACAAGTATCCCCTGGAACAGATTGACTTTACCACCAAACAGACCCGGAAAATAGGTTTGGGGATTATGGGCTGGGCGGATATGCTGCTCATGATGGGGATCCCTTACAATTCAGAAGGTGCGGTCCGCTTGGCGGAAGAGGTCATGAAGATTATCACAGGGACCGCCCGGAGGGAAAGCCAGAATCTCGCCCAGCAGAGGGGCGCGTTCCCGTTGTTTTCCGAGAGTATCTTGCCCCAGGACAAGCCCCAGCGCAACGGTACCGTAACCACGATCGCCCCCACGGGTACCCTTTCCTTGCTGGCGGGCTGCTCTTCCGGAGTAGAGCCGGTATTTGGGTATGTGTATATCCGCAATATCATGGATGGGACCGAAATGATAGAGGTCAACCCCATCCTCAGGGAGGCTTTGGAGGAACGGGGGCTGTATTCCGACGAGCTGATGAAGACCATCGCGGCCCAGGGAAGCCTGAGCCATATCCCGGAAATTCCCGAGGATATCCGGCGGGTGTTTGTATCCGCCCACGAGGTATCGCCGGAGTACCATATCCGGATGCAGGCGGCATTCCAGAGCTATACGGATAACGCTGTTTCCAAGACAGTCAACTTTAATCATGACGCCACCCGGGAAGAGGTGGCCGAGGTGTACCGCCTGGCGTTTGAACTGGGGTGCAAAGGCGTGACGATTTACCGCGACGGCAGCCGGAGCGAACAGGTGCTCAATATCGGCAAGGTGAAAAAAGAAGGGGAAGAGTCGGTACAAGAACAGGCAGGGGCGGAAAAAACGAAGCCCCAGGCGATTGTCCCGAGACCCCGCCCGGAGGTAGTGACAGGTATTACGGAAAAAGTAAAGATCGGATGCGGCAACCTGTATATTACGGTCAATTATGACGATAAGGGAATCTGCGAGATCTTTACCAATACCGGCAAAGCGGGAGGATGTCCCTCCCAGTCTGAAGCCACCGCGCGGCTGGCATCTATCGCCTTGCGGGCCGGAATCGACGTCCACAGCATTGTCCATCAGCTCAAGGGGATTCGGTGCCCCTCCACCATCCGGCAAAACGGCATGAAATGCACCTCTTGCCCGGACGCCATTGCCAAGACGATTGAACGGGTCTATCAGCAGCAGATTGAGTTGGGGCATTGGGCGGAACCAGCCTCCGAAGGGGTGGAAGCGGTTTCCTGTACTGTGCCGTCCCAGACGGTGACGACTTCCGGCAAAACCAATTTCTGCCCGGAATGTGGCGCGCGTATTGAGCATGAGGGCGGTTGCGTAATCTGCCGCAACTGCGGATTTTCCAAGTGCGGTTAAACAGCGAAAAGGTTTTTGAAACATTATCAGGAAAACGGGCCGGCGATCATAGGAGGATCTCTTATGATCGCCGGTTCGCAAATCTGCTGCAAATTTCCCTTTTATTTTTCAGATTTTTTAAAAGCATTCTTTCTCACAAGAAGGTTATTTTTTTATTGCGCTCAAGCCGCG
>CAJFUH010000114.1 GCA_904420155.1 uncultured Clostridia bacterium
ACAACAGGGCTCGAACCTGTGACCCCCTGCTTGTAAGGCAGGTGCTCTCCCAGCTGAGCTATGCTCCCATCCTTTTCGCTTCCTTGCACTCCTTTTGGGAGTGCTCTTTTGGCGACGCAGTATATTGTACTATATCCTGGAAAAAAAGTCAACGGATTCTACCCAAAAAATTCTTTTTTCTACATTTCTTGTTCCCAGAAATGTCGTATACTCTGGTCAATTTGTTCTATATTGCGGAAAAATCTCATTTTCTGCCAGTGCACTGGAAATAAACGCAGATATTCAGGCGTATGAAAACGATCGTCGATTAACAGCACCACCCCTTTGTCCTGTTCCCCTCGGATCACACGACCGGCCGCCTGCATTACTTTGTTCATCCCCGGATAACGGTAAGCAAAAGCAAATCCTTTTCCCTTCTCCATCTCATCATAATATTCCCGGAGAATTTCCTGCTGCCAGTTTATCTGTGGCAATCCTACTCCCACAATCACAGTTCCCAACAGCCGTTCCCCCTTCAGGTCGATTCCTTCCGAAAAGATCCCTCCCAACACGCAAAACCCCACCAAAGTTTCGCTGCCCGCTTGGTCAAAATGAGATAAAAAGTCCGCCCGCTGTGTTTCTTCCATATGGGATTCCTGCACTATAGTTCGGATATGGGGATAACATTCCGCAAACGCCGTATATACTTGCCTTAAATACTGATAAGACGGAAAGAACACCAGATAATTCCCTCTTTTTCCTTCCACTACCGTGTAAATCAGCCGGCAAATCGGCAGAATACTGCTCTCTCTGTGCTGATAGCGGGTATTTACTCCATCCGCCGCCAGCAGGCACAAATGGGATTCCTCATAAGGGGAGGGCAAGCTGTAGGTCTTAGATTTCTCGTCGCCGCCCAATACAGAACGAAAATAGTCCAAAGGGGTAAGGGTAGCGGAAAATAAAATAGACGCTCTTCCTCGGTCCATAGCCTGCTTTAGTAAAAAAGAAGGGTCCAAACATAGCTGTTTGACCAGTATTTCGTTTCTCTTGCATTCCACATAGGTGACATATCGTTCATCATAAAAATCTGTGATATGCAGATAAAACAGCACGTCTAAATAAACCGAAAGCACTTTCTGGCGAATCGGGGAATCCGACGCTTGCGACAGCCACTCCTCGCAAACGGCGCTGAATTTCCAAAGCCGCCCGTTTAAAGAAGTTATCGCTTCCTTTTGCACAAAGTTCCCTGTTGCTTCGCAAGATTTCCCCAAGGCAAGGAATTCCTTGTGAATCCGGTTGATCCCTCTGGAAAGCTCCTTGTGTTCTTTTCCTAATTCTTTTTTCAACTGCAAAAACGTAGATTTTTCCAAATACGCCGAATACATCTCCCGGGCACGATCCACCAAATTGTGGGCTTCGTCAATCAAAAAGATATACTCCCCTTGCGTATTGGAGAAAAAACGTTTCAGTGAGGCGTCGGGGTCAAACAGGTGGTTATAATCCCCAATGACCACATCACACCATTCGGAGTAATCCAGCGCCAATTCAAAGGGACAGACTTTTTCTTCTCTGGCATAGGATTCCAATTTATCACGGGTCATATTATCTTCCTGATGGAGCAGTTTTTTTAATACCTTATTGATCCGGTCAAAGTATCCCTGCGCATAAGGGCATTGATCCGGATTGCAGGTACAATCCTCTTGGAAACAGATTTTTTCCTTTGCCGTAAGGGTAACGGCTTTTATCCGAAGACCCCGTTCCCTCAAGGTTGCAAGCGCATCTTCCGCCGCCCGGCGGGTCACAGTTTTCGCGGTTAGATAGAAAATAGTCCCTGTTTTCTGTTCTCCCATGGCCTTAATCGCAGGAAACAGGGTGGAAATCGTTTTTCCAACTCCAGTGGGGGCCTGGCAATAAAGCCGGGCTTTGGAAAGAATTGTACGATATACCGCGACAGCCATCTCCCGCTGCCCTTTCCGGTAGGAGGGGAAGGGAAAGGGAAGTGTGCCGATGGTATGGTTTCGGATCTCTTTCCACTCCGCCTGCCATCGGGCCCACTCCACATATTGCTCCAACAGCCCCTCGTAAAACTGCTGAAGGTCTTCTTTGGAAAAGTTCCGGGTAAACCGCTTGATTTCCTCTGTTTCAGTCTGATAATAAGTAAGACGCACCCCAATACGCTCCAAATCCCGCTGTATACAAAGGAAGTATCCATAACATTGCGCCTGAGCCCAATGTACTTCCTGAAAGGATTCGGTGATGGCCTCCATTGGCACATTTGTCGTCTTAATTTCGTCTACAATAATGCCATCTTCCTGCGTGATAATCCCATCCGCTCTTCCCTCTACAAAGAAACGAACCCCTTGATAAACGCAAAGAAAGCTTAACGGTACTTCCGGTTGATAGCATTCTCCCTCTCGCTTCTGCAAAAGCCGGTGAATCCGGGCGCCTTCCTGCATGCGATTGATTCTTCCTCCAAACCGGTTATCAATACTGCCTTTCTTGAGGACAAACTCTACCAGTTGCCGCACCGAAATCTTACATTCTATGATCGGATTCTGTTCCATTGCTCTCCCCCCTTTTTCATTGTAGCATAGTTCTTCAAGGAAAGCCAAGTTGATCATATATATACCAAAATAAAGGCAGGAAAAATGGCAACCGTTTGATACGGTCGCCATTTTTGTGAGATCTGAGGAAAAGTATCCCTACCATTTTTATTTGGATCTTTCCAGCCTTCGTTTTTCCTTTTTGCTCTCTATTACATGCCGGATTGCCATAACAGGATGATGGAAAAGCATACGAGGACCGGAAAACCGCATAACCTCCCGGATTTTTTCCCTCATTTCCGGTTTATAGCAATGTACTTTGCAGTTGGAACAAAAAGTCTTGGTTTCCATAAAAGGACAGTGGTCGCTGCGCTGGCAAGCATAAGCCTCCAGCTTTTTACAATCGGGACACAAGCCCTGTTCCGGATGGTGCCTTTTTTTACAGTAAAGAGCGATCATCTGGGAAACCATCTGTTTTTCCCTCTCCCTTTTCTCTGCAATACTTTTCATTAGCTCATCCTTCCCTGTTCTACGGAATATACCGTATCGGCAATACGCATGGTGGAAGCCCGATGGGACACCAGAACCACCGTCTTGCCTTTTCTCTCCTTATGCAGAGACTGCAAAATCACCGCTTCGTTCAAGCTGTCCAAATTGCTGGTAGGCTCATCCAAAAGGACCAACGGCGCTTGATGCAGAAAGGCCCGGGCCAACCCTATGCGCTGGCGTTCTCCTCCGGATAAGGTATCCCCCAGTTCCCCTACCGGAGTATCATACCCTTGCGGCAATTTGGTAATAAAATCGTGGATCGATGCTTTTTTGCAGGCTTCCTCAATTTCCTCTCGCGTAGCGTCGCGCTTGGCAATGCGGATATTCTGCTCAATACTGTCATGAAATAAATGCGTCTCCTGCGTGACATAGCTTTCCATTTTTCGCAGATTATCGGTATTGATCTCCCCGACGTCTGTATCGGAAATCTTGACGCTGCCCTGCTGTACATTCCAAAAACGCATCAGCAATTTTAGAAGGGTGGACTTTCCGCTTCCGCTTTTCCCGACGATTCCCACCACTTGATTTTGTGGAATCTGTAAGGAAATATCGGACAAAATCATCTCTTCTCTATAAGCGAAGGTGACATGTCCCACCTCTGCCCCCGAGAAGGTTATCTCCGGCTTTCCCTTGACTTCTTCTACCACAGGGCTCTCATCCAGGATATCCAATACCCGGTTTCCAGCGGCAAAAGTATTTTGAAGGGTGCTTCCCAAATTGGCCAACGCCACCACCGGCCCAAAAGAGCTCATCAGGGCAATCATAGGGATTAACACGCCGTCAAACCCTGTCAGCCCTCTCTGATAGAGGAGTACCGCAACCGCCAAAAGCAACAGGTCAAAAACCAGGATCGCCGTATTGGTAACCGCCATATTGCGCCCTGTGGAATATTTCATCTTTTCTTCTTCTTTGGCCAATCCATCTGTCCGCTGATTCATCTCTTCCAGGCGTTTTTCCCCCCTATGATATTGGATCGTTTCGGACAGGCCCCGCAGGCTATCCAATACATAGCTACTCAAATCGCCGGATTTGCTTCGAAATTTGATGCCGTCATCTCCGCTGGTTTTGGAAACAACCACTGGAATCACCACGCCTACAACGAGATAAGCCACTGCCGCCACCAATCCCAAAATCCAATGGTATTGCCCAATAAAAATGCACATCACCAGCGACATCAGCACAGCGATTAAAATGGGGGAAATCGTATGGGCATAGAAGACTTCCAACAGTTCAATATCCGAGGTGATAACGGAAATCAAATTTCCTTTGTCCCTTCCCTCCAGCTTAGCTGGGCAAAGGCGGCGCAGCGCCCGAAACACATGATCCCGGATCAACGCCAGCAGTTTAAAGGCCAAATAGTGGTTGCATGCCTGTTCCCCATAGCGCAGTATCCCCCGCAGAAGCGCAAAAGCACCGACGCAAACAAAGGCGGCGCCCGCCGCCACCGGCACGGAAAAACCCAAAGCATCCAGCACTGCATATCCCCCAAAAATGGTGATAAAAGCGGCGCACAGATGCCCGATCACCCCCATACATACCGCCAATACCATCACACCGGTCAACGGCTTGACCAGTTGGAGAAGCCGTCCGCAAATAGCTAAATTACTTCTGCGTTTCATGCTGTTTCCTCCTCCCTCCGGTACTGTTCCAAACTCTGTTGGGCGCCCCATAGCCGTTCATATTCCCCATGAAGCGACAGCAGTTCCTGGTGGGCGCCGCTCTCCACTATATTCCCCTCCCGAACCACATAGATCCGATCCGCCGGAACTACGTTGGCCAGGCGATGGGAGATGAGCAATACCGTTTTTGACTGAGATAGTGTGTAAATCTGTTCCATAATATCGTTTTCGCTTTCTACATCGATATTGGATGTGGCCTCGTCGAAAATGTAAACAGGGCTGTCATGAAGAAGCGCTCTGGACAACGCCAAACGCTGGCACTGTCCACCGGAAAAATTAGAAGCCTTTTCCAACAGCAAGGTGTCCAACCCCTGCTCGCTTCTCAGGAAATCCGCAAGCTTTGTTTTTTCCAAAGCCTCCCACAATTGTTGATCGGTGGCTTGGGGATTGCCCATCCGCAAATTTTCCCGTACGGTCCCCTTAAATAAATAGCTATTGTGGCTGATATAGGTAATATGGCTCATTAAGCAATCCTCTTGTATTTGGGACAGCTCCACTCCACCGATGGTGATGGATCCTCGATACCCTTTTTTCCTGCCCATCAGAAGAGAAGCTATGGTGGATTTTCCGCATCCACTTTCCCCTACGATAGCGGTAAAGCTGCCCTTCGGAAATTCCATAGAAACTCCGTACAAGATCTCCCGCTCCTCTTGATAGGAAAAGGAAACTTCCCGATAGGAAATATCCCCAGACTGGGGCGGGATCATTTCTGTCTTGGGTTCCGGCTCAGGCAAGTCCAGCAAACGGAAAATTTTATCGCTTGCCGCCATTCCATTCATGGCGATATGGAAAAAGCTGCCCAACTGCCTCATGGGGATGAAAAAATCCGCCGACAACAGAATAATAGCGATACATCCTCCCAAAGATACATGGCCCGCCTGAAATTGGGTAACTGCCATGATCACGCCCAGCGCAGCTCCTCCATAAGCGACCAAATCCATAATGGTAATGGAATTTAACTGCATTGTTAGAACCTTCATGGTAATCTTGCGGAATTTTTCCGCCTCCCGGTTCATCTCTTCCTGTTTATAGTCATCCGCCTGATAAATTTTCAGGGTGGTCAAACCTTGTAAATTTTCTAAAAAAGTATCGCCCATGGCGGTATATTGCCCCCAATATTTCGAGAGAAGCTTTTTGGCAAAAGTCTGTACGCCTGCAATAGCTGCCGGGATCAACGGGACGCATACCAGCAGTACAATGGCCGCAGGAAAATTGATAAAAGATAACACCGCAAACAGCGTAATGGGGGCCAGCATACTATAAAAGAACTGGGGAAGATACGCGCCAAAATAGGTTTCCAGCTGGTCTACCCCCTCCACAGACATCTGTACCACTTCTGAGGAAGAAACGTCATCGGTATAAGAAGCGCCTAAATGCAACAGTTTCTGATAAATCTTTTCCCGTAATACTCTCTTGACCGACTTAGAGGAAAGGTATCCCATACGGCTGGCCCCTGTGGTACATAAAAACCGTATCACTAACGCGGAGGCTACCGCAACCGCCACAAAAATCAGCGCGTTCTCGTCCATATCTCCCGTTACCATTTTCTGCAAGAGGGAGGCTATGGAAAAAATCATTCCCATATTTGCAACCAGCCCGCACCATTGCAGCAGTACATTTGCCGCTATGTACTTCTTACTTTCCGGTACTGTTCCAATCAAACGTTTATTAATCATCATGACCTTATTGATTCACCCCTATTATTTGTTTTGATTTTTTTGTCAAAAATAAAAATAGACTTTCCCTCCTTCTTTCTGTTTACATCCCATCGAGCTCTTTCGCAGATTTGATATAACTAACCCGGAAAGGCAGCTCTCTTTTCCTGTTTTATAACCCCCGTCGAAAAGTTAGATAAGGCTAACTTTTCGACGGGGGTTATCGGTTGCCTTATCGCTTTTTACTATATCATAAAGTCTACCTGTCAGGGGCAAATAATTTGTAGCGTATGTGCTACAAATTATTTGCCCTTGAACACTTTTTGAAAAATTTCTATGATTTCTCTTTGAGGTTTTATAAGTTGCATATATGCTACAAATTATCTGCTTTTCTTTTTTGTGAAACAACCATTGCTAAATCATAATGGTAAAAATTGCGGTACTCTCTGGCATATAAAGCGGACCCACGCTACAATCCATTTTCAAACACACGCTTCCATGAAACATTGTCCCTATTCCGCTTCCCATATTGATAAATTGTAACATCTCCGCTGGGAACTGCAAAAAATCTCCATTGCGTTCTGCATCGCAGAATGCCGCCCCGTCAAAGTATTTCATATTGCAGATTTTTCCCTGCATTTTCTTTCCATCTATTGTGGAAGACCGCACAACAGAAACTGCTTTCAGCCGGATCAATCCCTGTGATTTTTTTACCACCAGTTCGCATGGATGTTCAAACCCATCGTTAGCCATGGAAATATTGTTGTGCCCTTCTACATTTTCTTTATAAATCATAAAAGGGAATACATACGATCCATCCCTTAAATGACGGCACAAATCAGACCCGTCAAACTGTTTCCTGCCTTTCAGCACATGTTGAATATGATAGCGTTCCTCCATTCTTTGGATCATTTGAAAGGTTTCATCAGAACAATATAAAGATAGGTATCCAGCATCTATCTGTGCATTTGTGGGGCTGACCCCTTCATACATAAGATGGCTGACTGCTATTTCCATGCGATCGCGGTACCGCTCAGCCATTTGGATGCCGACACGTGTCAGCCTGGGGTGTCTACTATCGGAACGGTCTAAAAAGCCGTCCTTTTCCAAAGCTATCATGGCCCGGCTGATGGTATATTTCTCCACCACCAAAGTCTTAGATAAATTGGTGACGGTACAATTCTCCGGCGACATTTTTAAAAAACAGATCAAAATTCGCATCTTTAATAACTCTGTGCTTTCCGGCATATACAAATTCCTTTCTTTATGGGGATACTGGATGTTCTTCCCTCTGCATGCTCCGCACGGGATACCCCGCCCCCTGCATAATCTGTCTGAGCTCTTGTTCTGAAAGCTTGTGCTCCGACCATACTTTTATTTGTCTTTTTTCTAAATTTGTTTTTACAAAAAAGCCCTTCTCCCTGCAAAAAATTTTTGCCAGCTGTTTTTTATCTTCCTGAATCATAGCGCCGTCTACTTGTATGAAATACATATTAAGGTAGTGGGAAACTTTCTGCTTTCTTTCCCGGATATATTTTTTACCTACCTCAGTGACTCCACAATACCCCAGGCATAACCTTTTGCAGTAACTTTTTACGCCAAAAATAAAAATAAGGAAGAAAAGAAGGCAAATTAAAATAGCTATCGTCACGGAATCCCCCTGTGCCCACCTAACTGAATTAAATATAACCGTCAATAAATTTTGTTTTGGCATATTTCTAAAACCACACTTTTGTATCAAACTTTTTTTACAATCGGCAAAAAGAAATAGAATTCCTTGAAAAAAGGAGTGAAGCTGTGATATAATAAATAAAATTCTTTCTTTTATTTCCCTAAAATCTATCTAAAGAACGGTGATCCCATGAAAATAAAAGAATCCGCCGAAAATTATTTGGAGACTATTTTAATTTTGCACAACAAAAAAGGTTCTGTCCGATCTATTGATATCGCCACAGAATTGGAGTTTTCCAAACCCAGTGTCAGTGTAGCAATGAAAAATCTTCGGGAAAACGGATATATTGAAGTAAGTCCGGAAGGTTATATTACCTTACTAGAAAAAGGACGAGAAATCGCGGAAAAAATTTATGAGCGCCACACGCTCCTTTCTGAATGGCTGACCGCCTTAGGGGTGGATCCAAAAGTTGCAGTGGAGGACGCCTGCCGTATGGAACATGTCATCAGCTCAGAAAGTTTTGCCGCTATTAAGCGCCATGTCCAAGACAAAACAGACGACGATTTCTCTATATCAAATAAATAAAAAGATATCGCTCCTCCTGCCGAAAAGCGGGAGGAGCTTTGTTCTAATCGGCTTTTTAAACAAAGATAGATATGACGTTGCATAGCGCCCAAATCAAAGAAGGCAGCTTGCAGGTAAAAAATTCCATGCGCAATATGTCAACAAAACACTGACAAAGAATGCGGAAATCATTTGTACCGCACTATATTACCGTGGCGGTAGTATCGGTATTGTGTATCGCACTGGATCGTGGGACATTTGCCAGAATGAGTGAGGTCAAACAATTCCTTGGCAGAGCTATCTGCACCCCCAACACCGCCAAAGCTCCCCATCGTTTGGTTTTACTTTGCGGCGCCATCCGCCGTATGGATTTTTCCTTGATTGGCTACTTTCTGCATTTTTTGAGCAATGACATCCGGGGTCCCCAGATAGGATCTATGGAGTACCGAGAAATCTTCCCCGAACTCGTAAACAAGAGGTATCCCTGTCGGGAGATTGACCTTCATGATCTCCTCTTTTGTCAAATGTTCAAAATACATCACCAAAGCTCTCAAAGAATTCCCATGGGCAGCAATTAAAATACGCTTCCCATTTTTCATCTCCGGGCGGATTACTTCTTCAAAATATGGAACCGTGCGCGCTATGGTTTCTTTTAGGCTTTCTGTTAAAGGAAGCTGTGTTTTTTCTACCTCCCGATAGGCTTCCTGCAAAGCGGGATTTCTGGAATCCTCCGGGGTGAGGGCCGGAGGTTGTACGTCAAAAGAACGCCGCCAAATACGGACCTGTTCTTCCCCGTACTTTTCCGCAGTCTCTCCTTTGTTCAACCCTTGCAGAGCTCCATAATGCCGTTCATTGAGTTTCCATGTTTTAACGACTGGCAGCCATTCCCGATCCATTTGTTTCAAAATATAATTTAACGTATGAATAGCCCTTTTGAGATAAGAAGTATAACAAAGATCAAAATCAAATCCTTCCGTTTTTAAAACCCGTCCGGCTTCTTCTGCCTCTCTCACGCCGGCAGCGGATAAATCCACATCGGTCCACCCGGTAAACCGATTCTCTAAATTCCATTCACTTTCTCCATGGCGCACCAATACAAGTTTCACGATTGGGATTCCCCTTTCTAAAATTTCTATTTTGCCGTTTATAAAAGATGATTGATATTACCACAGGCGATTAGAATACACTAACCATTAGTCGCTATGCTCCACTTCCTGTATGTTTAGAAAACTATCAGCCTTTCTTTTCCAAAAACCCTTGCTGTTTCAGATAATTCTTAAAAGCTGCAAAGCTTTCCGGGCTGATGGCGTGTTCCAGGCGGCAGGCGTCCTGTACAGCCGTTTTATGTTCTACCCCAAGCGATTCTAATACCTGGGAAAACAATAAATGCCTCTCATAAATGGTTTCCGCAATTTGTTTTCCCTCTTCCGTTAACGAAATTTCATATTCTTCATCCATAGAAATATATCCGCCTTCCCGTAAATTCCGCATGGCAACACAGACACTGGCCTTGGATACCCCCATTTCCGCGGCTATATCAATGGACCGGACGGTATTTTTTCTATTTTTTAAAATTAAAATCGTCTCTAAGTAATCTTCTCCGGATTCCTTTACCTTCACATTTCATCCACTCCCTTCTCTTTTCGGAAAGCTATTCAGATAGAATTGGCAAAATGATTATTTGGTTAGTATTATCTAACCTACGAATAGCAATAACAAAACATTTTTCCTTTTACTCAATCAGTTATACTTACCTAACCGCATAATACTATATTCATTTTTCTTTGTCAAGTATCCAGCTCTCAAAGATAAAAACAATGTTACTTTTCTATAGACGCTGCTCTCTGCCTTGCTCAAAACCTTTTACATATTGGCTCTCCCCTCTTGGCACAATAGAAGGGAGGTGATTGGTTTGAGCTACCCAAATTTAAAATCTTTAATTCAACGCAGCAGTAGCAGTAGGACTTACTTTCTTTCTCTCCCTGTAAAAACACAAATCCTTCTTCACGAACAGGCTTCTGCCATTCATTCTGCCGATGATCTGCACAGGGCAGTTCAAAACATATCTGTTCAAGCGCGCCAATTACAAAATAGCAACCATTATAATTTTGGGTTTTCAAAAAGAAAGCCCAAATAACTTTTTAATAGAATAATCAAAAAAGATTTATTCCTTTCCTTAAAATAATTCTTCTCTATTTGACTATAAATTGTGTGTTATCTCGAATTCTTGCAAAAAACAGCTTTTTTGCTTATAATACAAATAGCAATGGGCGAAGGAGCATTACTTTTGGCCTGATCCACAGCCCATTCGTATCAAGATCTGGAAAGAAGGGATTCCAGTGTCTTTGGAGATTTCAAAACCACAAAAGCTGTTGGATGAAAACGGAAAATTAACCTCTTGTGGCTGGAGCGGGGAGCCTTTGCTCCAGTATGACCGGGACAATATCAAAGTTTCCAGATTGCGTATCCAGGAATGGGAGAGCTATCTCTTGGTAAATGATTCCTGTGCCCTGCGGTTGACCATAGCAGATTATGGGACGATGGGCTTAGTCAGCGCAACCCTTTTAGATTTCCAACGAGATTTTTATCATACGGAGACTGTCAAACAAAGAATGTCTTTAGGGAGAATGGGGCTCCCTTTTTCCTCTATCCACGGGGACGCCACTTACACCAAAAAGAGGATTGGCATGAATTTTTCCAAAGCGGCTCGCAAACGCTATTTAAAGTGCGATCTCATCAACTTTGTCAACGGCAAAAATCTCTATGTTCAGCTAGAACTAGAGGAAAAAGACCGTGATACCCTGGTGTGCGCCCTTCCTTTTTCCTGCGACCCTCATTGCTTTCATTATAGCCAGAAAACGATCTATTCCCATATACAGGGAACCGTCCGATGTGGAGGAGAGGAATATTCTTTCCAAAACAATGCTTTTGGCTTATTGGATTGGGGACGTTGCGTTTGGCCCCGATCTACCTCTTGGAACGCTGCTTGTTGTCAAGGAACAATAGAGGGAAAATCTTTTTCTTTTTATATCAGCGACGGGCCCAGCGATTATAACCAAGTCAGTGAAAGCGCTTATTTTCTGGACGGAAAACTTTATAAGATAGAGGGAATCCATTTTTCCCCTCAACAGAACCTTTCTCTATGGACTATCCATTCCGAAGATCGCCGAATCATGATGACGTTTGAGCCGGCTTTTCCTTACATCAAAGAGCTTCGGTTTGGATTGGGAAGACATGACAGCCGGTTAATCTTTGGAATCTTTTCTGGCCGGATTTGTACGGAATATAAAACGGTATCCTTTGGCCCAATCGCTGGATTTCTAGAAAACATACATCATCAAATGTGGTAATATGAGGAGTAGACAACCATGATTTGTAAAAATTGCGGCAATTTTATCCCGGATTCTTCCCAATTATGCCCCATATGCGGTACAAAAAGCCCCTGTGTATACGGTGTGAGGAATCCTTATGCTTCGCCCACATCCTCCACGGGTTCTCAACCGTTTCCTCCTCTCCCTCAGCAACAGTATCCCCCTTCCGTCTCCCCTGCCTCCACTCCTCCCTATGGGGGACAGCCGGTGGCTCCTCCTTATGCCGCCAATCTGCAAGCGCCGTATCCTAATGTATATGATCCGGTGCCGACGACGCCTACGCACCATACACGGACGATTGTTTTGGCGATCGTTCTTCCTGTCATAGCGCTTCTTTTGCTTGGAAGTGTGTTATTTTCTTCTTTTTTTCGTTCGTTCCCTACCGGAACCATAGACTCCTTTGACAAGGGAACGGAATATAACCCCTACATAACCGGCGAAACGGTGGTCGCTACTGGAAACCACTACGATTCCAAACTGGAAAATTGCGTCTGTACTTCTGAGATTGTGCTGCGGGAATTTGTCACTGGACGCATGGCAGGACAGTATATGGAAAGCTTGGGCGCGGACCTCTCCTTACTGGATGCCGGGGAAGAATACGCAGTAGCCAGATTCCAAGTAAAGCTACTGAGCAATAACACGCCGAACAGAGTTTATTTCGGCAGTTCTGATTTTTTCTTTTATGACAACTATTCTCAGGAATTTATGGATTTCTATTCCTATGATTTCGAGATTAACCCGGAAAGCACCAAGTTGGCTATAGGGGAAACCGGCGAAGTGGTTCTATTTGCTGTTGTTCCTAAAAACGCGGATTTGCAGATATTATATTACACGGAGAATTCTTATATCTGTTTTGCTCCAGAAGGGATTGTTTAACCGGCGATGGCAGAAAAATATAAAATCAGCGTTTGTACCCAAGGGTGTTATTATCCCATGCGGCGTCAAGGGGGCTCCCTATGCGCCGTATTTCTTTTTTCATAGATGATCTCATCCTTTGCCTAAAAACTGTCATATCTATGTGATAATTACCAGGAGGTATTTTTTTGAAAAAGCGAGTATTGTTAGGAATGAGCGGCGGCGTGGACAGCTCCGTCGCCGCTTTGCTATTGTTAAAACAAGGTTATGAAGTGACTGGTGTCACCATGAAGCTTCGACCTGACGCCTATATGACAGAGAGCCTTTCCGGGGGATGCTGTTCCCTAGATGATATCAGCGACGCCCGCCGGGTGTGTTATAAACTGGGGATTGAGCATCTTGTCCTCAATTTTACCGACCTTTTTTCTGAAAAGGTGATCGACTACTTTGTAAAGGAATACCAGGCCGGACGCACTCCCAATCCCTGTATCGCCTGTAACACCCATCTAAAATTCGACGCCTTATTGCGCCGGGCCCTGCTGCTGGAATACGATTACGTGGCCACCGGACATTATGCGATTATCCGTCAAGACGAAAAAAGCAAGCGTTGGTTGCTACAAAAAGCCCCTTGCGCCAAAGATCAGAGCTATGTCCTGTATGGACTGACGCAGCATCAGCTTTCCCATACGCTGATGCCTTTGGGGGGAATGGAAAAGGCAGAGGCTCGCCGCCTCGCAGAAGAATACGGCCTTCCCGTGGCCGCAAAACCGGACAGCCAAGAGATCTGTTTTGTAGAAAACAAAGATTACGCTGGATTTATCGAACGATATACCGGACAGAAATTTCCAAAGGGGAATTTTGTGGATCAAGAGGGACATGTTTTGGGAACCCATCAAGGGATTGCCCGGTATACCATTGGGCAGCGTAAGGGGCTTGGCGTCACGTTTGGGAAACCCATGTACGTCACCCGCATTAACCCGCAGGATCAGACGATAGTCTTAGGGGAAGAAGGCAGCCAATACTCCTCTACCCTGACCGCCGATCAATTGAATTTTATTCCGTTCGATACGCTGTCCCAGCCTATCCAGGTCACCGCCAAAGTACGTTACCAGGCATCCCCCGCTCCTGCAAAGGTTTCCCCTTTGGAGGACGGAAAAGTACGGGTAGAATTTCAAGAACCCCAGCGTTCTGTCACTCCCGGACAAGCTGTCGTTTTTTACGATGGAGATCTTGTTGTAGGAGGAGGAACAATTTTATAAAAGCGTTCTCCATTTGATTCAAGAGGACATAAGGGATTGATGGGAGATAACCCGATAACGATAAACAACAAACTAGAACGTATCCTTGTAAATAAAATTCAAGGATGCGTTCTTTTTATAAGTGGCCATTCGGGCAACATCAACTTTATATTGTGTATTTGACTAACAGATAGGATTTATATTTGTAAATTTTATTGAGAAAATAAAATGGAAAAATTTCTCATTCCATGGTAAAATATTCTTGACAAAAGAAAAAAGGCGTGATATGATAACAATAATAAAAATAATAATTATTATTATTTTTAGAGTGCTGAATAAAAAAGTAAAGGAGTCGTGAATCATGGAATTAAAAGGATCTAAAACAGAAGCCAATTTGTTAACTGCATTTGCCGGCGAATCCCAGGCGAGAAATAAGTATACCTTTTTTGCTTCCAAAGCCAAAAAGGAAGGTTATGTCCAGATCGCCAATCTGTTTGAAGAAACCGCCAACAATGAAAAAGAGCATGCCAAAATTTGGTTTAAGCTGTTGGAAGGCATTGGAACCACTGCGGAAAACCTGAAAGCTGCCGCCGAGGGCGAAAATTATGAATGGACGGATATGTATGCCACCTTTGCCAAGGAAGCGAAGGAAGAAGGGTTCGATAAAATCGCCTTTCTGTTTGAAAGCGTCGCCAAAATTGAAAAAGAACATGAGGAACGGTATCGCGCATTGCTGAAGAATGTGGAAGACGGCACGGTATTCCAAAAAGGTGAAATTGTGATTTGGCAATGTTCCAATTGCGGTCACATCCATGTGGGACTAAAGGCGCCGGAGGTATGCCCGGTTTGCGCCCATCCGCAGGCATATTTCCAGCTGGTATCTAAGAATTATTAAAAGCATGTTTCTTCAATCCCTGCCGGTATTGCTGTCGGCAGGGATTTCTTATTTAAAAACAATAGGGTTTCGTGTGAAAACAGCGGGGACTTTTTTTATCCAAAGGGAAAAATACCAAAAAACTTAGGAACCATGTTTTGTTTTTTCTGTAAAGAAAAAAGACTTTCTTCCTGGAGAAGATATGGTATAATAAAGGGAATCATATTGAGAGGAGGTCGTGAACCTCCGGATAAAGAATAGGAGCATATTATGAAAGAATATGTAGAGGTATTTCGGAAAGAGCTTTCGTCGTTTGACGAGGCCACAAGGGATTTCTATACGGGAAAACTGTCTAAACAAGAGTATAAAGGGATTTCAGGAGGATTTGGCAGTTATTCGGAGAGAGGCGGACAACGGGGTATGATCCGCCTTCGTATGACGGCCGGACGCGTGACCCAGGACAAACTGGCCTTTGTGGTGGAAACAGCGGAGCGTCTGCATGTGGATACCATCAAGCTGACCACCTGCGAAACCATTCAGCTTCATCATTTGACAGGACGGCAAATCCTGGAAGTCGCCACCCAAGCATTAGACCACGGAATTGTTTGCCGGGGCGGCGGCGGGGACCATCCCCGCAACGTCATGGTGCCTCCCCTGTCCGGCGTGGCGCCTGGAGAAACTTTTGATGTAGTGCCTTATGCGGAAGCGGTAGGGGATTATTTGTTATCTATCTTGGAAGAAATCAAAATGCCCCGCAAACTGAAAGTCGCGTTTTCAAACCATCCTTCCAATGTAACCCACGCCACCATGAGGGATCTGGGATTTATTGCCCGTGAAGACGGCACTTTTGATGTTTACAGTGCGGGAGGAATCGGACCCAACCCAAAGAAGGGAGTTTGTGTGGCTACCCAAGTGCCGGGAAATGAGATTCTATACTATGTCCGCGCCATGGTGGATACTTTTATTGAGCATGGGAATTATCAGCAGCGGGCGAAAGCGCGCACCCGCTATATGCAGGAAACATTAGGGGTAGACGGGTACCGCAATGCTTACCTGGAAAAATTGGACGCGGTGAAAGCCAAGGGCGGTTTGGATCTCCATGTGGTTTCCCAGCCGGTGACAAAATCCGGGCGGGGAGAACTCTCCGGAAAACGGATTATTCCACAAAAACAGCAGGGGCTTTATGCTGTTTCTTACCATCCTCTGGGAGGAACGCCCTCCCCCGCTACCTTGCGGAAACTGTTGGATGTGATCCAAGGTTTAGAGGCCGTGGAGATCCGTTTGGCTCCGGAAGGCACCATGTATATTATCAATTGCACCGCTGAAGAAGCAGAACGCGTACTGGAAGCGACAGACGATGGGGCGCAGACACTGTTTGAGCATTCCGTAGCTTGTATCGGCGCTTCTATTTGCCAACAGGGCGTACGGGATTCACAGGCGTTGTACCACGCCTGTGTTGATGCTGTCCGCAAAGCGGGATTGGCCGACGGGGCGTTGCCTCAAATCCATATCTCCGGCTGTCCTTCTTCCTGCGGCTCCCATCAAGTGGGAGTGATCGGTTTTCATGGCGGCGTTAAAGTGGTGGATAAAGTGGCTCAGCCGGCATTTACCCTACATGTCAATGGTTGTGACCGACTAGGGCAGGAACGCTTTGGCGATAGCTGGGGCGTAATGCTGGAAAACCGTATCCCGGATTTCCTGGTAGCGCTGGGCAAGAAAGTATCCGAAACAGGGAAATCTTTTATGGATTGGTATCCTGATCATTTAGAAGAAATGCATACGCTGGCAGAAGAATATATGGCATAAGGCCATCATAAGGAAGATACAATGAAAGAAGAAGGGGTTTTCAGACGGCTGTCAAGGCCATGCTGAAAACCCCTTCTTTTTTTATTACTTTTGATACGATTGGAATATTTCCATAAGACGGCAGCCCGCCTGGTAACTTCTTTTTAAGAATTGTTCCTCCGTTTCCTCGGAATGATAGCTTAATTCCAATAATAGAGGCAGCTCATAAGGAGATTTCGCCAGAATTTTTAGAAAACTGTCCCAATGATATTTCCCGTCAAAAGGAGGCATGTGCAGGTCGCAGGAACACATAAGGGCTTCGTTACGATAATAGGATTCCGAGGGGATGCTAAGGTTATCATTCAGATGAACACAATAGATACGGTCGCAATACCGTTCCGGCAATTCCAGCATACGGGGGCCGTTGGAAATCAGCGCATGGCCGGTATCAATACAGATGCCCATATATTCCCGGTCATAACGAGAAAATAAAAGATCGAATTGTTTTATTTGATGCTCAATCGGCGTATCCAACATGTTTTCTATACAGATCCTTACTCCCCGCGTTTTACAGTAAGATTGCAATTCATCAAAAGAAGCGCAGGCCTGTCGATAGAAACGCTCTTCAAAAGCAGGATCTTTTTCGAATGTCAGGTAAGGAAGCAGCATATGTAATACAATCTCAGAGGTACCAAGGGCATAAGCCAAATCTACCCGGTTTTTGATTAATTCTACCCCCGCCAACCGGTTATATTCATTTTCAGAGGTATAGTCCCTGCGGAAATCCCCCACATAGGTATCCCCACAGGGTTTCCGGGTACCTTTGGTGGCGTGTATGGCCTTTGCTTTTAAGCCTTCTTCATCCATCCATTGACGGATCTGCATCATTTCATAAATAGAATAGGTATAATCCCCATCCCATTCATGGCACCAATGGATATGGGAGAACCCTGCATTGGCTATCTTTTTTAACGTTTCCCTGAGATCGGATAAGGTTTTTCCCTCTCCAGCATAATCGGTATTGAGAGCAAGCATAAGAAATCTCCTTCATCTTTTTGGATTTGATCAGCTCTCATTGTATGCCTTTTTTGAAGGTCCGTAAAGAGTTTTTTCAGAAAATCAAAAACTTTTTCTATGGCATGACAAGCTGTGGGTCGTTTGCCCTCTAACGCTTCTATATAACAAAGGGAATCCCCATTATAACTTTTACTCCTTTTTTCGGTCTTGCACTTCGTTATCAGCAGTAATTTTGACGCGGTCAATATAATAATCCCCAGTATTCTCATCGATACTTGTGTTATAGAGAACGGATCGGATCGTATAGAACGTTTTGTCAACAACAATTTTTTCCTTAACACGGGGAATCTGACAGGCATTTAACAACAGGCTGATTTCCCCTATGGTTTTTGTCCCATGCGTCAGTTTTACGTCTACAGTGGGCATTGGAAGAGACACTCCTTTTTCTTTTTGGTTAGTGTTCCCCCAAATTGAGTATTAAATAGAAAAAACGGTAGAATTGATGATAAAAATCAGCGCAAGGCTTTTGCCTTGCGCTGAAAGACTATGAAACATTATTTATGTTGTATTTTGGCAGCGGTAATGGTATTCTTCATCAGCATAGCGATGGTCATGGGGCCGACTCCTCCGGGAACGGGAGTAATATAAGAAGCGATAGGTTCCACTTGGGCAAAATCCACATCGCCGCAGAGTTTTCCATTCTCATCCCTGTCCATGCCCACATCGATGACCACTGCGCCGGGTTTTACCATATCCGCCTTCACAAATTTGGGAATCCCTACGGCGGCCACTAAGATATCAGCGCTGCGGCATATCTCCGACAGATTTTTGGTTTTGCTGTGGCAGATGGTGACCGTTCCATTTTGATGCAGCAGCAACATGGCCATGGGCTTACCCACAATATTACTGCGTCCAATCACGACGCAGTGCCTGCCGCTTACTTCTATGTTGGCGGAGTGAAGCAATTCCATAACGCCGGCGGGCGTACAAGGGAGAAAATGAAAATCGCCGATCATAATCCTGCCCACATTTTCAGCATGGAAAGCGTCGACATCCTTGATGGGATCAATGGCTTTGATAACCGCTTTCTCGTCCAGATGTTTGGGCAAAGGCAACTGTACCAAAATACCGTTGATTTCTTTTTTATGATTGAGATTCTCTACTAAATTTAACAGCTCTTCCTGTGTAGTTTCTGCGCGCAAAGCATATTCTTCGGAGTGAATCCCAATCTCCGCACACGCTTTTTTCTTATTGTTGACATAGACACGGGAAGCGGGATCATCGCCCACAATCACCACCGCCAAACCGGGATGAATCCCCTGTTCTTTTAGCTGTGCAACCTCCTGGGCCGCCTGTGCACGCACCTGCGCGGAAACTGCTTTGCCATCTATGATTGTTGCCATATTGAAAACCTGCCTTTCTAATCGTCTAAAGTATCAGAAGAACCATTGGACTTTTGGTTGTTGTCTGGGGCTGTCTCCGACAATGAAACATTCCCCGTAGGGGTAGCCCCCGCTATCTTTGCCGCCTTTTGCTGTTCTACCCATAGACTTCTCCGTTTGCGGAAAAAGATCAAGAAGAAAATGCCCACCAAAGCGGTAGCTAACGCTAATATTTGAGAAACTCGAAGATTTAAAAAATAGAGGCTGTCTGTACGCAAACCCTCTACAACAAAACGTTCGGCTCCATACCACACCAAATACAACAAAAAGATTTGCCCGTCATACCGGCGCTTCTTACTGGCGAGATGAAGCACAAGAACGCCCAAAAGGCACCAAAGGGATTCATATAGGAAGCAAGGGTGTACCCCAACACCGCCGGTACCTTCGCTGACCATTCTCCAGGGCAGGTCAGTGGCAACGCCGTAAGCCTCTTGGTTGACAAAATTGCCCCACCGTCCGATGCCCTGGCCGATGAGGAATCCTATCACGACCAGATCCAACACGGCAAGGATATTCTGCTTATGGTGTTTGATGACCGGCAGGCCGCCCAAAAGAGCGCCGATGATCCCTCCATAAATAGCAAGCCCGCCTTCTTTGAGGTTGAAGATACTCAAGGGATTGCTTAAATAATGAGAGAAATCATAAAAAATCACGTAATAAAGACGGGCGCCGATGATACCGGTAATAAAGCCAACGATAACAGCGTCGATCAGCTTATCCGGATTGATTCCAAAACGCTTACAATTCTTAAAAGCGTAGAGTAAAGCTAACAGCGCCCCCGCCGCGATGATGATACCATACCAGCGGATTTCAAAACTGCCAATAGAAAAGGCCACTGGATTGATATCAAAGGTTGCCCATGTCCCTAACCCGGGAAAGGTAATATGATAGGTTGATTCCATGTGGATTGAAAAGCCTCCTTATGTACGGAAAGATTCCAGATTGATCCTCTGGTTATCTTTCCCAATAACTGCTGAAAAAGGTCAAAACTCCCCTGCCTTCCCACAAAAAGGGGATCTTTTCATTTATTCCATGGGGGAAACCACGGACAGAGCGGAACGGGAGCAATCAAGCTGATGACGAAGCCTCTCGTGGACTTGTTCTAACGTAGCCTGCGCAATACAGTCGATATAATGAAATACTTCCTGATCGGCAAAGCTTAGATTGATCATCACAGTGCCAATTGCCTCCGTACTGTTAAAAATAGATAAGTTACGCCCATAAACAGCCCGGCGGGCCCTCTCGAAGGTTTCCTCAGAGATACCCTCCCGATGGAGCTTGTCTACGGCATTCCGGATCATCTGGGCCGTTTTATCAGGATCACGGGATTCCCCGGTAAAGATAACCGATGCGTATCCGGGGCCTTCAAAATACTCATATCCGAAAGAGGAATTGATCAGTTGTGCATCCATCAATTCGCGATACAGAGGGCTGGACTTGGAAGCGAGGGCCTCTAAGATAATATCGGTCAACGCCAGCTCCTGGGCGGTAGCGCGCTGTTTTCCTGCGGTTTCTTTAAAACCTAATTGGAATAAAGGGACGGCGATCGGAAATTTTTGTTCTACGCGCTCTTTTACAATGGTATCCGGCTCTTCCGGGAAAAAGGTTTCCACCTTTTGTTCTTTGGAAGGCTTGAGCAGCCGGTCGGCCAAACCGACGACCTGTTCCACAGTCACATTGCCCGCCACGCATAATGCCATATTATGCAGATTATAAAAGCTGTTATAACAAGTGTACAATTTTTCCGCAGTGATCTCCGCAATGGATTCCACCGTACCGGCAATATCTATTTTTACTGGGTGATTGTGATAGAGCGCTCCCAACAAATTGAACATAACCCTCCAGTTGGGATCGTCGTCATACATACGGATTTCCTGGCCGATGATCCCCTGCTCCTTTTGTACTGTCTGCGCGGTAAAGTAAGGAGACTGCACGAAATCCAGAAGGATTTCCAAACTTTCCTCCACTTTTTCGGTGCAGGAAAACAAGTAACAGGTGGTATCGAAGGAGGTAAACGCATTGGCGGAAGCGCCTGTTTTGGCGTAACGGGCAAATGCGTCCCCATCTTCGCTTTCAAATAATTTGTGTTCCAAGTAATGGGCAATACCGTCGGGCACCTTGACAGGTTCCTGCCCTTCTACTTGGAAAGAAGTATTGATGGAACCATATTTGGTGCCAAAAATAGCGTAGGTGGAATGATATCCCGGTTTGGGATATACATAGATCCGCAGTCCAGAAGGATGATGGATGAGGTAATATTGCTCTCCCAGACGTTCGCTTTTTTTCTCTATCATGTTCATGCCTGCTCCTCCTTACCTGTGAGCGTATACACCGTGTCCAACGTCACCCGTTTTGCGGCGTCGATGAGTTGCTGCCGGGTAATATGGCCGGCCTGCTCCGCACTTTCTTCCGGGCTGCACAGTTTGCCCTCCAAAGTTTGGCAAAGGTACCAATATTCCAAACCGCCCAAATAATCCGCCACACTGCGGAAACCATTGGCCACGCTCAGTTTTGCAGAATCGATTTCGCTGTCCTCCAACTGTCCCTGCTGAATCTGTTCTAGCTGGTGTAGAATTTCTTTGCGGGCCTTTTCCATATTCTGCTGCTCCACACCGCTTTCCACCAAGAGAATGCCTTTGTTGCGGTCATAGCGGGAAGAACAATAGTAGCATAAGCTCATTTTTTCCCGGACGTTCAGGAAAAGCTTGGAATGGGGCGTGCCTCCGAATACAGCGCTCATCAGGCGGGCAGCCATCACAGATTCATCCGGGCAAGCGGTTCCCGCACGGAAGCCCAACACCAGTTTTGCCTGGGCTACCTCCATGGAATCATTATATTCCCGAACCTCTTTGGCAGAGCGCACCACCTTGGTGGAGCAATCGGCGACTTGTCCCCGTTCAATCTTAGAAAACGCCTGTTCAAATACCTGCCTGGCCTGTTGGGGATCGGAATTCCCCAACATCATACATTCAATACGGGCGGTACGCAGGGCTGTCTGCCAAGCCTCATAAATCTGCTGGGCGGTGAGCTGTTCCACTTCCTCCCGTTTGCCGTACACGTTTACGCCGAATGCCTCTTCCCGGCACATCAATTCTTCACAACGCATTTTAGCAAAGGCCCGCTTGTCATTGTATTCCGCATCGATCCGCTCTATCAGCTGGCGTTTTTCCTGGGCGATATCCTGCTCCCGGAAAACACCGTTTTCTAAAGCCGGATCGAACAGCACGCTGCACAACAGGGAAGTGAGTTCCTTGGAAACGCTTTGATGGTCCAGCGCATAGCGGTCGTCAATCCCCACCGCGGAAAGGCACAACATTTGGACTTCTCCCACCTTATGCACGTCGGCATAGAGGGAAGCGCCGTAAAGTTCGCTTAATTTTCGATTGAGCGCCGTAAAATCGGGATATTCCCGGCAGGAACGGCACAAAAGATAAGGAAGAATGGCATAAGCCGCCGCGGTCTCCCGAGAGAGGGGAAGCATAAGCGCTGCGGTAATCCTCCCTGTTTTGAAACGGGAATCTGGAACACTGCTAAAATAGACGCCATCACAAATTTTTTGTCTGTTTATTGCTGTCATATATTTCTCAACTCCAATCACCATATTTTATCCATTTTGGCTTTTATTATAACATGGTTTTTTCTGGATTACTAGAGAGGAGGAGGGAAAGCCCTGGGAAACAAGGAAAAGAAAACCTTTTATCCATAGATAGGATATTAAAAAAGCCGATGCAGCAAAATATGCTGCATCGGCTTTTTTATAAATTTTTTATTGCCAATTACGGACTTTTTCGGACGAACTCCGTCTCATTGAGAAAGAAGCGATCCCCCTCAAACCGATACTCGTAAGTTTTTTCTTCGATGGTTCCCAACATAGAGATACGGATCGTCATCTGACCATCATGAATCTCATAAGTGCCATCGAAAGAAGCGATCCCAATGGTAATTAATTTCAAGTTGGTGTCGTCTAAAAATTCGTATTCGGTTAAATCATAAGTATCCTTCCAAACACCCAACAGGGGATTTTCCGGGGTAGGAGAGGCGTGTTCTTTACAGCCGGTCAGGCCGCTTAATATCACGATGACAACCAGCAAAAGCGCCGCTTTCCGGATGATCCTTTTCACGCTTTGTCCTCCTTTGAATCTCTTATCTCATGCAAAAGAAGAAGGCCCAATATCACAGGAAAACACCGAAAAAGGGCAAGTCATTCCTTTGCCTATCCGATATTTTACCATGATTACACGTGCTTCACAAGGACTAATTTCTTACAGTTTCGTAAGGCGTCTATTCGCCGGCTTTCATGGATTCTACCATGCTGATTTTTTTCAGTTTACGGTACATAACCAGGTTGACTAGCAAGGAAAATACAATCGTTAGAAGCGCGGACAGGAAATAGCTGAGGACGCTGATATTCCGGCCGAACATGACCATATCGATTTCCGCTGTCTTTACCACAAAGGCGTGCAAGGCGATTCCCAAAACCAGTCCCACCGCAGCCCCGATCAAGGTTAAAATGGCTGTTTCACGGAAAATATAGGCCGATACCTCTTTATCATAGAACCCTAACACCTTGATGGTGGCAATTTCTTTCTGCCGCTCGGTAATGTTGATATTCGTGAGATTGTAAAGCACAATGAAAGCCAGCAGGCCGGCGCTGACAATCAGCACGATGACGATATAATCCATATTTTTGATCACGTCGGAGAAGGATTCGCTTAAATCATTGGTAAACTGCGCTGCGCTGATATCATCGGAGGTCAACAGGGTGCTGGCGATTTCTTCCCTGTTCTCTTTGGAAGTATCCGGTACTTTGGCGATTACTTGGGTAAAATCTGGCTCGGCATGGTAAGAGGAACGATAGAGATCAGGGGACATATAGACATAAGCATATACATAATTTTCTACAATGCCGCCCACCTTGCATTCCGCTTTTACGCCGTCAGCGTTTTGAATGGTGATGGTGGAGCCATTTTTGATGTGTAGGCTTTCCGCCATTTTTTCACTCACTAAGACGGAATCCTCAGTGAAAGGAATAGAGGCACCGCTCTTTCTGTCCCGGAACTTAATAAAATCAGGGAGGCGCTGGGAGGATTCCGGGACGTAAAGGTAGACGGAACTCTGTGTATCCCCGCTTTCGCTGGTGACGTCAGCCATTTCCTGATGGACCGACAGAGAATCGCTCACGACATCAGGATCATCCAGCACGGATCGAAGGATAGGATCACTGGACAGCTGTTCACTGTCTTTGACCCCTACGATCAAATTGTATTGGAACAAATCGTTAAATTGTTTATCTATGATATCAGAAATGGAGTCCCGCATGCCAAAACCTGTCAGCAGAAGAGCGGTGCATCCTGCGATGCCGATTACCGTCATGAAGAACCTCTTCTTATAACGGATCAGGTTACGGGCGGTCACCTTATGCGTAAAGCGCATCCGGGACCAGATGGGGGTGATGTGTTCCAGCAAAATACGCTTACCGGCTTTGGGAGCACGGGGCAGCATCAGACGGGCGGGCGTTTCCATTAAAGTACTATAGCAGGCGAAGAAAGTGGCCAGCATGGTGCAGCAGATAGCGGCTAATGACGATACCAGCGCATAATCCACCTGGAAAGCTGTAATCAAAGGAGGCAGGTTGTACATAATAGCGTACGCCTTCCAAATGACGACAGGGAAAATTTGGAATCCTACCAGCAATCCAAAGACGCTGCCCGCAATGGTGGCGATGCCTGCATAGACAACATATTTCAAAGCGATAGCGCCTTTGCCGTATCCCAGGGCTTTGAGCGTTCCTATTTGCGTGCGTTCTTCTTCAATCATACGGGTCATGGTAGTGAGGGCCACCAGTGCCGCCACCAGGAAGAAAAAGACAGGGAACACCTTGGCAATGGCCTCTACCTTTTGTGCATTGGAATCAAAACTGGCATAACTCACATTGGTATTGCGGTCCAGCACATACCATTCCGGAATGGTTAATTCATCAATCTGTTGTTGAGCATCTCGGAGCTGTTCCTCCGCATCCCCCAGTTGGGTATCTGCTTCTTGTTTTCCGTCCTGATACTCTTTTTCCCCATCGGCAAGCTTTTGTTTGGCGGAATCCAGCTCCTCTTGCCCCTCTTCCAATTGCGTACGATTAGCGGATAATTGTTCTTTTGCCTCTTCCAACTGCTGTTTTCCCGCCTCATATTGGGCTTTGGAAGCGGCTAAAGTTTCTTTTCCCGCCTCCAGTTGCGCCTTGCCGTCGTCTAACTGGGCGCGAGTGGCATCCAACTGGGCGCGGGCGGCGGTGATTTGAGCCTCCCCTTCTTGCAGCTGC
This sequence comes from uncultured Clostridia bacterium, assembly GCA_904420155.1. GTDB lineage: Bacteria > Bacillota > Clostridia > Oscillospirales > Acutalibacteraceae > CAJFUH01. The sequence continues at coordinate 25,537 of CAJFUH010000114.1, forward strand.
GTGCGGGAATTTTCCAGTTGCTGTTTTCCTGCTTCCAGTTGCCGCCTTCCCGCATCCAGTTCCTGACGTTTTGTTTCCAGCTCCTGTTCCGCTTGCAGGAAAAGGGCCTCCTTTTCCTGGTAAAGCGCAAGGTTTTCCTGGTAAAGCGCTTCTTTCTGCTTTACTTGCTCTTCCAAAGCCCGGGCTTGCTCAGTCAACCCAGATTGGTAAAGCTGTTCGATCAGCTTTTTGGCTTCTTCTATTTGTTGCGACGCGCTGTCCAACTGCTGCTTAAACGCCTCCAGTTGGCCCCGGTTGTCCTCTAACTCCTGTTTCCCCTGCTGCCACTGGTTTTCCCCTTGGAGCAGGAGGGACTCTTGAGCCGCCAACGCGGATTCTCCCTCTTCCAATTGCTGGCGGGCAACAGAAAGTTCCGATTCTTTCTGCTGTAGGGCGGTATTCCCCTCTTGCCATTGGGCTTCTCCCAGAGCCAGTTCTTTTTCATTCTCCTGGATCGTCCGTTCCGCGGCTTCGATTTGCTGTTGTGCAGGAAGCAATTCTTGCTCTTTTTCCTGGACAGTCTGTTCCCCTGCTGTCAGTTGCTCAAAACCATCCTGCAATTCCTGCTCCGACTGTTCGATCTGGGCGCGCCCATCCTCCAATTCCTGTTGGGCGTCTTGCAGCTTCTGTTGGGTTTCCTCTTTGTTTTTATCGTATTCCTGCTGAGCGTCGTCCAGTTCGGCCTGGGCTTCGGATTTCACTTCGTCGTACCGGGCCACTGTCCGCACGCTGCCGAGATCTTCCAATTTTTCTTTCCAGGCATCGATACAATCTGTGTATGATTGGGAAAATGTATTCTCATCCTTGGCTTGTGCTACAGTTAGGAAAATATCGCTATATGCCTCCATACAAAAGCTTTTTTCATCTATATAGAGGATCAGGTCGATGGTACCGTCCCCTACCGTGGTCTGATCCCGTTCAATGGAGAAATAATAGGCGCTTTTTACATAACCTACCACAGTGAATTCGGTATCCGCTAAGGTATCGCTGAGATCATCCTTGTTCTCCGGGGAAATTCGTATGGTGCTGCCCAATTCCACAGGGCGGCTTCCTACCACGTCTTCCTCCAGCACGCACTCACCCGGTTTTTCGGGAAGGCGTCCTTCTGTGACGGTAACACGGTTTAAATAATCCGGATTATCGTCATTCAGATCCCCCACCGGAAGGCCGTGAATACGGGCTACGGAACTATCTTCTTCCTCAGTATTCACAAGGGCGTCGGTGGAATAGGCAGGCATGACGCCGGAGACCCCGTCCATATTGCGGATCTCCTTCACATCGTCGTCAGTCAGCCCCAAAGTGGACACCACACGGATATCCATCATATAGGTATCGTCATAATAGCGGTCAGCAGAAAGGCGCATATCTGGCGTAGTGGCCATTAATCCGGCAAAAAAACCTACTCCTAACGCCACAATGAAAAAGATAGCTAAAAAGCGGCTGAAACTTTGTTTGATCTCCCGAAAGATAATTTTTCGATATGATTTTTTCAAGATTACCACTCAATCCTTTCCACAGGGGTCGGATGTTCGTTGAGCTCTATTCCGTCCACACGGCCGTTTTTGATATGAATGACCCGATCCGCCATGGCTGTGATGGCTTGGTTATGGGTAATCACAATAACGGTACGCCCGGTTTGATGGCAGGTATCCTGAAGTAGTTTCAGGATATTCTTACCGGTGTTGTAGTCCAAAGCTCCGGTGGGCTCGTCACAAAGGAGGATTTTGGGATTTTTGGCCAAGGCGCGGGCGATGGCCACGCGCTGTTGTTCCCCGCCGGACAGCTGCGCGGGAAAATTTTTCATGCGGTCTTCCAGCCCTACTTGACAGAGAGTTTCTTTTGCGGACAGAGGTTCCTTACAGATTTCCGAGGCCAGTTCCACATTTTCCAGGGCCGTCAGGTTCTGCACCAGATTATAAAATTGAAAGACAAAACCTACGTCATACCGCCGGTATTCAGTGAGCTGACGCTGGGTATATGCGCTGACTTCCTTTCCATCCAGCCAGATCTTCCCTTCATCGCAAGTATCCATACCGCCTAACATATTCAGGACAGTGGTTTTTCCGGCTCCACTTGGACCCACAATCACAGTAAATTCCCCTTTTTGAATGGAAAAACTGACATGATCGGCGGCAACAATTTTTTGTTCCCCCATCGTATAATATTTGCATACAGAATCAAATACTACAAAATCTTGCACGAGATCTCCCGCCTTTTCTTAAACTTGACAAAATAATTGCTACCTATTACACTTATTAATATATTAATACCAATTCATATAATCCTAATTCATATTATATATGCGGGTTAGGGAAAGTCAATCATTTTCATAGAATGTTAACGAAAGGATCATACAATGGGAAAAAATCAAGGAGAACGGTGGTTCGTAGAATATGCCGCCCTATTTATCAAAGGGTATAACCTATGCTGCCGCTGGGCCAGCACCAAGCATACCACTTATCCTAATATTCTACTGCTGATGGAATTATATGTGCGCGGGGGATGTGAAGCGGCGGAATTGGCGGACCATCTGTATTTGCCCCGCCAGACTATGACTTACATGTTGGATTCTTTAGAGAAGGAAGGGAATATTTACCGAGAGAGCCATCCCACGGACCGGAGGAGGAAAATTATTCGCCTGACGGAAAGGGGAAAAGGCTTTACCAAGGGGATTATGGAGGAGCTGGGGACAGAATTCCTAGGGTTTACCCAAAATCTCCCCCATGATAAAGAGATCCTTCTTTCAGCGGTGAAAGATTTTGTAAAAGAATTGGAAGAAAAGCTTGCTCTCCAGTCCGGAGGGGAAAAGGAAAGAGCGTGACAAAAGGGGAAAGAAAATTTGATGGAAAATTTTTGCACGTGGTTTTTGGGATTTGCTGGATATAGTTTTCTGGGGTGGCTTTGCGAATCCATTTATTGCTCGGTTCCGGCGAAACGGTTTATCAATCGAGGGTTTTTAAACGGACCTTTTTGCCCGGTTTATGGAATAGGGGCGCTGTTGGTTATTGGACTGCTGCACCCTATTGGAAAAAATATCATCCTTATCTTTTTGTGCGGGGCTTTAATCACCACGCTGCTGGAATATATCACCGGTTTCCTGCTTGAGAAGCTGTTTCACACGAAATGGTGGGACTATTCTAAGAAAAAAATTCAACTTCACGGGAGAATCTGTCTGCAAAACTCCCTATTGTTTGGTCTGTTGTGCGTAGTCTTGATGGTAGTGATACACCCCCTGGGACAGGATTTGCTGTCCCAGATCCCAGATAGCGTGCAGTGTGTGATAGCAGGTATCCTTATGATTTATTTTGTAGCCGACACTGTGATATCGATCCATACCATCCTGCAATTCAATGGAAAGCTCCGTCAACTCCACAGTTTATTGGATGAAATTGAAGAGAAAAGGCAAACCGTACGGGAGCGTCTGCAATATAAGGTAGGGCAGAAGCTCGATACCGATACGAGAGAAAGAATCGAGAAGTTAATCCAAAAAAAGAAAGAGCTGGAAAAAAATACAAAGTTACTACAGCGCCGCTTGATTTCCGCATTCCCAACCATGCGTCCGTTACGGCACACAGAACAGTTTTTGCGTATTAAAAGGGAAATAGAAAGACGGCGGGAATATAGAAGAAAAAATAAGGGCCTTTTCCTTAATCCGATCCATACGATCCGGTTACAGGATAGGTCCTTTTTGATAAAAATAATCCGTTTCAAATCACAAACGATTTCAAAAGTTATATCCTCTTCTGTCCTCTTCTTTCCAGTATAGTCTACCTTATATATCTGTTTATCACAACTCATTTTGAGTATTTTTAACACGAATAGAGTATATTTTTCCGTTTTTTGAATTCTCTTTATACAATAAATAATTAGGAGTTGATTAATTTGGAATTTCATCAGATATTACGCAGTTTGATTGAGGAACATAATATCACACAGAAACAGCTTGCGGCAGACTTAAACATTGCTGCTTCTACAGTAGGCAGTTATGTGCAAGGAGTCCGGGAACCAGATTTTTCCATCCTAATGCGTCTTGCGGAATATTTTCATGTCTCTACCGATTATTTGTTGGGTTATCGCCTAAAAAGCAACATCACACCCCAGGAAGAAAATCTGCTTCAAATTTTCCGTGCTTTAAGCAGGGAACAGCAAGAGCTCTATCTGGAACAGGGAAAAGCTTTTTTGAAAGTTAACCGGAAAGAGAAATATTTTCCATCTACTTTTCTCAGAAAAAATAATATAGGGTATCGATAAGGATTGGCTTGGTTCTCTTCTATCTATTTCCCCTTTTTTCATCTAGTTGCAACAAAAGGAGGGATCCCGCAGGATCCCTCCTTTTGTTCTTTTCTTTATTCCTGTGTGAAAACGAACTCGCCGTTTTTATAATCGCATAGAAGGGGTTTGCCCTGTTCCATTTTGCCTTCCAGCATTTTCTCCGACAATTTATCTTCAATCTTGGACTGGATGGCGCGTCGCAGCGGTCTTGCGCCGTACACCGGGTCAAATCCCGCTTCCGCAATGGCTTTGATGGCCTCCTCCGTAAAGGAAAGCGTCAGGTTCAGCCCATCCACCCTCTTTTGCAGCGTTTTGAGCATCCTTCTGGCAATTTCCTGAATGTCGTTGCTGTTGAGCTTATTGAACACAATGATGTCGTCTACACGGTTCAAGAATTCCGGGCGGAAGGTCTTTTTCAGTTCCTCCATGACGGTATCACGGATCTTCTGGAAATCAGATTCTTCTGTCTCGTTGCTGGCAAACCCTAAACTTCCCTGCTTTTCCGTAATGAGGCGGGCGCCCACGTTAGAGGTCATGATGACGACCGTATTGCGGAAATCCACTTTGCGTCCCTGGGAATCGGTCAAACGTCCGTCGTCCAGGATCTGAAGCAGCATATTGAAGACGTCCAGATGGGCTTTTTCAATTTCGTCGAACAAGATGACGGAATAGGGCCTGCGGCGGACTTTCTCCGTCAGTTGGCCGCCCTCTTCATATCCTACGTATCCCGGAGGGGAACCTACCAGTTTCGAGACGGTGTGTTTCTCCATATATTCGGACATATCCAGACGGATCATGGCATTTTCATCGCCAAACATAGCTTCCGCCAATGCCTTGCACAGCTCAGTCTTTCCTACGCCTGTCGGCCCCAGGAAGATAAACGAACCAACCGGGCGCTTGGGGTCTTTTAACCCTACACGGCCGCGGCGGATAGCCCTAGCTACGCTGCTGACTGCTTCATCCTGCCCCACAATCCTCTTATGCAGGATATCCTCCATTTTCAGCAGGCGTTCGCTTTCCTCTTCCGTCAATTGGACCACCGGCACGCCTGTCCAGCTGGAAACCACATGGGCGATGTCATCCGGCGTAACTTCCCCGCTGACCTTGGCGTTCTTTTCCTCCCACAGCTGTTTCTGTTCTTCCAGGTGCTGTTTGACTTCTTTTTCCTCATCACGCACTTTAGCGGCGTGTTCAAAATCTTGTTCGTTGACTGCGGCGGCTTTCTCCTGCTCCAATTCTTTCAGCTGCTTCTCCAGCTCCTGCAAATCTTCCGGAGCGGTATAAGCCAACAAACGCACACGGGAAGCCGCTTCATCGATCAAGTCAATGGCTTTATCCGGCAAATAACGGTCGGCAATATACCGGGACGAAAGTTTCACGGCCGCCTCGATGGCCTCGTCGGTAATCTTTACTTTATGATGCGCTTCATAGCGGTCGCGCAACCCGCGAAGGATTTCAACAGCCTCTTCCTCGCTGGGCTCTCCCACCATAACCGGCTGGAACCGGCGTTCCAAAGCCGCATCTTTCTCGATATACTTGCGGTACTCGTTGATGGTTGTGGCGCCGATCACTTGGAAATCGCCTCTCGCCAAAGAGGGTTTCAGAATATTGGCGGCATCCGCGGAACCTTCTGCGGAACCCGCGCCCACAATGGTATGCAGCTCATCGATAAACAGGATGACGTTTCCGGCTTTTTTGACCTCGTCTATGGCGTTCTTAATGCGGTCTTCAAAGTCGCCGCGGTATTTGGTCCCCGCGATCATGCCGGTCAGATCCAAGGATACTACGCGTTTCCCCTTTAACAGTTCCGGCACATTTCCAGAAGCGATCTTCAGGGCCAATCCTTCCACTACAGCCGTTTTACCTACGCCGGGTTCCCCGATCAGGCAGGGGTTGTTTTTGGTCCTGCGGGACAGTATCTGAATGACGCGCTCAATCTCATTTTGACGGCCAATGACAGGGTCGATTCCGCCCTGCGCGGCAACCGCCGTCAAATCACGCCCAAACTGATCCAAGGTTTTGGTATTGCTCTTGCCCTTGCTTCCTGCCTTTCCGGCTCCCGGCATCCCATAGCCGCCTTTTTCCTCATCGCTGTCTCCGCTGCCCAGCGCATCGTTGATCTTCTTGACAATATCTTCTGCTTTTGCGCCCAGCTCATTTAAAAAGCGCATGGCATAACTGTCGGATTCTTCCAGTAAGGCCATCAGCAAATGCTCGGTTCCCACATAATTGTGGCCCATTCTTGCCGCTTCCATCACAGCTATCTGTAAAATTCGCTTGGTACGCGGCGTAAAATCATCCATTGTGATGATGCTGCGCACGCCGGTGCCAATCTTCTGGCGCATCATCTGCTCCAGCTCGTCGGCGGTCACGCCCAGATCATTGAGCACGGTAGCCGCTACGCCGCTTTGTTCCTCCAGCAAGCCCAACAGGATATGTTCGGTCCCTACATAGGTGTGCCCCATTTCCTCTGCGCTCTCAATAGCTAGATTCAAAGCTTTGTTTGCTTTTTCCGTAAATCCATTAAAACGATACATAGGTCAATCCTCCTTTTAATTCGGATCGTTGCTTTTTCCTTCTTTTACAAAAATCTTAATGCGTCAACTGGCTGTGTACCAGATCTGCCCTCCGCTGATCCCGCTGGGACGGGGACAGGTTTTTTCCTGCGTGTTTCATCAGGGTAGCAGGCTGCGCCTCGATCATCAAGGTGTTGATTTGATCATAAGAAATATGGTCAATTAATCCCATCGATATACCAAGACGTACGTTGGAAATCAATTTCATAAACTCATCGTTGTTCAGTAACTTTGCATACAGCAAAATCCCTAAAGAACGACCGATGGCGTCTTGCGTCTCTACATGTTTCACCAAAGTTTCCCGGGCGGCACGTTCCTGCGCCACCAGCTGGAGCGCAATATCTTTTAGATTGCTGATAGCCGCCTGTTCCGATAGTCCCAAGGTTACCTGATTAGACAGCTGATACAGCGCCCCTTTCGGCTGGGTGCCTTCCCCATAGATACCGCGAATGGTCATCCCCAGTTTGGAAAGATTTCCCGCAATGCGGTTCATAGCCCCGCTGTCTTGCAACGCCGGCAGATGCAGCATCAAAGACGCCCGCATCCCTGTTCCCAAGTTCGTAGGGCATTGGGTCAGATATCCCAGCCGATCATCAAAGGCAAACTTTAAACGTTCGTCCAATAGGGTATCCAAGTGATCCGCCATCTGATAGGCCTCATCCAACGCTAACCCCTGCTGCATCACCTGGATACGCAAATGGTCTTCTTCATTGATCATAATGCTCACTGATTCGTCTTTCATCAGGAGCAGCCCCCGGCCTTCCCGATCAGAAGCAAACTCCGGGCTGACCAGATGCCGTTCCACCAGGGAAACCGCGTCGGTTTGGGTCAAAGACCCCATATCAATATAATCAAATTCCCCCGCAATAGCGGAATTCCCATTTAATACCGCATCTTTGACCGCAGCATCCACTTTTAACATACCGTCCTTCTGTAATTTACAGGGGAACGGGCAGTTTCTCAGATTTCTGGCAAGCCGAATACGGGTACTGACAATGATATCTCCCTGGTCTCCTGCTTTTTCATACCATTTTTTCATCGGAGTTTCCCTTCCCTTCCAACTCTTTGATACGGTCTCTCAATTCTGCGGCTTTTTCAAATGCCTGTTCCTGAATCGCTTTCTTTAACTCTTCCTTGGCTTTTTCCAATTCATTTTCCCGTTTGGCTTCAACGCCTGCACAAGAGGCTATTTTCCCTGTATGCGTAGTGTTTCCATGTATCCTTTGAATAGAGGGCATCAGCCGGTCGTAAAATGTGTGGTAACATTCCGCACATCCAACTTTCCCTGTCTTTGCGATTTCTTCAAAGGAAGACCCGCATCCTTTGCAGCGGACTGTATTCACCGGAGCTTCCGGCATCTCTTCCCCCAGGAAGCTCCCCAAGAAATTTCCCAAATTAAAACCGAATCCGTCAAACAGGCTACCATAGCCCATTTTTTTTGCGCATTCAGGACACAGCATATATTCCCTTAATTCTCCATTGACAATCGACTTCACATGGGTTGTCGCTTGATTTTTTCCACAAGATTGGCACAACATAAACAATGCCTCCTTTTTTATATCTGGGTTAACAACATATTCTTAAAAACTGCGGCCCGCAAATGATCCCGTATCTGGGGCGGGACGCATTGATAAGCGCGATCCGATATCGCCGCGCTTATTAACCTTGCATTCTCCGGGGAAAGAATCTTTTGGTGCTGCATATTGACCAGCATTGCCCGGGCGGTGGCTTTATCCAATTTTTCACCCACTGAATTGATGATATGCATCATTGCGTTACCCTGATCCATTTTTACTCTTGTAATGCGGATATAACCGCCCCCGCCCCGTCTGCTCTCCACGATATATCCTTGTTCCGGAGTAAACCGAGAGGTAATCACATAATTAATTTGGCTGGGTACGCATCCAAGTTCCCCCGCCAGTTCATTCCTTTGAATTTCCGCATTTCCATCGCTCTCTTCCAATACATGCAAAATATATTGAGCAACTATATCGCTCATTTTCATACCTCTCACCTCTTTTTTGATTTTGACTTTCTTTGATCTTAGTATATAAACAATCTCTTTATAAGTCAAAGTCAGTTAAAGTCAATTTAAGATCATTTGCCTTAATTTTTGCAATGTTTGCTCCTGTTTGCTCGGGTTTTCTCATAATTGCTTAAATTTTCAATTTTTTGTTTTCTAAATTTTTAAAGGTCTCTACATTCTTTTGGAACCTCTTTTACCCCAACGCATACTCTGTTAGTACGGAACCCCACTGGAAAGCAATCTTCTTTATTTTACGAAAGCCAATTTGGGTTTATTCCTTGTTTCCTATCGTCTAAAGTAAAGAAAGATGCTCCTTTCCTTTTCGGATTGGCCAACAAGCTTCTCGATAAAATCAAATAAAAAAACTTGTAACCAATCCCCTCGGTAATCCGTATACTGTATCAAATGCTTTTAAAGGAGGCAATACACAATGGCTTGTAACAATTTGTTTGGTGGATGCGGCGGAGGATGCTCCTGGATTATTATCCTGATTATCATCCTGTTGGTCTGTGGTTGTGGTAACGACGGTAACTCTTACAACAACGACGGATGCGGCTGCGGTAACTCCTGTGGCTGCGGCTGCTAATTACCGTTTTCTTCCCTAACCAACGGGCTCCCCGGAAATGCTTCCGGGGAGCCCTTCTTTCATTTAATCAAGCAATGATGTTCCATATGAATTGTCTACAACACACAACCATTTTCCATTTGTATTTCTAAATACATAGGTGGCTTTCCGTTCCATGCTGTACTGAGAAGTTTCTTTATTATCCGCATCTAATAATGTCTGTGACAAAACCAATATCGTATCCCCGGCTTCTATCATGATCATTTTTCCCTGTGTCGGAACGACACTATTTTTAAAATAAGCGGCTATTTTTATAAAGGCGTCTTTGATGGCCGCCTTTCCTCTCGCTTCTAACCCGGGCTTTACAATCAATACGGCATCATCGGAATAAAAATTCAACAGGTCGTCAAATCTTTCTTCTCTGATTGCTTGATCGGCTTTTTCAATCAATAATTTTACTTCTTCATTCATATATGAAATCCTCTTCCCGCGAACTGGCGTTTATTTATCAAAAAATTCCTACAAAAACAAACTGTTTGTAGGAACTTTTTGACCTGTTAATTAACATAAGATAAAGGATCTACCCGGGAACCATTCCGATATACTTCAAAGTGGAGATGGTTTCCTGTAGAATCACCTGTAGTGCCAACCGTAGCGATCACTTGGCCCTTGGCTACTTTTTGGCCCGGAGACACTAAAATAGTATTGCAGTGGGCATACAAAGTAGACATGCCATTTCCATGGTCTATCATCAGATGGTATCCATATCCATAATTGTGATATTTTACATAAGTGACTGTTCCGCCATCCGCCGCCACAATAGACTGCCCGCGAATGCCGCTGGAGGAAATATCAATGCCATTGTGCATTTTTCCCCAACGCATTTGGTAGGTACTTACCACACGATGAGTATAAGGGACCGGCCACGTCATTGTTCCGGTAGCTACCCCTTCCTGGATCACCGGCTCTTCCTTTTTTTGGGTCCCTACCGCGATAACTTTATCTACCGGCTCTTGAATGGTTGTACGGCTCACCGTTTCCCTGGAAACTTCCACGCCGTCAATGTATGTAACTTCGTCCACACATTGCTCTTTTCCGTCGGCTCCCTCTTGGGTTACAGACGAGTAATCTGTAGTTTGAGTGTCGTCATTGACCGTGACAGTGGTAAAGGGGATGGTTGATTCATAAGTTTCTTCTTTCACAATTTTCACCGTCAACAGGGGATTTTGCTGCATAAGGAGAATCTGATCCCCCACCGCCAACTGTTCTATTGATACTCCGCCCAAAGAAGTATCCAGTACTTCAAGCGATACCTGAAACTTTTCGGCAATTCCTTCCAAGGTATCCCCTTCTTCTATGGTATAGGAACCAATCTGTTCCGGACTCCCTTGTAACAGTTCTTTCACTTCACTCGCGGAAAGGATTTTCTCCGCAGGATAGAGGCCGCTGACACTTTCCACATTCTCTACAAAGGAAGCTTTAGCGGTTGGATCTCCTCCCTTTGCGTCGCTCAGAATGCCCTCCAGCAAATAGCTGAGATCCGCGTTGCTTTTGATCGCTCCCATCAGTTCCCCATTGATATAAAGTCCTGTGGCCTCTTCAATGATTCCGCCGGATTTCTCAATCATCTTATCACAAAGGGAAGTAGCGGTAGCGTAATGATTTTTGTCTACGATAGAAAGCCGGTAGCTGGGAGAAAAAGCCACCGCATCCCGGGCTTCCACTGCGTCGGAAACCAGCCTCTGGTTTACCATATCCGCGGCTCGCTCTAGAGTCTGTTCGCTTTCTACCGTGGCAATCTGTTCGCCGCCTAAATCCAACACCAACCCGAATTCCTGGTTCATCCAAAAATGGATGGTAAACACCAGGGCTATAACGGCGAGAATCGGAGCCGCTATATTTCCTATCCTCATCAATAAGTCTTTATGGCGAACCACGCTCTTTCCCGTCACTTTAAAGTATTCCGCAATATACGGGACTTTCCCTCTTTTTTTCGCCTGCTGAATTCGGTCTTTGGCAATAGAAAATCCGTGATCTACCCGGCGCAATTCACGCCGCAAAATACGGAACCTCTTCCTGAAAAAAGCACGGCACAGACGCGTCCCCCATTCTAAAGCGGGACGGAAAAAACGAATGCTCCTTCGTTGTATGCGTTTGCATATGCGTACGGATTGTATTCCTGCAACATAACAGAAACGGCATATCTTCGCATCATATATCGTTTTGGTTCTATGAGAGAACCCGTTCCGCATTGCTTACACATCCTTTCTTTCTGGCATTGAAAAGCAAAAAGGTTACAAACTTGTAACACAGTATAGTTCTATTATACTGAATTGTTACAATTTTGCAAC
>CAJFUH010000115.1 GCA_904420155.1 uncultured Clostridia bacterium
CGGAGCACTTCATAGACGCCGATTGCCACGGAATTGGACAGGTTTAAACTCCTGGCCTCGCTGATCATGGGGATACGCACGGTGGCGTCGGGGTGGTCGTGCAGCAGCTTTTCCGGAAGCCCGGCGGTCTCTTTCCCAAACAGCAGATAGCATCCGTCGGGATATTGGATATCCGTGTGTTTATGGGGGGCCTTCGTGGAGAAGAAATAAAATTCCCCCTGGTTTTTGGAGAAGAACTCCTCCAGGTTCTCATAATAGGTGATATCCAGCAGGTGCCAATAATCCAGCCCCGCCCGTTTCAGTTTTTTGTCGTCGATGGCAAACCCCATCGGCCCTACCAGATGCAGGCGGGCCCCTGTCGCCGCGCAGGTGCGCGCCACGTTTCCTGTATTCTGGGGAATCTCTGGTTCCACCATCACAATATTAATCACCGGCATAAAATCCCTCTTTTTTCCTATGATTTCCCGGGCAAACCGGCCCGGATCTCTTTCCCCATTATAGCCGTCCCCTCCCCGGTTGGCAAGGGGCGGGGGGCGGTTCAAGGAATATGTTGGCGGAAGTATATTCACCGAATCATTCGCCAAAGCGCACAGAAAGGGCGTCCTCTAAAATATAGAGACGCCCTTTCTGTGCAAATCAAGGGTACCCGGCTCCGGCCGTCCTTGACCCTATTCTGTTCCATAAATGGAAAGCTATCCAATCAAGATGCGCGAAAATTTCCCCGTTCCCACCCTCGCATCCGCAGTCAATGTCTGGTGATAACAGTAATTCATTACAATACCTGTGTACGCAGTCAGAGCATAACAATTCTGGAGGAATCGAACCTCATACCTGCCCTTCGGTATACCTGAGATACGGCTTACGCTGTCGCCGCGTGACATTCACCCTGCCTCTGCTACCTGCTCGTCATCACTCGATCAAATCTGTGTTCCAGTTGCTTTGCTGCAGCTTATTGTCCAATAGGCGCAGCTCTTTCGCCATTTTATCAATCTCTGCCTGCCACTCGGCAACAGAAATCGCTGACTTTATTTTAATTTCTGCGCTTCTTACACGATAAGACGTCTGGCTCCCGGTGCCAACAATCTCCTTATACACACGGATTTTCAGCGAAAGTACGTCCTTTTTCGCGATCAGTTCCGTTAGCGTCTGCCCATCTACCTTCGTCTCACAATTCGTTTGGTTGATACGGGTAATCAGGTAAGCCAATCGTTCCATAGAAGCGTCCAATTCCTGCTTTAATTTTTCCGGTTCCTCGGCAGGTTTTTCCCCTTCCTGCACCAATACGTTGTTGTTCAGGCGATTCCTCAATTGTTCGATATTCCGATTGATATCAGCCCTCTCCTGTAAGGCCTCAGCAAGTTTCATAGCATGATCCTCCCATCCCTTTTTAAGTTCCGATTTGTCGAGCTGTCCGGATCTTAAAATATCTATAAATTTTCGTGCGCCTCTTCTTGTTTTTATATATTATATAACAATCCAATGCCTGTTTCAAGGCAATGTTAGGTAATCGGCGGGCTTTTCGGCAAACCGGCAGATTTTCTCCATCCATACTTAGCTTAAACAGGGGCGCGGCGAATCGCCGCCTTGTATCCTCCGTCCTCCTGCGCTACAATAGAAGAAACCATAACGAGAGCGCAGTGAAGTTCCCGCAGGAACAGGAGTGGAAAACATGCCGCAGAAAAACGATTTTTCCCGGGGAAGCATCCCACGGAATATTTTAAATTTAGCGCTGCCCATGACATTGGCGCAGCTGATTAACGTCCTTTACAACGTGGTGGATCGCATTTACATCGGCCATCTGCCCAACGCTTCCACCCTGGCTTTAACCGGCCTGGGGCTTACCTTTCCTATCATCACCATCATTACGGCGTTCGCTAACCTTTTTGGCATGGGCGGCGCCCCATTGTTCTCCATCGCCCGGGGAAAGGGAGACCACGCCCGCGCCCAACGGATTATGGGCAATTCTTTTTCCCTGCTCCTGATTTCCGGCGCGCTGCTGACCCTGGTCTGCTTTCTCTTGAAAAAGCCCATCCTGTATCTGTTCGGCGCCAGTGAAAACACGTTTGCTTATGCGGACGGATATTTGAGTATCTATCTGCTGGGCAGCGTTTTCGTTATGATCGGATTGGGGATGAATAGTTTTATCAACGCCCAGGGATTTGCCAGGATCGGGATGCTGACGGTCCTTCTGGGGGCTGTGGCCAATATTGTGCTGGATCCCATCTTTATTTTCGCTTTCGGCATGGGCGTGCAGGGGGCGGCCCTGGCCACCGTCATTTCCCAGGGGCTTTCCGCCTTTTGGGTACTCCGGTTCCTCACCGGAAAAACCACCATCTACCGGCTGGGCCGCGCTGCCATGCGCCTGGACTTTTCCTTGGTCCGGGAGATCACTGGACTGGGCATGTCCGGGTTTATTATGGCGGTGACCAACAGCGCCGTACAGGTGGTGTGCAACGCCACCCTTTCCTTCTACGGCGGGGATCTTTACGTAGGCGTTATGACGGTCATCAATTCCGTCCGGGAGGTGCTCTCCCTGCCGGTCAACGGCCTCACCAACGGCGCGCAGCCGGTGATGGGATTTAATTACGGCGCAGGGGAATATGGCCGGGTGCGCCAGGGGATCCGGTTTACCTCTATCGCCTGCGTCCTCTACACCACGATGGCCTGGGTGTGCATCATGCTCATCCCCGCCCAGTTTATCCACCTTTTTAACAGCGATCCGGAATTGATCCGGTTAGGCGTTCCCGCGCTGAATTTGTATTTCTTCGGATTTTTTATGATGTCCTTTCAGTTTGCCGGGCAGTCCACCTTTGTGGCCCTGGGAAAATCCAAGCAGGCAGTTTTCTTTTCCCTGTTCCGCAAAGCCATCATCGTTATTCCTCTCACAGTATTTTTGCCCCAGCTGTTCCATTTGGGGGTAAACGGCGTATTTTTGGCGGAGCCCATTTCCAATTTCATCGGGGGAGCCGCTTGCTTTGGCACCATGATGCTGACGGTTTGGCCGGACCTGAAACGGAAGGAACAGAAAAGACACGCGCCGTCTTCCTGACGGTAGTGTTTTTTGTTTATAAAGCCGGTCCATTGATCAAAACACCCGGACGCCGACGATAGCAGCCGGCGTCCGGGTGTTTTGTAAGATTTGTTGGGAAATAGGCGTTCTCTGGCGTTGGTTTCCCTTAGCGAATGATACAAGTGGGTAGAGGGGAACCCCAGCGAGGGGTTCCCCACGGCCAAACCGTCCACCGGACGGTTTGGCCTCCCCTCCTGAGCTTTTGGGATGCTGGGGTGTTTCGTCCTTTGCGGAGGACGGCCCGGGGCTCCGCCCCCAGGATCCCCGCAAGCTTTTGAAAAAGTTTGAGCAAAACTTTAATGTTTTAGAGCGGGCGGTTCGGCTTCCCTTTGAGAGAAACTCTGTGCGCCTTTTCTACAAGCGCCCCCCTAGCGCTTCTGAGGCGCCGGGAAAAAGCGGTCCAGGGCGCGCCGGAGGCTTTCATTCCAGAAGTACCAGTTATGCGTGCCCTCCCATTCTTCATAGACGTTGCCGTATCCTAAGCGGGCCAAGTGGTCTTTCATCCGTATATTCATATCATACAGCCTGTCCTGTTTGCCGCAAGTGGTATAAATACGGGGGATCACCCCTTTTTCCATGGCTTTTTCCGCCAAAACAAACAGGTCGGCCTTTTCCCGGGAGACGCTTCCGTCTGACAGCAGGGCGTCCATTTCCCTCCTCAGCTGGGTATGCTGGTAGCTCTCCCGATCTGTCCATACATCGCAGGCGGAGGAAAATCCGCAGCAGACGCCAAACCGTTCCGGGAAGGTAAGCCCGCATTTCAAAGCGCCGTAACCGCCCATGGAAAGCCCCATCACCGCCGTGCGTTCCCGGGGAAAACGCAGGCCAAACAGTTTTTCCGCCAGCTTGGGCAGTTCCGTGGATACATAGGAAAAGTACTGGGGGCCGTTGGTGAGGTCCGCGTACCAGCTCCGCTGGACTTCCGGCATGATCACCGCCACGTTATGTTCCTCGGCAAAAACCGGAAGCATGGTGCGCTCTTCCCAACAATGGCTGTTGTCAGATAACCCATGCAGCAGAAAAATAATCCCCTGGGGCGGGGCGGGTTCGCTGTCTGATGGCAGCATAGCCGTTATATCGGTGCGCATGTCCAGACAGCGGGAATAAAGACTTCCTCGAAAAATCGCCATACAATAACTCCTCCAACTATTTGCCCTTGGGCGGGAGGCGGTATGGTTGCGTCCCGCCTAAGGCAGAATTTTTTATCTTTAGCATACGCTTTTTGGGGATCTTCTGTCAACGGCTGTCCCGTTTTATGGATACCAGGAAATCTAACAAGAAAAAGACGTTTCAACTGTGAATTTTTCCAAATTTTCAAAAAGGTCTTGACGAAATGTATACCCCAGGGATTAAGATAAGTGAGGCTCAAAAGCGCCGCCCTGTCCTATGCCGCCGGGCATCGGGAAAACGGGGAGTTTTTATCTCTTATTTTCTGTGAGGAGAAAAGCCTATGACCAAAGATTTAACCAAAGGCAACCCTGCAAAATTGATCCTGTACTTTTCCATTCCGCTGTTGATTGGGAACCTATTCCAACAGTTCTACAGCATGGCGGATACTTTTATCGTAGGTCGCACCATCAGCGTGGACGCCCTAGCCGCCGTGGGCTGTACGGGAAGCATTTCCTTTTTTATCATCGGATTTGCGCAAGGTCTCACCGCCGGTTTTTCCATCATCACCGCCCAGCGGTTTGGAGCCAACGACCTGGAGGGGATGCGGAAAAGCGTTGTTTCCAGCAGCATCCTCAGCGCGGTGATCACCGTTATCCTTACTGCGGTGAGCGTTTCCTTGGCGCGCCCTATCCTGGTTGCCATGAATACCCCTTCCAACCTGTTGGAGGACGCCGTCAGCTATATTTCCGTGATCTTCTGGGGGATTGTGACCTCTGTCCTGTTTAATCTGTTGTCCAATATCATCCGTGCGTTGGGGGACAGCGTGACCCCTTTGATCTTTTTGGTGATCGCCTGTATCCTCAATATCATCCTGGATTACGTGTGTATCCTGGTATTCCATATGGGGGTGGCGGGCGCCGGCTGGGCCACTGTAGTTTCCCAGCTCTTCTCCGGGCTGCTGTGCCTCGTCTACATTGGCAAAAAACTTCCCATCCTGCATCTGCGCCCGTCCGATTGGAAGGTTGGCTGGTCGTTCCACCTCGACCATCTCAAAGTGGGCCTTCCCATGGCGTTCCAGACCTCTATCATCGCCATCGGCAGCATTGCGCTGCAATCTGCGCTCAATAATTTGGGGTCTACCGCTGTGGCGGCCTATACCGCCGCCCAGAAGATTGACAACCTGGCGGTTCAGCCTATGGCCTCCTTCGGCGTGACC
The DNA here is from genome assembly GCA_904420155.1 of uncultured Clostridia bacterium. GTDB lineage: Bacteria > Bacillota > Clostridia > Oscillospirales > Acutalibacteraceae > CAJFUH01. Next base: position 5,397 of record CAJFUH010000115.1, read on the forward strand.
ATGGCCACCTATACGGCCCAGAACTACGGGGCCGGGGATATGCAACGTATCCGCAGAGGGGTGCGCCAATGCGGTATCATCTCCGTAATTTTCAGCATCCTGGCCGCTTTGATCGTGATTTTAGCCGGGCGTTTCTTTGTGGGGCTGTTTGTAGGATCGGAAAATACAGAAGTGATTGATCTGGCGATGGTTTATCTGGTGATCAACGGCGCCATGTATTTCGTATTGGCGCTTCTCTTTGTGTACCGCAATGCCCTACAAGGGCTGGGGAAGACTTTTGTCCCTACCCTGGCTGGCGTTATGGAACTTTTGATGCGTATCTTTGTGGCCTTTACGCTGGCCTCCACATTGGGGTTTGCCGGGGCGTGTATGGCAAATCCCGCCGCCTGGATAGGGGCCACGATCCCGTTGGCCATCGCTTACTTTACGGTCAGCCATCAGTTAAAGAAGTATCCGCCGGCCCCGCTTACCATGCACAGGGAGCCTCCTCATATATCGGATAACTGACAAACAGCAAGCGATATAGCTATTTATTTAG
>CAJFUH010000116.1 GCA_904420155.1 uncultured Clostridia bacterium
CCCTGTTCCATAAATGCTCGCCTTAATGATATCTAAACTTATGGAGAAAATGAGAAGAACCAACTCCAATGGGTAAAGACCCGCTGGACTTGGTTCTTCTTAATTATTGGCCTGCACGTGGCAAAGTTTTTATATCAATTCTTTAGAAATCTATCACTATCAAAAATTAACCAACAACTTTGGGAAAATAGAGAAATTCAAGTTTTTAAGCAAAAAAATCCGGATAAACAGTATGCATACTCATTAGGGCAGTACTGCTTCCAAAGAAATGATAGATATCCCTGGTTTTACTAACTTAAATAAATAATCTCCGGGCTTCCTACATAATGGATAATCAACCAATAAGCGATCAGTAATACTACCAAAGCCACCGCAATGCATACGGTAGCAGTAATCCATAAAGAATGCCGGTAAGATTTCCAAACCTCTCCTTTTCCCATAGCATCTTGGAAATCCTGAAAAATCCGGGACGGTTTTCCCCAGTAACTATGTAGATCCTCTAAACTGGCTTTGGGGTTAACATCTAAAAATTCTTCTCCTGTAGATACCATTAAATTATACAGAGCCTTTTTATGTCTTCTGGAACAGTGGAACTGATACCAATATGGTCTCATATAGGATTTGACCTCTTTTCGGACGTCTATCTTCATTTTTCCATCCCTCTCTGTTTTGTCGCTTCCTATTGTATCACGCAAAGAAAATTTTTCTATATTTTGTGACAATTTTACACGACTATTTTTGTTTTTAAGTGCCTGAAACTACGAAAAAAGGATATAATGCAATCGCTTTATTGTACAAGGAAAAAGGCCATAAACATTACTGCTTTTGGCTTTCACTTTTTATGTTTTCATGAACCAAATAACTAAAAAGTTGTTTTTGGAAAGGGTTTGCTTGTACGGCTACATCGTAATTTATCCAATTGTAAGAGGCATTTTATCTCTTTTCACATAGTATAGAGAGAAACACGCTCTCTATCATTCCATCATCTGGGACACGCTTTCTTTACAGGAAAGAATAGGCCAAAAAACATAGCGCTTAATATTAGGAGGAATTTTCATGGATGAATTCATCAGTTGGGAAACATTGGCTACTTTTGCCGGTTGCGCTGCCGTCACCGGATTGGTTACTCAGTTTACCAAAAAACTATTTCCTAAGTTTCCCACACAATGGCTCTCATATATCATTGCCGTCGTCATCATGGGCCTTGCTACCATTTTTACAGCCGGTTTTTCCTGGCCCACTATCGCTTTGATTCCTATCAATGCTATCATTGTTTCTACTAGTGCCAATGGCAGCTATTCCGCCATGAAGCAGATGATTGACAAAAAAAAGTCCAAATCAGACAATCAACAAAAGTAACATGATGTTATACTCTCTCATACGAATTACAATGTCTTTAAATATATACCAATAAATTTCTTTTTAATAATATAAAATATGAGAAACTCATTTTTTATAATTTACGATAATAAAAACAAATCCATTTCTATCGCATCGCTGTTATCCACGCTCCCTCTAACTAGCGAAAGAGTTTAAATGGGATTGGAGAATAAGCTCAAATATTTTTCTTTGCCTTCTCCCCTATCCTTAACAAAAACGCCTTGTTATATAAACGGATATCATAAAACAAAGATAGTCCATATTTAAGGGATGCAATGAAAAGTATCCATTCTCTATATTATAAAAAAATTGACACAGAAGGGTGATGCCTGATGCAGAGATGTGTGCCATTAGAAAAAGCTGCGGAACAAGTTTGTATAGAAAATTCTAAACCTCCGCTCATTTTCCAGCTTCCGCCAAAATGTGGCCGCACTATTTTAGAAGAAGCACAAAACGCCCCTGTATATCAATATCCTGCGGCTATTACCACTTTTACCGTGGACACCGGCCAGTGGGGTAAGATCTGTGTTCACACAATCATTCCAGGTAATCTGACAAACCCAACCAATGTAATCTTTTACACACATGGTGCGGGGTGGGTTTTTGGCAATCTACACACCCACGAGAAACTGGTTCGGGAACTGGCCGCCCGCACTTGTTCTGTGGTGATATTCCCAGAATACAGCCTTTCGCCCGAGGCAAAATATCCAACCGCTATCGAACAATGTTATTCTGTCCTCTGCCAGATCCCTGCTATTCTAGAACAAATTCATATAACAATGAATCCTTCCACCTTAACCGTTGCCGGGGACAGCGCAGGGGGAAATATAGCGACGGTCTTGACGATACTCTCTAAACTCCGTTGCGGACCCAAAATACAAAAACAGCTTCTTTATTATCCAGTTACCAACGCTTGTTTTGATACCGTATCCTATCGGGAGTTTGCCTGTTGTTACTACCTGTATCGCGCAGGAATGAAATGGTTTTGGGATCAATACACCAATTCTGAAGCGGACCGCCAACAGATTACAGCCTCTCCTTTAAAGGCATCTATACAAGACTTAACCGGACTTCCTGATACCATGATTATCAATGGGGAGGCCGATGTCCTAAGGGATGAAGGCCAAGCATATGCCAAAAAGCTTCGCCTGGCCGGCGTGGATGTAACCGCTCTTTGTCTTCAGGGGACTATCCACGATTTTGTGATGCTCAACGCTCTCGATCAAACAAACGCTTGTCGCTCTGCTATGGATATCTCGACATGCTGGATTAATCAGAAAAATAAATCCTGCTAAAAAATCGATATATACGTATAAAAATCAATGATCTGTAGCCAAATTTCTTTTTAATTTAAAAAATGTAAATCACCACCACTAAAAGGGTATTTGTACAAACTCAAAAATAACTTACTACTTTAGTCCCCTAATGAACACTAAATTATAATAAAAAGTATTTTTTCTTATCTGGTCAGGTCCTGGGTTTCTAAAAAGAAAGAACAGAACTTTCAGTAGCTCTGTTCTTTCAAAGTTTCATTTAATTCTGATATTATTTTGTTATCTAAGCACACCTCTTGGATATTCCCAAAATCAAAAGTAAAGAAGCAGCTGTAGCGAATACTATGAGAATAGTAATAGGAATATTATCGCCTGTTTTCGGAATATTGCTGTCAGAAATGCTGGTCGTTTCTGATAAATCAGTAGATTCAGATGGCCTTCCTATTGTCGGAATCAATGTGATATCTTTTACTTCAGTGCAATTCTTGCAATGGATGGATTTACTTCCAGCTTCAGTTATAGTCGGTTCTTTATCAATTGTAAAATCATCTTCCCAGGTATGTCCTGTGGCTTCTATATTTCGGGTTTCAGTAAATTGACAAGTAGAACAAGTACGTTTTTCACTACCATTTTCAATACAGGTAGGTGATGTGGCTGTAACCCATTCACCAAAATAATGATGCCTAGCTGGAATAACTTCACTTTCTTTATGGTTACAAACAGTACAGGTATGATGTTTATTCCCATTTTCTGTACAGGTAGCTTCCTGATCTATGATCCATTCTCCATACCGGTGTCCTAAAGCAGATATTACTTGGCTATCTTTCACCGCATCACATTGAGAACAATGAATAGACTTACTACCAGTTTCTATACAAGTAGGCTCTTTATCAATGGTATAATCTGATTCCCAACTATGTCCTGTCGCTTCTACGTCACGAGTTTCCGAAAACTGGCAGACCGAACAAATACGTTTTTCGCTTCCCTTATTATTACAGGTTGGAGAATCAACAGTAATCCATTCCCCAAAAGTATGGCCCAACGCCGGAACTTCCATTATCTCTACTCTTTCGCCACAGCGGGAACAATAACGAGACTTACTGCCCGTTTCGATGCAGGTTGGCTCTTTATCAATAATCCACTCCTGTGAAACGTCATGGCCAAGGGCCGAATGTTCGTCCGTGCGAGTGTCTCTCTCATTGCAACGGTCACATTTTGCGGTTTCCGTCCCATCTTTCGTACAAGTAGCATCTTGATTGGAAATATAGTTTGTGAAACTATGACCCAACGCAGGAATTATTACAGTCTGTTTTGTCGTATCGCATTGAGAGCAGTGGATAGATTTGCTGCCCTCTTCGATACAAGTCGGTTGTTTATCAGTGGTATAATCATTTTCCCAAACATGTTTAGTCGTATCAATTTCGCCATACTCAAATGTCTCTGTCCCTTGTATCCCGCAAACAGAGCAGGATCTATAATAAATGGCTTTCGATACGCATGTAGCCGCCGATTTCAAGTATTGTGACTCCACTTTTTCTATGTAAATATGGTCGGCCAGAGGCAATTCTGCATTAGAGCCTCTAATGACCTTACCGCAATCATTACAAACGGTATATGCATCGTGTCCATGTGTCTGACAGGTTGATTCGGAGGCCGGATAATCTGTGACATTTCTATGAGTACATTTTACTGTAATCATACAATCCGCGCTATGAACACCGTCTTCTGTTGTTACGGTAATGATGGCCTGTCCTTCTGTAATTCCCGTCACAACTCCCTGATCTGAAACTGTGGCGACAGCGGGATTGCTGGATTTCCAGATAACCTTTTTATTGGTGGCATCCTCTGGCGTAAAGATGGGAATCAGTGTTTCGGTAAGGCCTGTCTCGATTGTCGTTTCCGTTTTATTTAAGGAAATATCCGTAACTGGTATAGGGGCCCCTTTTACCGTAACGGTTCCATTAACCGTTTCAAAGTAGACGTTATCCCATTCTTGGTTAAAGACATCTTCCTCATCATATGTAATGGAAATTTCTGTTTCTCCTACAGCTGCACTATCTTTGATCACAAACGTAAGCTCAGCGATAGCTCCGTCGGTGGTGGTATTGTCATGAATGGAATCATCCCAAGAAAGAATAAAGGGGTTATTAGTCAAAGGTCCAAAGGAAGTTTCCGCATAGTCCTGGGGATTCGCTTCTTTTAATTCTAACACGGAAGAATCATACTGAACCTGTAATCTAAAGGCGATAATCCCAGGATTTTTCGATATATTTATTCTTACGGATACCTCATCCCCCACTTGGCCCTCTGCATCCGTTATGGAAAAAGAAGGCGTAGACGCCGCCATGATAGAACCGGTAGAAATGCTTGCAAAAAGTATGATGGCCGTTAACAATAAAGACAAAAGTTTTTTCATCATTTATTCACCTTTCAATCTCTAGTTTCGGTATTCTGATCACCATTTATTGCAATACCACATCCCATCCGTTTAGATATTGCCTCAACAGAGCTAGATCCTTCATATTGATCTTATCATCTCGGTTGACGTCAGCTGCCGATCTCTCGATCCTGACCTCCGAACCATTCAGGTATTGCCTTAATAAGGCGTAATCTTTCATATTTAGTTTGCCGTCCCCATTTATATCGCCGGATTGACAGTCAACAATTTGGATCGCTCCAGGTACAACCTCAAAAAACACGTTTTCAAAATCAGAATTAAAAATATTATCCTCATTATAGGAGACTGTTATAGGAGTGGAACCGGAGGCCGCGCCGTCCTTCACTCGGAAGACCAATTCCACAAGGCAACCATCTGTTGTGGTATTATCGTGAATAGAATCTTCCCAGGAAACAGTAAAAGGATTCTTGGAGATTGGGCCAAAAGAAGTATCCGCAAAGTCTTTGACTGAGGAACTTTCTAGTTCCAAAACCTTAGAATCATAATTTATCTGCAAAAGCATAGCGATAATCCCAGGATTATCCTTGATAGAAATCTGGACGCTTACCGTATCGCCCGCACGCGCTGTCTTATTTTCCACAACAATTTGCGGCGCCGCTGCGACAGGGTCTATTTTCTGTTTCTCTACCTTACCGCATACGGAACAGGTACGTTCCCGTATCCCTTCCGTGGTGCTTGTGGGTGGGAGCGTCGTTACCCAGCCGCCAAATGTATGGCCTGCCGCCGGAATCTCAGTAATATCTGTTTTCATATCGCAACGGGTGCAATGGTGGGACTTGCTGCCGGATACGGTACAGGTCTCTTTTTTGTCCACTGTCCATTCTTTAGAATAAAGGTGACCCAATGCCGGAATGGTCTCCGTTTTCTTCTGGCCGCAAACAGAACAGGTATACGTTACCGCACCATTTTGGGTACAGCTCGCGGGCGTGGTAACCGGATTGGCATAAGTATGTTCTCCGACATCGTTGATATCTACTTTGATAATTTCAAACTTCTGGGGATCCCAGTTTACTCCTCCGCCCCAGGCTTCTACATTGTTTTCGCCGGAAAGCTGCATATCCACAAACAGATCGGAAGGAATCGGCTTTATGTACTGCCCTCCATATGCTTTGTAGATATAAAATTTTTGCGCCGTACAATCCCATGGATTAAATACCTGGATATTGGTTCCGTTGCCGTTGTCTCCAAAGTTGTCGATATCCATCGCCTTATTATCCAGAGCGCTTAATATCTTATAGCTTTCGTCGGATTGACGAACAAATTTCCAAACCTGGCTTTTGCTACAGTCAAGGTCTCTCCCCATTACGTTGGAATTCACATTGGTTACATACTTATTGGAGGCGGTATTCTTTATCCTGGCATAAAAATTTGTTCCCAAATTCTCTCGGTTTGCTATGACAAACTCTACTCTTTTCGTATCCACTCCGCCGGAACCGTTAAAAACGGAAAAATAAGCGCTGTATTTGCCCGCTCCCAGTGATTTGGCGGAAACGGTATAGGTTGGTTCGCAATTCTGCGTTACGACACGCCCCACCCCTTCTTTGTCAATACCAATGCACTGCCCTTTGGCGCAGACCGTACTTACAGAAATAGATACGGTATCCTCTAAATCATAAATCGGTTTTGACGTCCAGACATTTGAATAGGTAGCCGCTCCGACAACCGAAAAATCGATTCCCGCCGAATCGGTAGAACCAGCTGAATTTACCGCCGTAATCCATGCGTGATAATCTCCATATCCCAAAGCGCTGGCGGAAATACTGTACTCCCCATTTAATTGGGTATTTACAACATTTTTTCCATCTTTTGTAATACTCATCCAATAGGTATTGGCATTGTTGGCGGATGGCGTTAGTACAATGGTATCTTTGATATCATACCAGTTTTGGTTTTTAGACAGCGTCACATTACTGGGACGTTCAGATGATGTGTTTAAGTTACCAGGAGCAGAGTAAACTGCCGTAAGGGTACGCTGTATTTCTGACTTGGATATAGTTTTATTCCACATAATTTTACATTTTCCATCTGAATTACAGTCGGCATATGTTATGGTATTACCATTAACTCCTGTAACAAATATAGAATGTCCGTTATTCTTATATCGGATAACATCGCCAGGTTTTACATTGGACAATGTTGTTCTACTCCATGATTTAGTGGGTACCGATCCAAAGGCATCATATCCCAGCTTATTGGCAAATCCCATACATTGTATAGACGCAGAAAATGAGTTGCATCCGCATTTTCCAGAATATGTAGGATCTAATTTAGAACATTTTGAACCATGGTGGGTACATGGAGTCCAGGTATAACCATCCGGATTGTTTGTACTACTTCCGGCATGATTCCAATAAGCTCCCTGGGGGAACTTGGATTGCAGTTGCGTTAAAGACAAACCTTGTGCTCTAGCTTCTGTAAACGGCAGAACTGTTAGAAAACTGAAAACTATGAGTAAACTTACAAATAAGCTAATAACCCGTTTTATCATTTATACTCCCTCCTTCATGAGACCATATCCTTCTGTTTTGCAGAAGGATATTTCCATCCCGCTTTCTATCCTAAACTTGAACTTCATTTGAAGTTTTTTGATAGGAATCCGCCTTTACTTCAATAAATTCTTCCGGGCTGGCGTCTAAGGCCAAGCAAATCGCTCGCAGGTCGTCGGCATACAATGTCCTTTTACCGTTGAGTATCGCATTAAAAGTCGTGTCCGGGATCCCCGCTTTCCGGGCAACCGCTTTTTGCTTCAAACCATGATTTTCCAGATAATCACGGACTTTTTCATAAACCCGCATAAATACACCCCTAATTTCAAGAATTTCTGGATTTTATTTTATTATAATTGTGTATATCTTGATTGTCAAGGTTGTTAATACAGATATTCTTGATTATTATATTGATATTTCAGATTTCATGGGTATAATGAAATTGAGGTGATAACCATTGAAATATGAAATCGGAAAAAGGATTCGTAAATACCGTGAAGATAGAAAATTAAGCCAAAAGGATTTGGCCGATATGATCGGAGTTAGTAATAGCAGGATTTCAAACTGGGAAAAAGGGATTAATCGGCCCGATGCTGATATGCTTGCTGATCTATGCAGAGCGCTCAAAGTATCTCCAAGTGAATTACTTGATGTCAGGCTGTCTACCGACGAATTAAACGACCAAGAGAGAAAAGTAATTCAAGCCTATCGTACAAAAACCGAACTACAACAGGCGGTAAATATTTTACTTGGAATAGAGGAAGAACTATAAAGCTTTTTGCAATCTACGAGATCATAGTACAAGGGATGGGAATATGTAATCCTATCCCAAGATAAAAAAGTCAAATACATAGCTTTTCTAATTTTTAAATGAGTTAGTAAATTTTAAAAGCGTTTAGTGGGGAGTAATGATAACAGAAATAAAACAGAGACAGGCTAAACCAATAAGCCTGTCTCTGTTTTTATTGAAGATATCTCGAAATTATGACCACCAGTAAACTAGTGATTTTATCCTATAGAAAATATTTACAGCGACCCTCCCTTTTCTTGTTATCTTATCTAAGGGAATATTGATTTTGTATTTCCCCGTTCAAATCTTTCCATAAAAACTGATGGTCGCAAAGGGTCATATAGCCATGGTAACTATCTTCCTTGGGAATGGAAACAGAACCGGGATTCATATAGATATAGCTTTCGTGTTCCACACACTTTGGGACATGGGTATGTCCGTGTAATAAGATGTCCCCTTTATGCAGCGGCGGCACATTTTCTTCATGGAACTTGTGGCCATGGGTAGCAAAAATCATCCGGCTCCCTTCCCACAATAGGCAATAATCTGCTAAAACGGGAAACTGCAATACCATCTGGTCCACTTCCGCTTCACAATTGCCGCGTACACAGAGAATATCGTCCTTTTTGGCATTGAGCATTTCAATCACTTGTTTGGGATCATAATCCTTCGGTAAATCGTTTCTAGGACCGTGATATAGAATATCTCCCAACAGCAATAGCCGATCTGCTTTTTCTCTTTGATATGCCTGTAACATTTGGCCGCAATAATATGCGGAACCATGGATATCCGACGCTATCATCCATTTCATATGTATCTTCCTTTTCCTTGTTTTTATTTAATGACCCTCATAGTGGTTTTCCAATTATGGATAAAATCTATAGAAACGGGGAAATGGATCCTGGAAGGGAAAAATGTTCCTGATTGAATTGACATTCCTTCCTCGCATATAGCCGAAATCCCCCATGCTATCCTTATAAAGCCACTGTTACTGTCATGATATATTTTTACTACAGCAATGTCAATTCCTATTCTCCAGGATTTCAGAAAAAAGTCCGTTTTTACAATCGAAAGGAAAATGCTCGTCACCTCTTAAATTGAGCAGGTGTTTTGTCCTGGCCGCCGCTTCTCCTTTTCATTTTGTTGACAGAGTTTAATAACATCTTCACAAGAAACCACATGCTGGTATCGTCCGCGGGCAATTCGGTTGGCAGCCGTTGTATAAAACATATTATCCGAAAAAAAGGCGGCGGGCGTGTCCACGGACGTAATCTCCCCTTCAAAAAACATGGCGCACCGGTCGGCATTCACGGCGGCAAATTCCACGTCGTGAGTTACCATAACAATGGTCATGCCCTCTCGTTTTAATCCTTTTAAAATATCTGATAACACTTGTTTGGAATAGGCGTCCATACCTTTCGTAGGTTCATCCAAAAGAAGAATCCGCGGTTTGAGCAGCAGAATTTTGGCAAGAGCTGCCTTCTGCTGCTCCCCTCCGCTCAGATCATATGGATGACGAGAAAGAAGCGAGGAAATTCCCAGTTTGCTTGCCACATCTTCCGTCCGTTCCTCCCATTCCAATTTTGGATATTCCATAGCTCTGCAAGTTTCTTGAAGATCCTCCCGTACTGTGTTTTTTAAAAAGACAGTTTGTGGATTTTGAGGAAGCAGGGCGATATTGTGCCGATAAAGGGTATTCCCTTTAAACTTTGTAATCTTCTTCCCGTCTATCAGAACCCTTCCCCGATACGCTCTTTTTAAGCCCGCCAACACGCGCAGCGCTGTTGTTTTTCCCGTTCCGTTCCCTCCTAATATACAGAAGGTTTCTCCCTGGTAAACGAAAAATGAAATTCCCCGCAATATATCCGGCAAATCCTTTTCATAACGGAACCAAACATTTTTCATCTCCAAAGCGACCGCCTCACTATGCTGATAAGGGGGGATTTCCAGGGAATCTATCCGGTAGTCAAAGTATGTTTCAAGAAAAATCCTTCCATCTTTTACAGTCAAAGGGCACTCCCCCTCCCCCTGTAACCCGTTAAAAATCCGGACAGCGCTGGGAAGCCCTGCCAGTATCCGGTGTCTTTCAGGAAGAGAATGAAGAGCCTCCCCGATCCGTTTGGGATGGCCGTACCATGCTATCCTTCCTTGTTCCATGATCATAACCCGATCTGCTAAAGGCAAAACTTCTTCCAGGCGATGTTCCACGAGAAGGATGGTGATTCCCAGTTCTCGGTTCAGTTTTTGCAGGGTATTGATAAATTCGGAAGCAGCGATAGGATCCAGCTGGGAAGTCGGTTCATCCAAAATTAGGATTTTAGGCTGCATAGCCATAATAGAAGCTAAATTCAGCATCTGTTTTTGGCCGCCAGAGAGTTCTTTGGTATCTTTCCTAAACCATGCCTGGATCCCAAAGTAGCTGGCGATTTCGGAAACACGGCGGCGGATGATTGCTGTAGGGTATCCAAGGCTTTCCAATCCAAAAGCCAATTCATGCCATACCTGATCCGTTACGATTTGATCTTCCGGGTTTTGTAGCACATACCCTATCTCACAGGCCGCCCTGCGGTCATCCAGCTTGCTCTGTTCCACTCCTTGATAAAAAATCTCGCCTGTTCTTGTCCCATGAGGGGCCAACTCTCGCTTAATCAGTCTCAAAAGGGTCGTTTTTCCGCATCCCGATTCCCCACAAATAACGACAAATTCCCCTGTACATACAGAAAAAGAAAGATTGGTCAGGGCTTGTTTTTCCGCCCCTGCATATTGGAAGCTCATATTTTTGATCTGTAATAGTTCCATTTGAGATCCTCCTTGATTTCTAACACGGATGGCAGAAAACACAAAATGCCAAACGCCGCATATACCGCCCATGCAAACGGCGTCTGGGGAAACGTCGATATCCGTGGATAAAAGGAAAAGCGGATAATATTTTTAATCATGCCTATGATGACCACGAGCAAAAGCGCCGCCATGATCAATAAATAGCGCCCGTCTCTCCCAGTAAAACGGAACAAGGAAAAACTGCTTCTCCCTTTTAACCCATATCCCCGCGCTTTCATGGAATCCCCCATATCGATGGCATGTTCCAGAGCCCATGTCAAAGTAGCGGAGCTCACCCGTAGACCGCCCCTTATCTTATCCACATAACTTGGAGAAGTATATAACCCCATAGCCTTTTGGCTCTGATTGACTTTATGGAAGCGGCTTTGGAACATCGGTATAAACCGCAGCACAGCGGACGCCAACAACGATAGCTTGGGAACCGCCGCTCCCAGTAAAAACAACACTTTATCACTGGTCATGATGTATTGATAGCATTGAAACCAGTATAATACCGCCACACAAAGCACCGCCGTATTGCAGCCGGAATAAACCGCTTCCAACGTGACGGCATTCCCATTGAAAAAGAAAAGGGGAGTAACGCCATTGTGAAAAAACAACGGGGTAATGACGGCAATCAGGAAAAATAAAGGGATATAAAAGGCCAAATTCCGGGGAATCTCTTTTGGGCGTTCCAAGATGGAACAAAGGCAAAAACCGCCCCCTAGGGCCAGTACCCTCATCACTGGATTTTTCGCAATCACAGCGACTAAAATAACCGACAGGAAATATACCAATAACACCGCCGGATGATAAGATGAAAATGTTTTCATAAGCTCTCTCCCCTTATTCAGGCAGGCTTTGCCCACCGCCGCTGTCTTTCCCAATATCCTCTCCTAAATCACATGTATAAATCCATTCAACCTCATCCCCGTCTTGCAACGTATAATTAGAACAGCCCAGGTTGGGAAACTTCCCGTTTACCCGATACATCCATCCGGATAACGGACCACAAGAAAATTCATATAGATAATGCATCCCCCGAATGTATACCGTACCAAAATTATTTTGATCCGCCCCTTGATATTCCAGCTGGATGCGGTTATACCGGGCGGCCCGGTCTAAAAGGTCAAAAACGGTATCCCCCGGACGAAGGACATATTCTGTAGGGGGAAGGATAATCCCATCGGAAGGGATAAACTCCTCCGACTTTAATTCTTCCGGCAATCGGTCGTAATGATCCAAAACCGTATCGCACCGGATGCTGATGGTCACCGTCTCGCTGTTTTCTGTGATATCGTCCATATGGGTCATATAATACTCATCCACAGACTGGATATTGGTTCCCATCACCAGCACAGATACCAATAGAATCAGAGCGAGTATCGCCAAAATATCTTTTTTCATCAGAGTGTTTATCCCTCCTATATTCCAACCTTTTTAAAAAACAGCATCTCGGTTGTCTTTTCCGATCGGTTAATAGATGCCATGGATAATCCGGTCTTTTCCTCTTTTCAAAAAGTTTGATTGCCGCTGGATTTTATTTCTCATCCTCTCTTTGTTTTCCCATAAATCCTGCCTGTCAGCTTGGCTCATCGTATGCCGGCTGTACCTCGCCTCCTGGTAGATCCGGAATGCTTTTTGGAACAGCTCTGTATCTTCTCCCAACCACTGGTAAAACGCGGAAGAGGTATCATATAGTTCTTTTTCATTGTTCAGCGCCCCGGTTATCCGCAGCAAATCAACCGTATAACAAAATGTACGTACAATACTTTCCGCCGCATCCGGAACTTCTAAGGAGCGCAGCCGATTGCCCAACCGATGCCTTCTCACCGCACAGGCCGCTAAGAATATCAAAATCAGTAAGCCCACAATACAAATAGTGGTCCATAGCAAAACGGATAGCAATGCAGCCCCATTTTTTTGTGTCATCTCGTTGAGCCCCTGGCCCTCTTCTTCCTCCTGCTTTTCGTCATGGTTTTGCTGGAATATCGCCGAATTATCCTCGCCGTCCGGAATCCCGGATAGCTCGTCCGCCTTTTCCATCACATTGAAATAAGGCGGCGTAGTCTCAAAAGGGATCCATCCTACCCCATCCTGGTAAAATTCTGTCCACGCATGGGCGTGGGTCTCATCGATAGAGATGGCGGAATTGGAAAGCGCCCCTTCCACATCCTCCGGGGTAATCAAAAATCCCTCCACATATCTGGCTGGGATACCATAATACCGAAACATCAGGGTGGCCGCCGTGGCGTAATGTACGGAATATCCCTCACAGCTAGTTTCTAAGAAATACTGTAGAAAATCCCCTTCCTTGCCTGTAAAGGCGGCCTCTTGGTTATAAGACACATGATCCGTGAGATAGGACAGGATGTTCTGTTTTGCCGCTTGATAATCGAGATGGGGGTTCCCTTGTGCATCATAGTCCCCCAATTGGTTTTTTAACAAATTCCTGGTAGATTCCGGCATATCCAAATAAGAGGCGTACACAAATTCATTATAGTGGTCTTCATGATTTAAATAATCCTTCGCGTTCCCCTGTTTTAACTCCGCCTGTAGTTGTCCGGACAAGGTAGGATAACGTTTTACCTGATTCGGTAAAGCGGCGTAGCGGTAGAAGCGGCTGCCCCATATCCCCTGCGCTAAAATATTTTCGTCCCCTATTCTGTCTGGATCCAGTAAGTTATTTTCTGTACTTACCAGTTCATATGGCGCATATATGTACTCGCTGCTGGCCCCAATATTGCGGATAGAAATTTGATTGTAGGAATCTTTTGTCACAGAGTTGTCCACCGTCAACGCCAAATGAGCGAGCTGTGCTTGTCCATAAAAATTTTCCTTATGGAGCCAATAAAAAAGATCTCCGCTTTCAAATAACGTTTGGTTGGGAACAGGTTCCCAACCAGCCCCTGTATAACGGCTTCCCACAAACCCTTTCAAATACAAGGAGTCGGGTTTGCTCATGACCACTTCTAGCTGCTCTTTTTCAGAGGGATGAAACGGTTGTAAATTTTGGAATTTCCCGTCCGGCAGCACACGGCTTCCCTGATACCGCATGGTATGAACCATCCCCTTTATATCTGATTGTACGGCCGTAAAACATTCCATCCCCTGATAGGTACTCAGAAAACCTGTAAAATAGCTAATCAGGGCGCCGGCAATACAGAGTACCGTTATCAAAAGTCCAAATAAGACGGATACCCGTGGCTCTTTAGAAATTCTCAAAAAGAGCAGCCCCGCCACGTAAATCAGCCAAAGAACGATCCATAAAAAAGGCACGCCGCTTTCTAACCAACATCCCAGCACCAGCATGGCGCAGGAAAGAAGAAGGGGGGTCCATATTTCCCGAAAACGTACGGAAAAGAAAAGGGGAATCCCCACCAGAAAGGTCAATAAACCGATCCACGCCATTTTAGATATCCCATATTGGATTTCTGATACCGATACCGAAAAAGCAACGGCTATTTTCCCAGTATGGGCGCCGATGGCCTGTTCCATTTGGTTAATCATGAAAAAGAACCCGCCCATCCATATTTGATGCCACACCACCGCTCCTATTAATAACAGAAGCAAAATACCCAATCCTAACAGCCGCAATCTTTTTGAGGTATAACACAGTACCATCACCACCGCTGCAAGAGCTGCGGCAGCCATCGTAATCCCATAGGGATTGTCTATGGAAAAAACAGCACAAAACCATCCCATCAGGCCAATGATTCCAGAAAAAGAGACTACAGATTCCCACCATAAATCCTTTATAAAAGGGCGAGAATCGGATTCTTTTGTAATCTCTGCAAACTTTAATGTATTTTGAGAGGAATTTCCCATGCGCGCCTCCCCCTTTCAAATCGATAAGCAAAACAAGTCATCCTGGAGTTCCTGTGGGGTAAAGGGAACAATTTCCGCACTTCCTTCCCGGTATCTATCATGTTTCTTTTGGCTTTCCGCCAACAGGATCGTGATCTTTTGATCTCGCGCCATTTCCAGTGAAGGCATCGTATGCAAAACACAGATCACATTGTCCACCCGGTCATCGGGACAATTTTCCCAATAATGTTCCAAACAGGAAATTTGATCCTGCTCCATAGAGGCCGAAAGGATTTGGGAAAGCACACTTCCAAAATCATCTTCTGACCTGATATCATAGGAAACCCATTCCCTTTTGTTTTGATCCTGCCAGGCCATCGTATGGGCTGTCCCCTGGGACAGAAGGTTCCGGCTTACGGTCACAAATGCCTCGAGCATGCTGTCGCGCAAAGCATAATCCGGCCGTTGTTCTCCCGCGCTGGTATCCAAAAGGAGCAATACCGATTTTGAAACGGGATTCCCTCCCTCCCGCACCGTCATATGCCCCAGTTTTTGGGTCAGTTTCCAATGGATATCCTTAGGGCTGTCCCCTGGATGATATTCCCGGTATCCAAAAGGTTCGCTCCGATCTATCCCCGGCTGGTCAGAGGCATATTCTGTGGCTTCTATATCCGTCTCTCCTGCAAAGAAGGGGGGGATCTCATGAGATAACCAATCAGGCAGTACCAGGATAGATCCTTCCACAGGGACGCTCTTCTTGCGGAAAGACAAGAGAAACATGTCGTATACCTTTACAGGGGAAGCCGAAAAAGTAATTTTCCCACAAAAGTCATCCCTCATTTTTACCGATAGCCTGGTTGCGCCCCGGGACGGCACCGATCCCTTGATCAGAAATTCCATTGTTTCCCCAGTGATTTGATTTTTTCCATACAAGGAAAAACAAACCCTGATGTAAGGAAGTATCGAGCGGTTTTGAATCCATATTTCTCCTTTTACCGTCTGCTTTTTATCTGTACTTTCCGGAAATGTTACCTTGATGGAGATAGCAGGGGGAACAGCGAAATATATCACGATACCGATAAGCGGAATCACAATGGAAAGAATGAGCAAAAGAGCTGTTTCCGCTGTATTGAGAAAGATGTTAGCCCCCAAAACGGCAGCTAACCATATCAAATAGCAAGTCCATGCCCTGATCATAGCTTTTTCCCTTTATGCGTTCCGATTTCCGGCCTTTCCACAGTAGATAAAATCTCCTGGGCAATAGACATGGCGTCTGCCCCAGAAATTTTTGCCCTTTGGCGGATAACCAAACGGTGGGCTCCTACGTCGCAAAAAACAGCCTGTACATCCTCCGGCACCGCATAGTCCCTGCCGTCTATATAGGCGTGGGCCTTGGTCATCTGGCAGATACTCAAGGCTCCGCGGGGGCTGATCCCCAATTCTACCGCAGCGTGGTTGCGGGTGGCTTCCACCAAGCGTGTGATATATTCATAAAGATCATCCGACATATAAACGCTGTTGGCATCCTTTTGCATATCCAAAAGCTCCTCCCGGGTAGTTGCCGGATGGATTAGGTCTAAAGGGTTAGAAGTATGTCGGTCTTTCAAAATATTCACCTGGCTCTGAAAGTCCGGATACCCCATTTTCAGCTTAATCATAAAGCGATCCAGCTGGGAGGTTGGCAGTATCTGCGTTCCCGCCGATCCCACCGGATTTTGCGTGGCCAATACCACAAACGGGACGGGCACTGGATAGCTTATGCCATCTACGGTGATCTGTCTTTCCTCCATCACCTCTAACAGAGCCGATTGGGTTTTGCTGGAGGTGCGGTTGATTTCATCCGCCAACAGAAAATTGGTCATGGCCGCCCCTTCTTGATATCGGAAACAGTTTTCCGATTTATCAAAAATAGAAAAGCCTGTGATATCCGACGGAACGCTGTCAGAGGTAAACTGCATCCGCTTATAGGACAACCCCAATACTTTAGAGAAAGCCAGAGCGAGGGTCGTTTTCCCCACTCCGGGAACGTCCTCCAGCAAAATATGTCCGCCGGAAAGAATGGCCATATAAACTTTGCACAGGATATCGTCTTTTCCTAAAATTGCCTTTTTCAATTCGTCTATAATATGTACCGTTTTCTTTTCCATCTTTTTCCCCTTTTACCAGTCATTATCGTCATCGTCCATGGAAAATGCTTTTTTCTGTTCTTTTCGCCTTTTCCGGAAACACGCCCAAAAAACAGACGCCATAGCTATTGCCGCCGCTCCCGCGCAAACCGCGAGAACCAACGATCGTATCTGCGTGTCGATCTGGGCCTTGGCGCGAAGGACGTCCTGATATCCCAACACCTGATTTTTATCGTATTCACTAAGTTGATCAATCTGATCCAGAATACTATCCACTGTCCCTTTGTCGCCAAATCCAATGTGTTCAAAAGGATATAAAGAATCCAGGATTTGCGTATTGATACTCTCAATCTTTTTTTGGATTTCCTGGATTTCAGCCTTTTTCTTCTCCAAACCGGAGAGGACATCGGGGTATTCGTCTTTATTTTTGGAAGACTGTAATTTATCCAGCAACCGGATCACTTGTGTTTCATATTCCGTTGTCATCGTTTCCGGTAATTCTTGATAGGCTTTCCAGTCATCTTCTTGAAAGATCAGATTTTGCGTGACAGAAGCCTGATGAATCACATCTGTCACCGCGCCATTTCCAGAGATATTTTCATTCATAGAGGCTGCCAGGAATTCACTGGTGTTAGGTATTTGGAGAGCTTCCATGATATCCGCCAATTTTTTATAATTTCTGACATAACATCGTTCCGTCACCGGAATGGATAGATACCTGTTAAATAATGCTTGTACGTCCTCGGTATCCTCTTCTATACCATCAATCTGTTTTTCTAAATCCGTAATCTGTTCCTTTTGTTCCTGGCTCATTTCCGGGCGGAAATCATATAGGGAACGAAGCCCCGTCTGAAAACGGTACAGCGAAACCAGAGCGCATAAGGCTTGTTCGCTGGCCATGGAATTGGATTGTCCAGGGCTGGCGGAAGGGTTCTCTTGATCCGCTTCATAGCTGTGGGTAAAACCTCCGTCGGAAGTCCGGTACCGCATCAATCCATCCAAAACATGGTTTCCGTCTTTGACAAATCTAGGGTCGTTGACCGGATCAATACCCAGGCTGCACAAAGCTACCATGACCTGAGCGGAGCTTTCACAGCTTCCCACTCCCCAGGCAGTAAAAGTCCCGTCTGTTTCCTGGGTTTCGGAAAGATAAGCAACGGCCTGATCGGCGCTGTCCCGCACGCTTTTGTATTCCCCATGTATAACATACTCCTGTTCGCTGTTGTAATAGGGCGCCAGCGCTGTCAAGGCCATAGCGGTTACATCGAGATCCGGGTCCTCTCCATCGAGGGAAAACGCCCCGTTGGGCAGCTGGTTTTCTAAAATCTTTACAAGGATGGAATCCCTGGTATCTATGGCATCTTCCGGTACAGAGTAGCGCATGGCGTCTAAAGCGATCAACCCCCAAATATATCCATTGATTCCCTGGGATCCCAACGATTCTGTTTTTCCCCGGTAGTAGACGCCATCGGCAATCAGATTGATATTCTCCCCATGGGGGTCGGTTCCCATATGGGTGGGATCTCCTCCCAATGATAAAACCGCCAAAGCGGTGCGATGCCATTCGGTGGCTTTCTGTAGATCCATTTTCTTTGGCGTTGCGTATTTTTGAACGACCGTATTTTTTAGGATAGACAGATACGCGCTGTAATCATCTGCATGGCCCATCCTGCCAATCCCTACCGCATACCAGTCCAGATTCTGTGAATCTGACAGCAAATGTTGTCCAAACAGGTTTGGGCCCGTTTCCCCTGTATCATCCTTTTTCCATTGGATGACGCCCTCCATCACCTCTTGCAACCCAGAAAGGGAATCATCTCGATGCTCTGCCTGAACCGTGATGGGAAGCCCAGTCCATATCATAACCACAGTCAGCAGTAACATGGCAATTTGTTTTCCTTTTGCTTGCATCATACATCCATTCACCACACTTTATCATAACAGTCGTCCCCACCCGCTTGAGGGGCTCCGATATCTCTTCCATAGGCCAATGTAAAGCGAATCCGGACTTCATCCCCATCCTTTACTATAGCGTCCGACATGGAATATCCCGGAAAGTTTCCATTGATGGTATAATACCAACCGGACCCTTGGCAATAATCCAATTCCCCCAGACTATCGTCAAAATGCTGTGCTTTCCATTCCAGGCCGTCCTCATCGATCTCTTTCCTTAACTCCTCCGGGATGGAGACCCCGGTTGCGATTCCCGGTTTTTCTAATCTGGCCAAATAAAACCCGGTATCCAAAGAGCCGGAATGCTGGTAAGTAAACCCGTGTTCTTCTAGAAACCTGGCAACCGTATAGGAGAGGGTTTCCCCTTGATAAATGGTAACTTCTGTTGGTTCCACAAGATATCCCAATCCCAGTACATTGGCGTCGATGCTGAGGGTAATTTTCCCCAGTTCCTGCCCATCTTCCACCGCTTTGCAATAGATCTGATAGCGATAATCCACATACCGCCCGTCGGCATCGGTGATTCTGATATCCAATATATTTTCCCCATTGTTAAAATAGAGCAGATAGCTGGTAAATTCTGATTCCCAGGTGTGAGGATATACTGTCCCATTTAACCGTACCGCAATGCCTTTGCTATAAATTCGATTTCCCTGATAATCCTTGGGTAATAAATCCAAAGTGAAATCTCTGCCTGTCACGGACATCCCGTCGGTGACATTGATATATTCCAGCACCGGCTGGGTCTCCTCATCGGCAAGGGGGACATACTGGATAGTAAAGGATTGGTCTTGTGTAACCCTTTCCCCATTGACTGTGTCGGTAGCTTTCAGCCGAATCACATTGCTTCCCATCTTTAGAGAAGCTGTATATTGATTCTCTCCGGCGGAAATGATGGTTTTGCCGTTACAGACCACTGTCAGCCGCGCCCGGCTGGAAGCGTTTCTCATAAAAGCGGTAAAAGAAATGCTGCCGCTATGCACGGTCTGGTCCTTTAGGTCGGTCTGGATGGAAAACTCCTTCGGAAGAACACACTGGATGATATAGGTTTTCTCCGCACTCTCTTTCCCTTTGGAAGAAACAAGCCGAATCGTATTGGCGCCCTCCACCAGACGCGCGGTGTAGGTACCGTCTTCAGAAAAGATCTCCTTTTGGTTACAGGTTACCGTCAACGGGACTGGATCTCCTTGCCACATGGCAGAGGCGGTGAAGGCAATGGTTTGCTCCGTGACCGTTTGATCTTGCAGATCGGTTTGCAGGATAATATGCCCCAAATCCACATAGACCGTATAATCTTGATAGACAGCAAAGGATTTTCCCGTCTCCTCTATATATGCTACCGAAACCCGAATGGTATTTTTTCCCTCATCAAGAAGTACCCTTCCCCGAAACTGCGGCTGGAGGGTATCGTTTACAAAAACAGAAACTGTTCTCACCTTCAACGTTTTCTGATGATGGACAATTTCAAAAGAAAACTCACGGGAATCGACCGTTTCTCCATCCTGAATGGTGGTAGTAAAGTAAACCAGATTGGCCTCTCCCCCAGCAGGCGGAATGCTATCCCCAAACGGGTTGGAGCCGGTATCGTTTTCTCCTGCCTGGGAGGCATCGTCGAAGAATTCATTGGAACCGGGGAAATTGCTGTTTGGGGAAAAGCCGTTTTGCCCCTGCCCCTTTGAATTCTCATTCCCAGCGCTACTGTCTTCTTGATGCAACTTGTCAGTGGAAAGGTTATCCTGATTTTCTTCCGCCCCCTCTTGGGATAGCTCCGCTTTGTGGATATCCGCCTGGGTCAATGTTTCCAAATATTCTTCCGATAACCCCATCCCGCCGCCGGGCTGCATATTGGAACCTTCCACCCAGTTTTCCAAGGGATTTTCTGGGGAAACCGTCGGTTGAAACCCCGTACAGATTACGGAAGCAAGTATCAAAACAGGTATGATTAAAATACTGAAAAGACGTATCCAGCGGTTGTTTTTCCTTTTCATATTTTTTGTTCTCTCCCTCCTTATGGGACGGTTCCCTTTTCTTACGGAAAGCTTTTCTTTATTTCTGCCTTCTTTTCTTCCAGCGCCTAAAAAGAGAAGATAGCGAAGGCTATCCCTGATGAGAAAATAGCCTTCGCTATATGAACAATAATCTTTTAGCGGTTCCGGGCCGCCCGCCTTCTATCCATCCAAACAGACAGGATTGCCGCCCCGGATACGATCATGGACAGCGTAATGAAAACAAGTCCACCCTGTTCCCCTGTGGAAGGGCCCTGTCCCGCTGTACCTGGCTCCTGATGATCATTTCCTGTGGACGGTTGCTGGGGGTTCTCCGTTGGATTTTTGAGAGCATCCAACGCTTCTTCCGCTGCGACTAGCACATCATAATTTTTTACTCCCGCTTTGGAATCTTCAGGCAATCGTCCATAAGCCTCCCGGGCCGCCTGAATCGCGGGTTCGCTC
>CAJFUH010000117.1 GCA_904420155.1 uncultured Clostridia bacterium
CGCGGCTTGAGCGCAGTCAAAAAATAAGCCTATTGTGAGGAAGAAAGCTTAAAAAATAAAAACTTGCTGCCCGTTTTCCAATGGATGGATAGATTGATTATAAAATCAGATCGCCAGCATTGTAAACCGTATCGAGAAAGCGCTTTCTCTTTTACCTATTTCAAACACGGGCACGGGCCAGTATTCCAAGGCCCTCCTTGATACCGGCTGCCAACTGATCGATATCCTCTTTGGTATTGTAACGGGAAAAGCTGATCCGGATGGCGGAAGCAATTCGTTCCGGGGCCAAACCCATGGCTTCCAGTACATGGCTTTGCCTTCCTTTGGCGCAGGCCGAACCGCTGGACACAGATATCCCTCTGGCTGCCAAGTGATGCAGCATCGTTTCACTGCGCACGCCCACGGCGGAAATATTCAGCACATACGGCAGGCCATCCTTGGGGGAATTCACCTCTACCCCGGGCAATTGACAAAGTTTCTCCTGCGCGTAATCTTTGAAAGCTTGAATCTTCTTCCGCTCCTCTTCCATATCGGGCAGCGCTTGGATTGCCGCCCCCAGCCCCGCAATGAGGGGCGCGGGTTCGGTGCCCGGCCTCAGCCGGTTCTGCTGTTCCCCTCCAAAAGCCCGGGGGAGAATCCTCACGCCTCTTCCAACATAAAGGGCCCCCACCCCTTTGGGGGCGTGAATTTTATGGCCGCTTATGGTCATGAGGTCAATCCCTAATTTTGCCGGTTTCAGGCGCATTTTTCCAAAAGCCTGTACCGCGTCCACATGGAACAGGGCGGGCGCTTTTTTCCGTTCTATGATCTTTTTGATTTTCTCGACGGGCTGGACGGATCCCACTTCGTTGTTGACCGCCATCATACTGACCAAAATGGTGTGTTCATCAATGGCCTTAGCCATCGCTTCCGGGGACACTTTCCCATCTGAGCCGGGCGTTATCAAGACCACTTCAAATCCCTGTTTTTCCAGTTCATGCGCGGCCTCCAGCACCGACGAATGCTCGATGGATGTAGTCACAATGCGGTTGCCCATACGTTTGCGCGCCAGGGCCGCTCCAAACAGCGCCAGGTTGTTGGCCTCTGTCCCGCCGGATGTGAACACGATTTCCCTTGGCTGCACCCCTAGGACCTTGGCCGCCTGCTCCCTGGCCCACAGGATTTCCTGTTCCGCCTCGTATCCCATGGTATGTAACGAAGAGGGGTTCCCGTATTTTTCCACCATCAGTTCCATCACTTTTTGCGCCGCCTCCGGGCACACCTGAGTGGTGGCGCTGTTATCCAAATAAACCTGGTTCAAAAAGACACCTCCAAGGGATTTGCAAATCACAGCCGCCCTCTCCCCCGGAGCGCGGCTTGGGTTTTTATTATACCTCTTTTTCCCGTTTCCGGCAATGGAATGTATTGCTTTCTTGCCGGATTACAAAAAGCGAGAACAGCCCGCCAAAAACTGTTCTCGCCTTTCTGATATATTTATTTTTACTCCGCCAGGCTGGGGATGGATACGTCCACATTGACGTCTTGTTCATAATCCACGCCGGGTACGGAAAAACCAAAAATCTGATAAAAATCTTCCCAGTATCCCTTGATATCCGCGACCTGTTCCACATTCTCTGTGGAGATTTCTTTCCACAAGACGCTTACTTCCTGTTGAATATCCTCTCTCATTTCCCAGTCGTCCATCCGGATCAAGCCTTCTTCGTCCACCTGTGGGGTATCTCCCGACAATTTGTCGTGGAATAAACGGTACATCTGCTGGATACATCCCTCGTGGCATTGGTGCTCCTTCATGACCCGATACAAAATCGAGATATACAGCGGTACAATGGGAATGGCGGCGCTGGACTGGGTCACCAGCGCTTTATTGACGGAAATATACCCCGTTACCCCGGGAAATTCCTGAGTAATCTCTTTGGCGGTAGCGTGCAGGTGGCGTTTTGCCTGCCCAATGGATCCGTTGAGATACATGGGGTGGGTCAATTCCGGGCCAATATAAGAATAGGCCACTGTCACCGCCTGGTCCGCCAGTACGTCAGCTTGTTTCAAAGCGGAGATCCAGTCTTTCCAGTCCTCCCCGCCCATCACCTTTACGGTATCTGCAAGCTCCTGTTCTGTGGCGGGGTCAATGGTGACTTCCGCTACCTGATTACTGCGCAGGTCGATGGTCTTATTGGTATAAGACTGTCCCGTCGTCTTGAGTACGGAAGAATAAGTCTTTCCATCGTCTGTGGTCCTTCTGGGCGCCGCCAGGCTGTAAACCACCAGATCTACTTTTCCCAGATCACGGCGGATCGTCTCGATCACCTGCTGTTTGACAGCCTGGGAAAAAGCGTCCCCATTGATGGTTTTTGCGTACAGCCCATCCCGATGGGCAAACTCTTCAAAGGCCGCCGTATGATACCAGCCGGATGTGGCGGTGCGGTTTCCGGTAGCCGGCTTGTCAAAAATTACGCCCAACGTGGCCGCCCCGCTGGAATATGCGCAGCTGATGCGGGAAGCCAGCCCATAGCCGGCGGAAGCCCCAATCACCAGCACCTTTTTAGCGCCCTCTGTCTTAGGCTGCGCTTTGACGTATGCAATCTGCCGCTCCACATTGGCCCGGCAACCTTCCGGATGGGAAGTGGTACAGATGAACCCTCGTACTTTTGGCTGAACTACCATTCGTATTTCTCCTTTTCTTTCCCTGTGAGCCTTGGTTTTACAGCTCTGCGGGAGAATATTCCATGGTTTCTATTTTTTTCATTGTAGCACACTTTCTTACTTAGATACAACTGGACAAAACAAAAAAGCGCCTACTACGCCCTTGCCTATAAAAAGTTTGGCTCACTTTTTACTCATGGTAGGCGGTATCAATAATAAAAGAAAAAGATAAAGGCTGATCGGAAGGAATCAAGTATTCTTCATGGACGCGGGCCCACCAGCTGTCGTCCCCGCCTACGCCCATCTGTTTTGCCATGACCGTTACCACGGTGTCGTGGACGGGGGGCAGTTCGTCGGGATGGGCCGCGTTCTCCAATTCCATCCAGTCATAATGCAAAAATCCCAGTTCAAAGGGCTGATTGTCCTTTTCCAGATAAAGCCCTTTACCCTGTCCGTCGTGGATCCAGGCCCACCGCACGCCGGTGCGGTTTCCGCATTCCTGGGGCGTCACATACTGTGACAGGTTCCCCGATACGGTTTTGTTGTAAACGCCCAACCGCGCCCCATGTACCCGGTCCTGGTAATTCTCCTCCGGCCCCATCCCGTAAAAACGGACCTGTTCCAAGTCGGCCGGCAGGTGAAACGACAGTCCAAATA
>CAJFUH010000118.1 GCA_904420155.1 uncultured Clostridia bacterium
CGGGAACAGAAAAACTGCGCCCAATCAATTGGGGAATTTCCAAACAGTCCAGAGCCCGCTGGGCCAGCTGATGCATATCCCGCTGATATAACTCCAGGGCATACAAAACCGTTTTGGCGTCGGAAGGATTGCTGCTTTCCTTTACCTTCAGACGCACATAGCGCGCTTCACAGGAATGGTTCAGCAGCAGATTGAGTTTGCCCCCTTCGCTGTAGCGTTCCTGGTAAACCTCCTCCCATTGCTCCCCGTCCTGGGAAGCCTCTATTTCATAGGAGGCCGCGTAGGTAACCCCCCAATACATGCGGATATGGTTAAAGGTCTTGTTTTGGCCCAGATCCAGTAAAAGCCACTGGGTCCCTTTTTCTTCCGGCGCCATCCAGCGGGTGGACATGATGTCTCCGTCCACCACGTTCTCCGCGCCGCAGTCCTTAGCGGCCTGCCCGGAACAGGTGGCTGCGGCTCCCCGCGCCAGGTTTTCCTGCTGCTGGTCAAAAATAGTGAATCCTTTCATCGTTGAAAACAGACCTCCGGGACTTCCGAAAGGCCCGGAACGGCCTGCTTGCACCTCCTTATTTCTTTCATTTCTTTTGATGACCGTTGAGGCATGGTTCTCTTTCGAGCAACTATTATATCAAAAAAGCTTGTGCAATTCTATGGATAAAATAAAAATTCGTTGTAATATTTTTTAACCAATTTCTCTAAAGACGCCACAGGCTGTTTTCTGTATGGGTCCTTTGGGTATGTCGGATATTTTACCGCTCCCATCCGGGCAGACACTGTCCAACATATTCCACCCTGCCCCCGCATATATATGGAACGATCTTAAAACTGGGAGGGCGAACATGTGAAAGGTATTGTTGAAGAGCGCGCCATTGAGCTGGGGGAATATATCATAGAAAGCAAAGCCACGGTGCGCAAGGCCGCAAAAAAATTTGGCGTAAGCAAATCTACCGTACATAAAGATGTCGCCGAACGGTTGAAATATGTAGACCCGCAACTGTACCGGGAAGTAAAAAGCGTGTTGGAAATAAACAAAGCCCAGCGTCATATCCGCGGGGGACTTGCCACCCGTAAAAAATATTTAGAGCACCGATAAAATAGATGGATATCCCTAAAAACAGGCCGGAGGGTTCACCGGCGCCGAAGGGCATTCTCTGGCATGAAAACCAGCGGAAATCCCAATAGGAAAAGCCTAAAAATGACATGTCCCAAACCGATAAGAGGGTTGCGGAACATGTCATTTTTTGCTGTTTAATAAGGATAAGACGGCCCCGGATTTCCCGCCGTTGCCCTATCGGTGTGAAAACTGCCCAAAAACAGCCGCTGGGGGAGTAAACCCAGCGGCTGCTTAAAGAAAAGAAAGCTCTCATGTACTATCCCATTGCGGGAACCTGCCTTCTCTGTATTCCAAAAGAAGGATATATATGATATATCGTCGAATCCTCCGCCACCATGGAAATGGGAACTTTGGGAATCAAATAATGAACGGTTTGTACAAATCCATTGGCCCTGCCATCCGGCATTCCGGTAACAATATGTTTTGCCTTCACCTGCTTTGCAAATCCCGCTGCAATCAGCGGCGCGTCATCCTGGAAAAATATTGTCATCTCGGCCCCGGCATCCCTGGTAACTTGATAAAGGTATTCCATTTCATCGCTCTTGACACAGTATCCGTGATTCATCGGCTGTACGCATAAAACCTGGAGGGAAAGCCCTTCTTTTTCCGCCAATTCCTTTCCTGCTACAATCAACCGGCCGCAATCCCGCTGGCCAGTCACACATACCAATACGGATGCCTTTTTTCGTCTGCTCACGTCTGCACCTCCTTTCTTTGTTTTTACATCTATAGTATAGGAGGTCTTTGTGGCGGCTATGGTAACAGAAGATGTCTTTTCTATGAACTTTTTCGGTATCGTTTCTTTTTCATAAATACGGCTGTTTCTTACTCTTTTTTGGGACTTTCCACAAGGAAAAAGGAGGACGTTTTTGTATCCGTCCTCCTTTTTCTTGGGTAAAGAGAGGGGAAACTTCCTATTTTCCACCTCTTTGAAGAGCCCCTGAAGCGATAGACGAGGGCAAGCTCCCGCACACATACCGCCTGATCCCGATCATTCCCAAGGGGCGTTTAATGTTCCGATCCTGTCAGGAAATCCAATGGATTGACCCATTGGCCGTTCTGTTTGATCCCAAAATGCAAATGGTTTTCTTCTACGCTTTCGCTGGGAACCACATGGATGGAGCCGATCTCCTGCCCCAGTTTTACCGTATCCCCAGTTTTCACCAAGGTCGTGCTGCCCAGCCCGCAGTAATAAGCGTCAAAATCTTTGTGGGCAATCACTACGGTGGTACCCAGCATGGGATCTTCATAGATATCCTTGACCGTTCCCGCGGAAACCGCTTTTACCATACTGCCTTCTTCCGCGCTGAGATCCACCCCTTCGTGCACCCGCCAGTCATTGAGGGTCTGGGAATATATGGGGTCTGTCCCGCTAAACTCCTTGGTTACTTTTTGACCCACCGGATAAATGTTCAGGTCGTCGTTTGGGGTTGCAGCGGAAGAGACTGCCGGGGCAGTGGCGGCGGTTTCTTTTGTTTCAGAAGAGGCGGGCTCTTGGGAAGAATCCTCCGGCTGGGAAGAAGAACTTTCCGGCTGGGAGCTTTCCTCTTCCTGAGAGGATTCGGCGAAAATCCCGCTGACGGTGTTGCCAGCTTCCTGATCCGCCTGGGAAGAATCTACGGCAGCGGAACTTTCTGACTGGATGGGGGCGGGATTCATATAATTTTTTACCCCATCGTAAGTAGTCCAAGCCGCCGCGCCGATAGCAATCAAGCACACGCCCAACGCTATATAAAAGCCTTTTGATGTTTTGGAACCCTTCTTTTTGGTCTTTTCAAAATGCATCTTGCTCATATCTTCACCTCGCCTATATTGTTGCCTCCTTTTTACTGGAATATGCCGCGACAAAAATTTTTTATCCAGCAGGTCGGAGCTTCTTACAAGGGAAGTATGGCCGGAAATTTTTCTTTTAAACGAGAAAAGACCGAATCCAAAAAGGATTCGGTCTTTTCTCATTAGCTTGAGGGGTACATTGAGGAGGGTAGAACATGTACTCAGATGGTGCGGCTCCATCTCATTGAGTACGGTTTTATTATAATATGACATTTTCTTTCAGTTGTTAAGACGCTGTGAATATTCCTTGAATATTCCACAGAAATTTTGTTAACATCTTCCTGAAAACATTTGTTTGATTTTTTCTAACTTTTATGATATAATATCCGTAGAGATTTTCCAATCCTGGTGGAAATTCCTCTGATGCACCTGCCGAATCCTCTAGAACTTTTGCGGAATAGAAAGGATAGAAGGCGGTTTTTGGTCTTTTCCTTTCCATAAACCATTTCTATGAACAGTAAAAAACTCTGTCCATGGGCGTAGGAAAAAATCTGCTGTATTCCTATTCTTTCCGTCTTTCTTGTCCGGCAGTCTTCCTATTTTCTGTTAAGGTGTGGAGATCCACGCGACAGAAAACTCCCAAAAGGGAACAATCAATTTTTTATGATGGAGGCGATCCTTTTGAAAAAATTATCAGCTAGCCAGGAAAGAATCCTTAACTATTTAAAAGAGCGGGCACAGGACGGCCTTCCCCCTTCTGTGCGGGAAATCTGCCGCGCAACCGGTTTAAGGTCCACCTCTACCGTACATGCGCACTTGAAAGCCTTAGAGGAAAATGGTTATATCTCCCGTGATGCCGGATTGAACCGCGCTATCCACATTACGGGGGAAGAACGCAGCTCCCAAGTCCCCGTTTTAGGTAAAGTAACCGCCGGGCTCCCCATCCTGGCCATGGAAGACATTGAGGGGTACATCCCCTTCAGCGAAACGCAGCGCCGGGGACGGGAACTCTTCGCTTTGCGCGTTGTGGGAGAAAGCATGAAAAATGCCGCTATCCTGGATGGCGACCTCGTGGTCTGCCACAAAACCCCTTCTGCGGAGGACGGCGACATTGTTGTAGCCCTGTTGGGCGACGAAGCCACCGTAAAACGGTTCTTCCGCGAAGGGGATCAGATTCGGCTACAGCCGGAAAACCCTGAGTTTGAGCCTATCTACACAAAAGACGCTTCTATTTTGGGCCGGGTGATCTCCGTGATCCGTTACTATGCGTGATAAGCCCTTTTCTTATCCGACGGGCCCGTGCTTTCCTGCTTCATGGGAAAACACCAAAAAGGGACCTACGCAACTGTTGTTTTGAAGATCCCCTTTTCTATCTGAAATTGCTTTTAATCAAAACGGGCCGAAACACAGCCAAACTATGAAAAGAAAACCTAACAAAGGGGAAGACGGAATGTTTTTTCTGTCTTCCCCTTTGTTTATTTATTTTGCAACCGCCAATCTTTTGTCCAGCAATCTGGTGTAAGCGGAAGCCGGTTTTACCCCCACTTCCTGTTCCACCAGCTGGCCATTCTCAAACAGAAGCACCGTGGGGATGCTTTGAATCCCATAGCGGATCGCCAGATCTTCATGCTCGTCGATATCCACTTTGGCTACCGTCACCTGTCCGGCGTATTGTTCCGCCAGTTGTTCAATCACCGGCGCCAGCATTTTACAGGGCATACACCAGGTGGCCCAAAAGTCCACCAGCACCAGCCGTTCCTGCTGAAGCAGGGCGTCCAATTCGTTTTTGTTGGGATGTAATACACGATTTGCCATAGCGATCTCTCCTTTTATAAATAGAATCTCTACAAAATTAAACGGATTTTTCCTCTTGTGAAGGCGGCTCCTGTAAAACCAGCTCTTGCTCGGATACCGCTTTCCCACAATGGGTACAGTAATATTGATGGACAATGTGTCCGCCACAGTCTTGATGTACCAGCCTTTTGTAGCAGGTATGCAGATATTTTTCTCCCCACAGGATAATGCTGTTGAAGATATCCCGCAAATCCTGCCCGCTGGGCGTAAGTTCATATTGGTAACGGGGCGGATGCTCCTGATAAAGGGTACTCTTGAGCAGCCCATCCGCTTCCAGGGTCTTGAGCCGTTCCGACAGAAGATTGGTGGGAATCCCCTCTAAACTTTCTTGAAGTTCTTTATAGGTTCCACATCCCATCAACAGCCGGTGTAAAATCAGGAGCGACCACTTATCCCCAATCAAATTTAAAGTCTGGGCGATATTACAGGGGATCTGATAAGGGTTTTTCATGATCTGCCTCCTTGTTGTTGTCTGATCTTGTTATCAGTATATGCGATAAACTTTATTTTGTCAAGTAACTTTATAAAATAAATTTATTTTCCTTTCAGCCTGCCCAGAATCGCCCCCTTATCGGTATGCGCCAGACGTCTTCTTTATTCCTCTTCCCTATCCCCTGCGTACAGGCTGATCCCCGGCCATTGCCTTTACCATCCCTTATGACCAAACATTTTATAAAAATCTTGGCCCATACTATCAATGCTACCCCTATCCAAAATATGGGGAACCTCCCAGAAGGGGGACACAAAAGGGCGGCCCTGGCCAGGGATCCTATTGCCAATCCGCCCTTTTTGCGCTATCCTTGTAAACAATACCAGACAAATAAAGGGACAGGAGAAACAGGAAATGGAACAAGGTTTGATTCAGATCTATTGTGGGGATGGAAAAGGCAAGACCACTGCAGCGGTGGGATTGGCAGTGCGCGCTTGGGGAAGAGGGAAAAAAGTGGTGTTTACCCAGTTCCTCAAAAGCAAAGATTCCGGGGAACGGAAAGCTCTGGAACAATTGGAGGGCCTTACGATGACGGATTGCCCGGACCATATCAAATTTACCTTTGCTATGACGCCGGAAGAACGCCGGCAGGAACAAATACACAGCTCCCGCCTGCTTGCCTCTGCCTTTGCCAAAGCAGAACAAGCTGATCTTATGATTTTGGATGAATTTTTTGGAGCGCTGTCTACCGGGATGATCGATCAGGACCAGGCCCTTGCCTATTTAAAGAACAAACCGAAAAAACTGGAAATTGTATTGACCGGCCGGGATCCGGCCCCGGAATTTCTGGAACTGGCCGACTATGTTTCCAACATCGAAAAACAAAAACATCCCTTTGATAAAGGAATCTCCGCCCGTTTGGGAATTGAATACTAAGCAAAAAAGCCATAGGTCCCGGATTTTTCCGTTTCCTATGGCTTTCCTTTTTAAAAGCTATAATTCAGCCGTTGTTAACCCAATAGCTTTACCAACACCGCTTTTTGGGCGTGCAGACGGTTTTCCGCTTCTTCAAAGATTTCCCCAGCATGCTGTTCAAATACATCCGCTGTGATCTCCTCGCCCCTGTGCGCGGGCAGGCAGTGCAGCACCATGGCGTCTTCTTTGGCCAGGGACATCAATTCCTTATTGATCTGATACCCGTCGAAAGCCTTGCGGCGCAGCTCCGCTTCGCCCTCCTGTCCCATGGAGGCCCACACGTCGGTGATCACCACGTCGGCGTCCTTGGCCGCCTCTTTCGGGCTGCGGTATAAATGGAAATTCTCGTAATCCTTAGCGAAGTCCAGCACCTGCTGGTCAGGATCGTACCCTTCCGGGCAGGCCACGGACACGGCCATGCCCATCTTGAGGCAACCCACAATGAGGGAGTTCATCATATTGTTGCCGTCGCCGATATAGCACATTTTCAGGCCGTCTAAACAACCCTTGACTTCACGGATGGTCATCAAATCCGCCAAAATCTGGCAGGGATGACAGAAATCGGTCAGCCCATTGATAATGGGGATGTTACCATATTTGGCCAGATCCTCTACTTCGGACTGCTTGTAAGTACGGATCATGATACCATCCAAGTAGCGGGAAAGCACGCGGGAGGTATCCTCCACCGGCTCGCCCCTGCCAATCTGCATATCGCTGGCGGACAAAAAGATAGGCAGGCCGCCCAACTGGTACATGCCCACTTCAAAGGATACACGGGTACGGGTGGAAGCCTTTTGGAAAATCATTCCCAAGGTCTTTCCGGCCAACAATTTATGTTCAATCCCGTGCTTAAGTTCGTACTTCAACTGATCGGCCAGGTTCAGGATATCGGTGATCTCTTCAGTGGTGAGATCCAGCATTTTCAGTAAATGTTTCATGGGGGGATTCCTCTCTTTCTATCTATATCATTTGCAATTGGCTATAACCTTTTGTAAAATAGCCAGCCCTTTGTCCATCTCCTCATAGGAAATGGTGAGCGGCGGCAGCAAACGGAGCACATTCTTCGCCGTCAGGATTAGCAGGCCGTGCTGTACGCAGGCACCCGCCACCTCTTTGGCGTTGTCCTTTTCCAACTGTACCCCCAGCATCATGCCCAGGCCCCGCACTTGTGTGACCCCGGGAATGGCTTCCAGCTTTGCGCGGAGATAGTCCCCTTTTTCCCGTACCTGCTGGAGAAATTCCTTGCCGGAAACCCGGGACAGCACTTCCAGCGCCGCGGCGCTGGCGATGGGGTTTCCTCCAAACGTGGTGCCGTGCTGCCCTTGGGAAAGCACGTTCCCCAATTCTTCCGTACATAAGCAAGCGCCGATGGGTACGCCGCCGCCCAGCCCTTTGGCAGAGGTAAATACGTCCGGGCGGATGTCATATTGCTCAAAACAATATAAGCTGCCGGTCCGGGACACGCCGGTTTGTACTTCGTCCACCATCAACAGGATATCCCGTTCCTTGCAGAAAAGGGAAAGCTGCTGTACAAACCCTTTTTCCAGCGGGAGTACGCCGCCTTCCCCCTGTACCAGCTCGATCAACAGCGCGCAGGTGTGTTCATCCACGCAGCTTTTCACACTGTCCAGATTATTGGCTTCCGCATAGGAAAAGCCCTGGGTAAACGGGAAGAAATACTGGTGAAACACCTCCTGCCCCGTGGCGGCCAAAGTGGTGATGGTGCGCCCGTGAAACGAGTTTTTCAAAGTGACAATATTGCTTCTCTGCTGGCCGTACTTTTCTTCGCTGTACTTCCTGGCCAGCTTGATGGCGCATTCGTTGGCCTCTGCGCCGGAATTACACAAAAACACCTTGCTATACCCTGTCAATTCGCATAGGCGGCCGGCCAGCTCGGTCTGCACATCGCTGTAATACAGATTGGAGATATGCTGCAACCGGGCGGCCTGGCGGGATACCGCCTGAACCCATCCGTCGTCGCAATACCCCAGGCTGTTTACACCGATACCGCTGGTAAAGTCGATATATTCCTTGCCTTCCGTGTCCATGGCGACCGCGCCTTTTCCGGAAGTCAGCGCTACAGGAAACCGGCCGTAAGTGGGCATCATATGTTGGGCTTCCTGCTGTTGAATCTCTGAGAAATCCATGTTATATCACCTGCTTTTTTCTGTTTCCCCACCACCTGCGGTGGGGTACGTCGCGCGCCTGCGGCGGGCACGTCGCGCCCTAAGCTTTTTCTAAAAAGCACCTAGCTGCCCGCGATGAAACATAAAAGTTTTGCTCAAGCTTTTTCACGCCTGCGGCGGGCACATCGCGCACCAAGCTTTCTCTAAAAAACTGGGTTACCAGCGATGAAACGTAAAAGTTTCGTCCACCTTTTCAAAGGTGGCGGATTCCAAAGGCAGCGCCTTTGGTCGTCCTCCGCAGAGGACGAA
>CAJFUH010000119.1 GCA_904420155.1 uncultured Clostridia bacterium
AAAAGAAGCGGATATGGACCGTATTGCGGAATTTATTACCCTGGCTGTCAATGATTTTGAAGGCAGCGCGGACGCTATCCGTCAGGGCGTCACCGAAATTTGCAACCGCTATCCCCTGTATGAATAAGCGGAGGGATTTCTGTTAGATGTTACCACACAATAAGAGGTATGCTACGGCATGCCTCTTATTTGCTTTCTATTTTTTATGCAGAAAGGATGGAATGTGATGAAAAAAAATATTTGTATTCTGATTGCCGCCCTCTCTTTTGTGGCAGGGGTACTGTTCTCTGTTTTTAGCTTCCTTCTCTTTTTTATTCCAAAAAGGGAATCTCATTCCCATGGCTGCTGCGGATGTCATGAGAAAGCCCAGCATGATTTGGATTATGAAGTAGAACATTGTGACGATCCGGACGCCTGGTACGGCGGATACGAAGATTCTTCAGGAGAATAATCATCCCTTTGGTGAAAAGAATCGGTTTTGTGGATTGGAAAGGAGTTTTTCGTTATGTCAGCACCTTTAGCAGATCGGTTGCGCCCCACTACCCTAGATGAAGTGGTGGGCCAACGGCATCTGCTGGCGCCCGGTAAAGCCTTGCGCAGTATCATTGAATCGGGACAAATTCCCAACCTGGTTTTTTATGGGCCTGCCGGCGTAGGAAAAACCACTGTGGCTTCTATCATCGCCAAGCAGACCAACCGAAGCTTGCGCAAATTAAACGGTACCACCGCTGGGACTGCGGATATCCGCAGTATTTTTGAAGAAGTAGACACTTTCAGCGCCCCCAATGGAATCCTTCTTTATCTGGACGAGATCCAATATTTTAATAAGAAACAGCAACAAACCCTTTTGGAGTTTATCGAAAATGGAAAAATCACTTTGATCGCCTCCACCACCGAAAACCCTTACTTCTATGTATACAACGCCATCCTCAGCCGATCCACTGTTTTCGAATTCAAATCTGTGCAAAAAGAAGAAATTGCTCGCGCGGTACGGAGGGGGTTTTCCTATTTAGAACAGGAGCGGAATGTCCCATTAACCGTGCCTGACGAAGTGGTGTCCCATATTTCTTCCGCCTGCGGCGGGGATGTTCGCAAAGCCATGAACGCTGTAGAACTTTGCGCCTTGTCGGCTCCCTTAGTGGAAGGAAAACACGTGGTTACGTTAGAGCTAGCCCAGGAACTCACCCAGCGCAGCGCTATGCGTTATGACCGGGAAGGGGACGAGCATTACGATATTGTGTCCGCTTATCAAAAGTCGATGCGCGGTTCCGATCCGGACGCGGCCCTGCATTACCTGGCGCGGCTGTTGGAATCCGGGGATCTCCCTTCCGCCTGCCGGCGGCTCATGGTGTGCGCCTGTGAAGACGTTGGGCTCGCCTATCCGCAAGTAATCCCCATTGTCAAGGCCTGTGTGGATGCCGCTCTTCAAGTGGGATTGCCAGAAGCCCGTATCCCATTGGCGGACGCTGTGGTACTGGTATGTCAATCCCCTAAGTCCAATACGGCTTATCAGGCTATCAACGCCGCTATTGCTGATGTCCAGAAGGGAAAAACCGGAAACATCCCCCGCCACTTGCAAAATAAACATTACGACGGAGAGGATAATCCCAACAAAGGACAGTTTTATCAATACGTTCACGATTACCCTAACCGCTGGGTCAATCAGCAATATCTTCCCGACGAACTCAAAGATGTTCATTACTATCAATACGGGGAAAACAAAAATGAACAGGCTTTTAAAGCTTATTGGGAAAAAATCAAACAAAAATAAACCGGAGCCCGGGGCCCTATTCCCCCAAAAACAATAATGAAGATTCCACAGTCTGATCAAACAGAAACAACTTACAGGATTATAGATGATATACAAAGGGATGGATAATGGCCAATTTAACGGTTTGGCGCATATAAAGCGTCATCTACTGGATACGCCGGCTTTACGGACAATCCTAAACCTATCATAATGAAATGATTGGGTAAGCGTTATAGTATACAAATGCGGCGTGCAGTTGGAAAGTCAACTGCACGCCGCATTTATATATTCATAATAAAAGAAATACCTTATTCTTAGAAGCCCTCTCAGCTTCTTTTTCATTTCAATTGAAAAACGGATTTGGGAGCGCCGCAGACAGGACAAACCCAATCAGCAGGTAATTCCTCAAAAGCTTCATCCGGATCGTTGTAGACATAACCGCATATGGTACAGATGTAGCTATCCAATATTTCCTGTCCTGTAAAACCTTCCCGATAAGTGGGGGAGTTCTTGGGAGCGGTCCCTTTGATGACATTCTGATAATACTCGTAGGTCATCGGTTTATTTTTATAATCGTCGCTGCCCGCCACAATCTCTGCCACAAAAACCGTATGCGTCGGCAATTCCACCGAATCCACCACTTTACAAAGGAACCAGCAGCAAATATGTTCTTTCAGTACCGGTAATCCTTCCCGTAAAATTTTATGGCGGATATTTTTCAGCTTATCCGTATCTCTCCCAGAATTAAATCCCAACGCTCCGATTACCGTGCCGGAAGTATTTTCTGAGATCACATTTACAGTAAAAATGCCGTTTTTTTTGATACATTCATTGCTGTAATTATCGTGATGGATACTGACGGCAATCATAGCCGGATCAGCAGTCACCTGAAACACTGTATTCACAATGCACGCCGAAGGCCTGTTTTCCCCTTTGACACCAATAGCGTACATTCCATAGGACAATGTCCTTAAAATGTCTTCTTTCACTCTATAAGCACCTCGCTTATTTTTCACTTGTTTTATTTTACCACAGTGAGACATGCTCTACAATATGTATAAGAAATAATTTTCAGATTATGACTTTTCTGAATAAATTTCCTTGTAATGAGGGGGTGAAAGATGGGATAGGGCAAAATACCAAACAAATATTTCCCTTTCTATCACAAATAAGAGGAGGCCTTTGATCCAAGGGAACGACCTCCTCTTTTCTATCTGTGAGATATTGCTTGTATTTACCTTTTTAGGTATTTTTCTGTCGGTTATCAGCTTTCTGCAACAGCCTTTCTGGACAACCATTTCTTTCCCCGGTATCTCAGGGAGAAAATGAGAGAACGGATAGCCCATTCTAACCCCATACAGACCCATACTCCTTCAATGCCAAACTTTAAGGGAACCGCCACCAAGTAACCGGCCCCTACGCGGACAACCCACATTGTAATGAGGGAAACGACAGATGGGAAATTGACATCGCCGGCCGCCCGGAGCACGTTGGGCAATACGTTGGACATCGCCCAGAAGAAAGGCATAGGGATGACGCCAATCAGCAGAAGCCGGCTGATGATACCCAGCGTTTCCGGTTCCGGATGATAGAAATGTAAGATAACCGGGCTTAAAGGATATAAAACTGCCAACGATAAAACGATGATACCCGTACCCAAGATTGTCATTTTTTTCCCGTACCATTTTGCGAGTTTTCTATCTCCCGCTCCTACGCATTGTCCCACAATAGTGATGGAAAGGGTTGCTACCGCCATAGCCGGCGCATACATGAGGCTCAACACAGAGTTAGCAACCGCGTTGGCCGCCACATTGGCGGTTCCCAACTGCACCATATATGTCTGCACCAAAATGCTTCCCCCATTGAAGAACACCTGTTCTACCGCAAAGGGAATGGCCATTTTGACAATAGATTGCAGCATTTTCTTTTCCCAATGCAGGAAATCCTTCCAACGCAACGTAATAAAAGCATTGGGCCGCAAAATCAAATACAGCGCCATTACCCCGCCAATCAACCGTGCAACATTTAAGGAAAGAGCAGTACCCACGATATCTAGACGCAATACATTGATAAACAGCATGCTGGCAAACAGATGAATGGCGTTAATGATAATGGTCAAGCGCAGGCAAGTCTTGGTAGCTCCCACGCCGCGAAATACCGCAAAAATTCCTTCATATATCGAAAATGTAATCAGAGATATCGCTGACCCGATCATATAATCCCGCGCCTTAGCCCGGATCACCTCGTCCGCCGCACCAAACATCACATTGACGATAGGAGCCGCAAAGGCCACGAAAATCAGGCAAATAAGAAGCGCCAACAGGAAGGCGACCAAAACGACTTGTCCCGCTGCCTTACGCATTTTTTCCGCATCGCCATGCCCTTTATATTGAGCGACGATCACCGTCCCGCCCGCAGACACTGCTGTAAAAATACAGAGGAGCAAATTAATAATGGGGCCTACCACGCTTACCGCCGCCACAGATTCCTGACTGGAAGAGCTGATCATAGATGTGGTTAGGACGCCGATCAAATTGATAAAAAACTGATCTAAAATCAGCGGGATCAGCATGCTGAAAATCTGTCCATGAGAAAACTGGGTGCTTCCAAATTGTTTTTCCAATTTGTCAGAAATCCATCTTCCAAATTTGGAAGGAGGTTTTTTTCTCAAGTGAAAAGTTGGTAAGGAAAACATAATACTTCATCTCTTTTTACATCAATTTTTTGTAATTCAAAATTACACATGTCATTATAGAGAAAAGTCTTTTGAAGTCAAGCCTTACACGAAAACTTTTCTTTTAAATTTTTGCCCCTCCCAAATTGTATAGTATGACTAGTTTTCATGAAATCTTTAGAAGCATCTGGAAAAGTTGTCATAAATTTCTTGTTTTTTTTATAGTGGGCCGTACTACTTGACCAAAAGGGCACAAACGTATAGATCCTTTTAAACCCTTTAGAAAATCTGCTATCGCCTCTTCCTTTCGGAATCCTATTTTCCTCCATATATAAGGCTGTTGCATCGGTCAGCAAGCGCTGTACAACAAGACCAGAAAAATGATTCTTCTTTATTTCTGATTTAATAAAGAAAACATAGTTTTGGCGATCTTTTTATTCCGTTTTTGTAATACTGTTAGCACCTGCTGGTACTCTGTGATCTTCATCAGCAGCTTATGAAGATATTTTATAAAATTCCCCTCTTTTCTTCAGACTAAAAAATTTAATATTTCGTTGTTTTTACAACAGCCTATTTCTCTCTATTATAGTATCCTTAGTCTATCGAATCCCAAAAAAACGGAGGTACTGATATGATACGAAAAATCATTCAAATAGATCAGGAAAAATGCAACGGCTGCGGCTTGTGCGCCAAGGCGTGCCACGAGGGAGCCATTGGAATGGTGGAGGGAAAAGCACAGCTCCTGCGGGACGATTACTGCGACGGGCTGGGAGATTGCCTTCCCGCCTGCCCTACCGGGGCTATCTCCTTTGTAGAAAGGGAAGCGGCCGCTTATGACGAAAAGGCCGTATTGCAAAATAAACAGAAAAAAATGAGGAAAGAAGGCATGTCGATCCCCACAGGCTGCCCAGGCAGCCGCTCCCAAAAATTGGTACATCACGACCACAAAGACAGTTCTCCTGCCACTTCCCCCCCTTGTCCCTCTCAGCTTCTCCAATGGCCGGTACAGATAAAGCTGGCCCCTGTCCAAGCCCCCTATTTTCAAGACGCCAACTTATTAATCGCCGCCGATTGTTCCGCTTATGCCTATGGAAATTTCCATCAGGAATTTATGAAAAATAAAATTACGCTGATCGGCTGTCCAAAATTGGATGCTGTGGATTACTCCGAAAAATTAACGGAAATCCTCCGGCAAAACCACATCAAAAGCGTGACGGTTATTCGCATGGAAGTTCCCTGCTGCGGTGGCATTGAACAGGCTGTGAAACAAGCGTTGCAGGCCAGTCAATCCTTTATCCCTTGGCAGGTGGTGACGCTTGCCACCGACGGGACTATTTTAGATCGGATATAAATTCCCTTGTTGTAAAAAAAGAAAGGAGTTTCCATGTTGCAGCATTCCTATCTCAAGCATATTCCCCAAAAAGAAGTGATTTCTCTAGCATCCTGCGTAGATTCCCTGCCCGGGCAGATCGTCAGCAAGACGCTGGCCCAAAATGCAGCCGTCAGTATTACTCTCTTTGCCTTTGACCAGGGAGAAGAAATCAGTACGCATGAATCCAAAGGGGACGCCCTGGTGACCGTTTTGGAAGGCATTGGACAATTCACCGTAGACGGAGAAGAATATACCGTACAATCTGGAGAATCCCTCCTCATGCCCGCCAACAAACCCCATGCAGTGTGGGCAAAGCAGCCTTTTAAAATGATGTTAACGGTCGTGTTTCCCTGGGAAAACGATAAAAAATAAGGAAAAGGTGAAAATATGAATCAGATGTTTTGTTTTCAATGTGAACAAACTGCGGGATGCAGAGGCTGTACGGGAAAAACAGGCGTATGCGGAAAATCCGCAGGGATCGCGCAATTACAGGATGAACTGACCGGCGCATTGATTGGGTTGGCCCGCACCTGCGCTTCCAATCCAAAAACGCCGCAAACCGATCGCCTGATCATAGAAGGATTGTTCACTACTGTCACCAACGTAAACTTTTCAGAGGAGGACATCCGTGAACGGATCAACCAAGTTCATCAGGAAAAAAACCGGATTGTACCAGGATGCGTTGGCTGTTCTTCCCGATGCGGCAATACCGATCCCTATGATTTGCAAAAACTATGGAACGCCCCGGAGGATATCCGCTCTTTAAAATCCCTGATCCTTTTTGGAATCCGTGGCATGGCGGCTTACGCCTATCACGCCATGGTACTGGGCTATAGCGATGAAGAAGTAAACGACTTT
Source organism: uncultured Clostridia bacterium (assembly GCA_904420155.1). Lineage (GTDB taxonomy): Bacteria > Bacillota > Clostridia > Oscillospirales > Acutalibacteraceae > CAJFUH01. The sequence goes on from CAJFUH010000119.1 coordinate 6,655, forward strand.
TTCTATAAAGCCTTGTTTTCCATCGGGGAAGATTGGGGCATGGAGGAACTCCTCCCTGTGGTGATGGAAGTGGGAAAGGCAAACCTAGCCTGTATGGAGCTATTAGACAAAGCCAATACGGAAACGTTTGGAACCCCGGCCCCTACTTCCGTACCTCTCACGGTAGAAAAAGGGCCGTTTATCGTGATTTCCGGCCATGATCTGTATGACCTGAAACTTCTACTGGAACAGACGGAAGGGAAAGGAATTTCCATTTATACTCACGGAGAAATGCTGCCCGCTCACGCTTATCCGGAGCTAAAAAAATATGCCCACTTAAAAGGCAACTTTGGCACAGCCTGGCAAAATCAGCAAAAAGAATTTGCCCATCTGCCCGCCCCAATCCTATTTACCACCAACTGTTTGATGCCGGTAAAAGAGAGCTACCAAGACCGTGTTTTTACTACAGAGGTAGTGGCTTATCCGGGAATGGTTCATATTGGTCCGGATAAGGATTTCACTCCTGTGATAGAGAAGGCGCTGGAATTGGGCGGCTTTGAACAAGAGCAGGCGTTTACGGGAATCAATGGCGGAAACAAGGTCACTACAGGTTTTGGACATGGAGCGGTTCTTTCTGTAGCCGACCAAGTCGTTTCGGCGGTCAAAGCGGGCGCTATCCGCCGCTTCCTGCTGGTGGGAGGCTGTGACGGCGCCCGTCCCGGCCGCAACTATTATACTGAACTGGTGAAAAAAGCTCCTAACGATACGGTTATTCTGACCTTGGCCTGTGGAAAATACCGGTTTCATGACTTAGATCTGGGAGAAATCGGCGGCCTTCCCCGTTTGATGGATATGGGACAATGTAACGACGCTTACAGCGCGATTCGGGTAGCGCTGGCTTTGGCGGACGCCTTTGGCTGCGGGGTCAACGACCTGCCGCTTTCCCTCATCCTTTCCTGGTATGAACAAAAAGCGGTATGTATCCTGCTGACCCTGCTTTATTTGGGAATTAAAAATATCCGCCTGGGTCCCACGCTTCCCGCGTTTATCTCCCCCAATGTCCTTCAGTTCTTGGTAGAAAACTTTGGTATTTCCCCTATTTCTACCCCGGAAGAGGATCTCCAAACGATTCTGAAACAACCAGTTTAAATAGTTTAAGAAAAAGCCTTCTGTGGTCGTCTGATCACAGAAGGCTTTCTTTTTGCCTGTTATCAAATGAGAGTTCTTTTGCTGAAGATCATTTTCCCTTATCCCTTTGCCGTTAATCTGTTCCTTTTATTGGTATGACGGCACACCCAATCTACCGTATCTTTGATGGTCTGCCGCAGATCCCTCGGGCGATATCCCAACTCCGCGGTAGCTTTATCATGAGAAAATCTGTCGTTGCTTTTTAAGGTATACAGGGAATACTTTGTGTATAAAGGCCGTTGTTTTTTTATTTTCGCATAGAATTGCATCACGGGAACGCTGGCTTTTGCCATCCACATGGGCAATACAGGCAACCGGCGGCCTCCATGGCACTTTCGGACCATTCCAAGTACATCCTTAATTTCATAATGCCGATTGGACAGGATGTAGCATTCCCCTTTTCGCCCTTTCTCCAACGCCAGTAAACATCCGTTGGCAATATCCCGTACATCCACAAAATCATATCCCCCATGGACGCAGGCCGGCAGGCGTCCGGCAATGTAATCCTTAACCAACTGTACCAAATGGTTTCCGCTGGAATCATAAGGACCTAAAATGCCAGATGGATGGACGACTACGGCGTCTAATCCTTTCCGTGCCGCATCCAGTACCACTTGGGTTGCTTCCGCCTTGGTCTTCGCGTATCCCCCTTCTACGCGGGAAGCGGAAAACGACTGGATTTCGTGTAGTACGGAATCAGATTCTCCTTCTGGAATGGCATGAACCGAACTGACATACAAAAGGCGTTTGATTGGATATTCCTGGCATAGTTCCACAATATGCCGGGTTCCCTTTACATTGACCTCATAAATCTTGGGAGAAACATGTTCCGAAATATCAACGATGCCCGCTGTATGGATCACAGATACCTCATATCCTTCGGTATGCTCAAATAAAGGGCGTAAACTCTCTTTATCCCGCACATCCCCATGGAAATAGGTCACATTTTTTTGTATAGCTCCGGTCTCATGAGGCAGCAGCAATCCCCGGATCGCTACATCTTTTCCCTTCAATGCCCGAATGATTGTATTTCCAAGATGGCCCGCAGCGCCTGTGATGATATACATCTGTTTCATAGCCAAGCCTCCTAATAAACATACATACTGTTGATTTTCTTTCTATCTTGTATTATACTAACCTAAACATCGGTAAACAATCATCAAAGGCTTATAGAAAATGATGTTTCCGTACAGAACCATCACCGGGTGTTGGAAAACGACGCTATTTCATAAAAAGTTTCCATTTGAAAGAGGTGTTTTGTATGTCCGCTAAAAAGGATCATCGAACCCGGGTCACCAAAATGTTGATCCGGCATACTTTTACTGATTTACTCCGTCAAAAGCCCATCCAAAGCATTTCTATTAAGGAACTATGCGACGGGGCTGGGATCAATCGGGGAACCTTCTACGCGCACTATACCAACATTTATGATCTACTGGAAAAAATAGAGGCCGAAATGCTTTCAGATTTTCAAGTGGCCTTGGAACCCCTTTTACAGGCACAGGAGGGAGATCTTACCCCCCTGAAAGTCACCACCAGCATTTTCCAATGCCTGAAAGACAACGCCGATATCTGCACCGTGACCTTGGGGCCTTATGGAGATAAAAAATTTGCCGCCCAATTAATTAATCTTGGACGGGAACGGTGTATCGAATCTTATTCTTCCCTTTTTTCTGGAGCTACCCATAAAGAGCTGGAATTTTTTTATGCATTTGTCAGCGCTGGCTGTATCGGACTGCTCCAGAAGTGGCTGGACGAGGGTATGAGCAGCAGTGTGGAAGAAGTCGCAGAGATGTCAGAAAATATGATGATGTATGGGATTGGCTTTTTACAGCAAAAAGGGAAAAGGGGAAATCCTGGCGATTGCCCGAAAAATACATCCAGCCATTCTTCATAAAAGAAGCCCACAGAAGGACGCCAAAATTTGGGCCAAATCCTTCTGTGGGCTATTATGATGCCGTCTTTTTATTTTACTTCTACTGTCCAGCCCATGGTATCGGGAAGTTTCCCCCACTGGATACCTGTGAGATTGTCATACAGTTTCTGGGAAATCGGGCCGATCTCCCCATGGTTAATGTCCATAATATCGTCTCCCCACTTCAATTGGCCTATGGGGGAGATAACCGCAGCCGTACCGGTGCCAAAAGCTTCTTTCAGGCGGCCCTGTTCCGCTGCTTCCGCCACTTCCTGGATAGACAGCTTACGCTCGCTGACCTTGTAGCCCCAGGAGCGAAGCAACTCGATGGAAGACATCCGGGTAATACCGGACAAAATGGAACCCTGTAGGGCGGGCGTGACAATTTCATCATCAATAACAAAGAACACGTTCATCGTGCCCACTTCTTCGATGTATTTGCGTTCCACTCCATCCAGCCACAACACTTGCGTATAATGCTGTTTCTCAGCTTCGTCCTGCGCTTTCAAAGACGCCGCATAGTTTCCGGCTGTTTTCGTAAAGCCCATGCCGCCGCGCACTGCACGGACGTAGTTCTGCTCTACATAAATCTTAACAGGGTTCAATCCCTCGGGATAATAAGCCCCTACCGGAGAACAGATGATCATAAAAATCAGATGGTGGGCCGGATGTACGCCGATATGGGGATCTACTGCAAAGATAAAGGGGCGCAGATACAGGGAAGTCCCCTCTGCTGTGGGGATCCAATCCTTTTCTATGGACACCAATTTTTTGATTGCCTCTACGCAAAACGCTTCGTCAATCAGCGGGATGCACAAACGCTCATTGGACACGTTCAAGCGGGCCATATTCTTTTCCGGACGGAATAACAGTACCTTTCCTTCCGCGCTCTTATAAGCTTTCATTCCTTCAAAGACTTCCTGGCCATAGTGCAGGCACATGGCGGCCGGATCCAGAGGGATGGGGCCGTATGGTACAATACGGGGATCATGCCATCCTTCCCCCTCGTCATAGTTCATCATAAACATATGATCAGTAAAGATCGTGCCAAATCCCAGCTTATTTTCGTCTGTCGGTTTTTGTTTTGGATGGTTAGTCCGTTCCACTCTGATTTCCTGCATCGAAAATCCTTCCTTCCATGAATCTGAATTCTTCTATTTAGAAGTATAGCACCCCTCGGGACATCTGACAAGAGTAAAGATGTATTCCCTCTTTAAAAAAGAAAGTTGCCTTTCTCTATCCTGCAAATTCCCCTTGGATTCGCCGCAAAAGTACGACAAAACAAAAAAGCCCTAAGCAAAATTTCTTCTGCTTAGGGCGAAAATGACCGCGGTACCACCTAAATTCCCTTTCGGGCACTCTGCCGGTACAGGCCCTATCAGCCGATACCGATTTCCTAATAACGGTGGAAGTTCCGTTGAAGCCTACTGAGGAAACGTTTCCCTTTGGGTTCAAAGCTCCTGGGCTACTTTCCGCAAATTTCTTTGCCGCTGGCGCGCCGTTTTTCCTTCCAAGATTTTCACCGGCCATCTTGTCTCTGTGCAAGAAAAAACAGGTACTCTTCCCGTTCATTGCCTTTTGTTTTATCCACTTTTTAGTAAGTATACCCCTACCATTTTCTCTTGTCAATAGCAATCCCAGATAGGAAGCAAAAATTTTTATACACTTTGGAAAATTATAGGTTCCGCAATCCTTTCGGATATCGATTTTTCAGCCGTCCGCCGGAACATTTGCCGAATCCCACCGTCAAACCTTCCACCGCCACGCCGGTATAACCGGAAAAGCTTTCCTCCACGGAAATTTCCTCTCCCCGCAGAAAAGCTTCTATCAGGGGATCTTCCAAAGAAAAATGATGAACCTGTTTTAAGCCCTCCGGATGCGCCGCTAAAAAAAGCGCATGGGCAGGCTCTATCCTGGATTTTTTGATTTCCCCCAGCTGTACCCCGGCGCGGAGGACCCCCAATCCGGAGAAATCCGGCAACCCGTAGGGCAGTAAAACCGCTATGTCTTGCAGGCGCATGGGAATCCCGTAGGGTTTCCCGCTGCACACGCTGTCCCACAACTCTAAGAGCTGTGAATCCCTCTTTATTTTGGATTCCTCGAAAAGAGAAGGATACGCGGGATTAGCTTCCCAACGCCGCAATTTGGCTACAAAATGTCCTTCTCCCCCATCCATAGGGTAAATCCTTCTGGCCTTACGCAGTTCTTCCCTGCCTTCTCCATAACGGGGATCCGCAGGTCGGCCAAACGTTACCCCTGTATCCTCCAACACAAAGCCGGGCTGTTGCTGCAAAAATTTCGCCACTACCCCCTCGTTTTCCTCTGGCGCGAAGGTACAAGTAGAATATACCAGGATTCCCCCTTCCCGTACCGCCTGGGCGGCCGACAAAAGGATGGACAACTGCCTTTGTGCGCATGCCTGGGTATGGGCCAGGCTCCATTCTTCCACCGCTTTGGCATCTTTCCGGAACATGCCTTCCCCCGAGCAGGGAGCGTCCACCAGAACTTTATCAAAAAAACCCGCCAACGCCGTGCACAACCTATCCGGATGGCAAGAAGATACCACGCCGTTGCGCACCCCCATTCGTTCCATATTGGACAGCAAAACGCGGGCACGGTTCCTCACGATTTCGTTGGACCAGATCAGCCCTTTTCCTTGCAGAGCAGAAGCAATCTGCGTGGACTTCCCCCCCGGAGCGGCACAGAGATCCAACACTTTATCGCCGGGCTGCGGCGCAAGGATGGTCACCGCGCTGGCGGCGGAGGGCTCCTGTACGTAATAAGCGCCGGCATGGTGGAACGGATGCCTTCCCAATCCCTGGACCTTCTCAGGTACCAGATAAGCATCTTCACAAAAATGGGTCTTTTGAAGGGGATATGGAAGATATCCAGCGATCCGCTCCGGGGTGGTCTTCAACCGGTTAATCCGGATGGCCCGCTGCACAGGTTTTTCATATTCTTTTAAAAAATTTTTATATTCGCTGGAAAGCATTTCCTCCATCCGATGTAAAAATTCATGAGGTAATTCTAGCACATTTTTCTCCTTCCCGCCGGAATAAAAAAAGTATCCGGATCACATACTACTTTCGGACAGCGAAAGCGGTCCCATTGTTCAAGAAAAAATATGGATTTCCCAGAAAGATCTGGAAAAGCCACAACAAACAGGAGGCAAACTTCATGGATAAACAAAACAACAAGAGAAACAACCAATACAGCAACCAGAGCAATTCCAACAGCACTCAGAAAGCGAACAACGCTCAGAACAAGAAGAACCGTTCCAATGCTGTGGACAAACAGCAGAATTTTGATCAGAGCAACAGCTCTCACGAAAACCAATTCTAAAAAACGGACGGCTTAATAATCAATAAAGCATGATGCAAAAACATACCATCTCCTAATTCTGTGGGATGGTATGTTTTTATTTATGGCTAGTTATCCATTTACTATCCAAGAGATTGGTTCTCATTCCCGAATGAGGATTGTTTTGGGATGAAGACCCTTTTATCCCTCTTTAATATTCAATCACTGATCGATCATACTTTTCTTTTTCAAACCATGGGCAAAAGAGGTTTTTAAGATTTTCTTTTGATTAATCGGAATCTTCTTTTCTTTTTCTGGTTCTGTTTTATTTCCCGGAATCCCTCCCCAGTAATTTCTCCAGCGTCTCCCACGATGATAAAAGCATTCGGATCAATGGAATACACAATATCATGGGTCTTATAAACTTCCTGA
>CAJFUH010000120.1 GCA_904420155.1 uncultured Clostridia bacterium
ATATTAAGATCATGAGGAGAAAAACAAGTGAAAAAGAAGAAAGCAAGGAAGGGATTTGAGGAATCTTATAGCTTTGCACAAAAGAAAACGGAATTCGACAGAAGCTTTATGATAATATAACAGACGTAATTTTTCAGGGCTTTGCAAGACTTATACAGATATTGGCAGTTTGATCTATGCATATTGACTAAATTAAAAACATAGAAAATAGAACTCTTTTAAGAAAACAACCAAAAAGCACTTGAAATTTAAGGCAATACTTGATATTATATAAGCATCAGAAAAATATTGGAGTAAGGAGTTGTAAAAAATGCAGGTCGCCAATATTATGGATCAGGAAGAATTAAAACTATTCCACCAGGGTTCCAGCTTTAAGGCCTATGAATATATGGGCTCGCATCGAACTACAGTGGATGGAAAAGAGGGCGTCGTCTTTCGCGTTTGGGCTCCCAATGCTCTGTCGGTATCTGTAGTAGGAGATTTTAACCAATGGAATCGGGCTGCCCATCCTATGACGAAAGTCAGCGGAGGCGGGGTGTGGGAATGTTTCATTTCCGGACTTATCAAGGAATACGATGTCTATAAATATAGCATTGAGAGCCCGACAAAAGAACTTTTGCTGAAAACGGACCCCTACGGCTATCATTGTGAAACTCGTCCGGCCAATGGGACAAAGTTTTACGATATAGAGGGCTATGAATGGCATGACGAAGACTGGTACAAATTTAAGGCAAAAAATAGCCATTATACGGCCCCGGTCAATATCTATGAGGTACATGCTGGGTCTTGGAGAAAGTTTTCAGATGGAAATTCTTTTTCCTATGAAAAATTTGCGGATGAACTCATTCCTTATGTACAAGAGATGGGGTACACGCATATTGAATTGATGCCTATGACAGAGTATCCCTTTGATGGTTCTTGGGGATATCAAGTAACCGGTTATTTCGCTCCTACCTCCCGTTATGGAGACCCAAAGGAGTTTATGAAATTTGTAGACCGGTGCCATCAAGCAAAAATTAGCGTCATTATGGACTGGGTGCCTGCCCATTTCCCAAGGGACGCACACGGCCTCGCCAGGTTTGACGGGACCCCTTGCTACGAATATGCGGATCCCAGAAAAGGCGAACACAAAGATTGGGGAACCATGGTATTCGACTACGGAAGGAATGAAGTGGTCAGCTTCCTGGTATCCAGCGCTATCTTTTGGTTGGATAAATACCATATTGATGGGATCCGGGCTGATGCGGTGGCCTCTATGCTTTACCTGGATTACAGCAGACGGGACGGGGAATGGGTTCCCAATAAGTATGGAGGAAAAGAAAACTTAGAGGCGGTGGCCTTTTTGCAGCGCTTAAATGAAGCTGCGTTCGGACTTTTCCCAGATGTCATGATGATTGCGGAGGAATCCACCTCGTGGCCCATGGTTTCTAAACCCACATATTGCGGAGGGCTTGGATTTAACTATAAATGGAATATGGGCTGGATGAACGATATGCTCCATTATATGTCCCTTGACCCTATTTACCGGTCCTTCAATCATGATAATTTAACATTCTCTTTCTTCTATGCCTTTTCGGAAAATTTTGTACTACCGATTTCTCACGATGAAGTGGTACATGGAAAAGGGTCTTTGATCAATAAAATGCCCGGCACCAATGAACAGAAATTTGCAGGGGTACGTGCTTTTGTCTCTTATATGATGGCCCACCCTGGGAAGAAATTGATGTTTATGGGCACTGAATTCGGCCAGTTCAAAGAATGGGACTACGAGGGAGAGCTGGATTGGGGATTGCTGCAATATCCTGCCCATAAACAGCTGCACGACTTTTTCCGGGCGGTGAATCACTTCTATTTGGAGAATCAGCCGTTATGGGAAATTGATTTTTCCTGGGAAGGGTTCTCTTGGATTTCCAACGATGATTATACCCAAAGTGTTATTAGTTTCCGTAGGATCGATAAAAAGGGAAAAGAACTGATTGCCGTATGTAATTTCCAACCAGTGAAACGTACCCCCTATTGTATTGGAGTCCCCTATGATGGGACGTATGCGGAGGTCTTTAATTCGGAGGCCAAAGAATTTGGGGGCTGCGGCGTTACCAACGGCAGCAGTATTAAGTCTGAGGAAGTTCCCATGCATGGTTACGAACAGTCGGTATGTTTGACGTTGCCTCCTATGTCGGTGATCTTCCTGAAATGTGTCCGAAAAAAAAGCAAACGGGTCAAAGACCCAAAAGAAAAGTCTCCCAAATCCGGTAAAACGGTTAAGAAATAAAAATGCCTTGCAGAGGAGGAATTGAGATGTTTCCGAAACAAGAAGTAGTTGCGATGCTGCTCGCTGGTGGTCAAGGAAGCAGACTTGGTGTATTAACAACAAAATTGGCAAAACCCGCAGTCCCGTTTGGAGGAAAATATCGTATCATCGATTTTCCGCTGTCAAACTGCGTGAATTCCGGCATTGAGGCCGTTGGTGTATTGACCCAGTATCAACCGCTGGTACTGAATGAATACATAGGCAGCGGCCAACCCTGGGATTTGGACAGCATGAATAGCGGGGTACAGGTGCTTTCCCCTTATCAGCGCAATCGTGGCGCGGACTGGTATAAGGGCACTGCAAACGCTATTTATCAGAATATGAACTACATAGAGCGCTACAATCCAGATTATGTAGTTATCCTCTCCGGTGACCATATTTACAAGATGGACTATTCGAAAATGGTAGCTTATCACAAAGAGAAGGGCGCAGACTGCACCATTGCTGTCATTGATGTACCCCTTTCTGAAGCGTCCCGTTTTGGTATTCTTAACACCAATCCGGACGGCTCCATTTATGAATTTGATGAGAAGCCGAAAGTTCCCAAGAGCACAAAAGCTTCCATGGGTATTTATGTGTTCAGCTGGAACAAATTGAGAAAATACCTGACCGAAGATCAGGAAAATCCGGAATCTTCCAATGACTTTGGTAAGGATGTGCTTCCCACTATGCTGAATGCAGGGGAGAAGATGTTTGCTTACGAGTTCCATGGCTATTGGAAAGATGTAGGAACCATCGACAGCTTATGGGAAGCCAATATGGATTTATTAGATCCCAAAATGCCGCTGGATCTGAGCGATGAAAACTGGAAAATTTACTCCCGTAACCCGGTTATGCCTCCTCAATACATCGGGGATAACGCTGTCACCCAGAATTCTTTGGTGGCGGACGGATGCAACGTATATGGGGAGATCGACTTTGCCGTACTGTTTGCAGGGGTATCCATCGCACCCGGAGCCGTAGTCAAGGATTCCATTATTATGCCGGGGGCTCGGGTAGAAGAAGGAGCGGTGGTTCAGTATGCCATTGTTTCCGAAAATGCAGTAATAGGCAAAAACGCCGTAGTAGGCGCTCGTCCAGAAGATATAGAAGAAAAGGACGAATGGGGAATTGCAGTAATAGGAGATAACGTCAAAATTGGCGCAGGCGCCGTGGTGCCGCCCAAAGCGATGATTGACAAAGATATTCCGGAGGTGACTGAAGATGCGCGGAAATAATGTAATGGGTATCATTTTTTCCAATATGCATGAGGAACTGATCAGAGAGCTGACCGATAAACGGACGATGGGATCCGTTCCCTTTGGTGGAAGATACCGCTTGATTGATTTCACTCTCTCCAATATGGTGAATTCAGGCATCAATAAGGTAGGGGTGATCACCAAGAGCAATTACCAGTCCTTGATGGACCATTTGGGTTCCGGTAAAGCATGGGATCTTTCCAAGAGAAGGGACGGATTGTATATCCTGCCCCCCTTTGGCAACGGAAGTGCGGAGTATACCAACCGCGTTGAAACCTTATCTGCAATAGAAGGATTTTTGAGACATTCCAAAGAGGAGTATGTGCTATTGTCAGATAGCGATGTAGTGTGTAACATTGACTATCAAAAGGTGATCAGCAGCCATATCCGGAATAATGCCGATATCACTATTTTGTATAAACGTGGACAAATCCCAGCCAAAATGGCGGAACCAATGGTTCTATCCCTGGAGCCGGATGGACGGATTAAGGATATTATCATTGATCCTAGAACCGATAGCGAATATAGCTATGCTTTTGATCAGGCGTTAATCAAGAGAGAGCTATTGATCCATCTGATCAGTGAATGTTCCAGCCGGAATAAGAGCAATTTCAAAAAGGATATTTATCAGGCCAATGTTTCTAAGCTGAGAATGTATGGTTATGAGTTTTCTGGATTTTCCCAGATTATCACTTGTATGAACAGCTACTTTGAAGGGAATATGGCGTTGATGCGTCCGGAGGTTCGTGCGGAACTGTTCCCCAGCGATAGGCCTATTTACACCAAAGTACGTGACGATATGCCTGGAAAGTATGGTTTGGGCGCAAAAGTGAAAAATTCTTTGATTGCCAATGGGTGTGTGATCGAAGGAGAAGTGGAAAACAGCGTGTTATTCCGTGGAGTCCATATATCTAAAGGTGCGAAAATTACCAATAGCGTCATTATGCAGGATACCATCATTGGGGAAAACTGTAATTTGAACTATGTGATTACTGATAAAGACGTGGTCGTTAAGTCTGACCGCACGTTGATGGGCTTCCAGTCCTACCCGGTTTATATTTCCAAGGCAAGTGTTGTATAAGTAAATTTTCTAATTAGGATTGTTTCGCAGAGCGAACCGGACGGGGAAACCCCGCGGATGAGTTCTAGCCGCTGAAAAAGAGGAGGTTGTTACTTTTGAAATGTTTATTTTGCACCAGTGAGGCGCTTCCGTTTGCGGCATCCGGCGGACTGGGCGATGTGGCGGGTTCCCTGCCTCAAGCTCTTCGCCAACGTTTGATCGGCTGCCGGATTGTTATGCCGCTTTATGAAGATATTCCGCAGAGTTTGCGGGAGGATATGCGTTTTATTACCAGTTTATCCGTACCGGTCTCTTGGAGACGTCAATATTGCGGGGTCTTTGAAGCCCGATATGGCGGTGTTATCTATTATTTATTGGATAACCAGTATTACTTTAAGCGTAAAGGGCTGTATGGCCATTATGACGACGCGGAGCGGTTTGCGTTTTTATCCCGCGCCGCATTGGAAATGCTGCCTTATATCGATTTTAAACCTGACATCATTCATTGCAACGATTGGCAGACCGCGCTGGTGCCTATTTATTATAGCTTATTCTATGCCAATAACGACTGGTATTCCGGCATTAAGACGATCTTTACCATTCACAATATTCAGTACCAGGGAAAATATGGGCTGGAATTGATGGAGGATGTCTTAGGCATTCCGGAACAGGCCCAGTCGTTGGTAGAATTTGACCACTGTGTTAATTTGATGAAGGGCGCTATTGAGACCGCCAACAGGGTCACAACAGTAAGCCCCACCTATGCCCAGGAAATTATGGATCCTTGGTTCTCCCACGAGCTGGATCCCATTCTGCGCAGCCGTTCCTGGAAGCTTTCCGGCATCCTTAACGGCATCGACGTCATCAATTATGACCCGGAAACGGATCCCAATCTGTACGCCAATTATAGCGCCGCTGACCGTTCTGGCAAGGCGGAGAACAAGAGAAAACTGCAAGAGCGTTTAAGCCTGGAACAGAATCCCGATACCCCGATCATCGGGATGGTAACCCGTTTGGTTTCCCACAAGGGTTTGGATTTGGTGAAAGCTTCCTTGGAACAATTGATGAATGAACAGAGCAATCTGCAATTTGTGATTTTGGGTTCCGGGGATTGGGAGTATGAAAGCTTCTTCCGTGCGATGCAGGACAAATATCCAGGGCGTGTATGCGCCTGTATTGGATTTATTCCGGAATTATCCAGAAAAATTTATGCAGGTGCGGATATCTTCCTGATGCCGTCTAAGAGCGAGCCCTGTGGCCTGTCCCAGATGATTGCTTTGCGCTATGGAACCATCCCGGTAGTACGTGAGACTGGCGGATTAAAGGATTCTATTCACGATAGCGGCGATGGAGAAGGCAACGGCTTTACCTTCCGAAATTACGATGCAATGGATATGCTGAATGCGGTACACCGCGCCATTGAGGGATATTGGCAGAGAGACGGCTGGAATATCCTTGTGGATCGGGCTATGGCCTGTGACAATAGCTGGGGACGTTCGGCAAACGAGTATATTAAATTGTATCGGGGTTTAGTAAAAGAAGGATAATAAAAAACTGAGATTCTCGTTTTCGCAGATTCAAAAACATGCAACAGCAAGAAATTTGCTTGTTGCATGTTTTTTTATGCTTTTTCTCCAGGAGGGACAGGTAAAATAAAAGGAAAGACTTGAAAAAGTCCTCATCTAGAAATAGGATTCTGGAGGGATTTTATGAACCCGGACTATCTAAAAATCAGAAAAAAGGTGTATCAAAAAAAGAAAAAGGGCAGACATCCAATTCGGATAGCATTGATAGGAATCGCATTATGTGTTTTTCTTCTTCCCTTTGCTTATGTCATCAAAGGAGGCACGGTCATGCCTGATCCTCAGCAAAGTCCTTCTGGATATGGTTCAGCGCCCTCTGGGGAGAAAGAAGATTCTGCCCGTCCGGTGATGGCGTATGACCCAATAGCCACAGGGGATTCTAGCGCCGCAGATTCAGAAAGCTCTTCCTTCTCTTCATCAGAAAACAGGATAACGCCGGAAAAATATTTTGAAGACGCTTTATTTATCGGCGATTCCCGCACGGAAGGATTGGCAGTTTACTCCCATTTACCCCATACCACTTTTTATGCTAAAAAGGGATTGACGGTAGAGAATATTTTTACCGATGCTTTTATAGAAGAAGGGGAACAAAAAGTTACTGTATTAGAGGCGTTATCTCAACATCACTTTTCTCGTATTTATGTGATGCTGGGTATTAATGAACTGGGATGGCAATACAGTGAAATTTTTATCCAACAATATGAAAAGCTGATTGAGGAGATACGCACCTTACAGCCTTCAGCAGATTTGTATATCCAATCTATATTACCGGTTTCAAAAGAGAAATCCGAAGAAGACCCCTATATCAATCGGGAACGTATTAACCAATATAATGACCTGTTGCAAGAATTGGCGGAAAAAACAGAGGCTGAATATGTGCCGTTGGATCAATCTTTGAGTACAGAGGAGGGATATTTACCAGAAGAGGCTTCTGTAGACGGGGTCCATCTCAATCGAGAATATTGTGAAGAATGGATATCCTCTTTGCAGGAATTGTTGTCATAGGGAAAAATGGTGTTGAAGGGAATCTTTCCCAAAGCTTTTTCAAGCTTACATTTTTGTCAGGATTATGAGATTTCGTCAAAAAATGGTTGTGTTTTGGCAAAGGCTACCATATAATGAAAAAAGTAAAAATTCCTTTCAGTATGCTGGAAAGAGCAAATAACAGCAAAACCTGCAAAATCAATATAACACAGGAAAAAGTTTAAACGGGGTGCTAAGGGGATTGGTTTTGTTCAGGATAGAAAGCTTTTCGCGGCATTCTAAGGCGTTTTTCTAGAGGAAATAGAAAAGGAGACGTGATGCATGAGCTTTTTTGATTGGTTGCAGACGATTATTTTAGGAATTGTACAAGGAATCACAGAATGGCTCCCCATTAGTAGTACGGGACATATGATCTTAGCCAACGAGTTTTTTGGAGGAGTATTCTCAGCCAATGGTTCTAAAGATTTTATGGATTTGTTCCTTGTGGTTATACAGTTCGGTTCCATTTTGGCTGTGTTATTCCTTTATTTCCATAAGCTGAACCCTTTCTCCCCGAGAAAAAGTCAAAAGGAAAAGAAAGAAACCTTTTCCCTTTGGGGAAAAGTGATTGTAGCAGCTATCCCCGGAGGCGTCATTGGATTTTTATTTGATGATTTGATCAGCGGTTATTTATATACTCCTTTGGTTGTAGCTATTGCCTTGGTGGTTTATGGTATTGCGTTCATTGTCATTGAAAGTATGCATAAAAAACCTCAAATAGAAACATTATCTCAGCTTACTTACCGTACCGCCTTTTTGATTGGGTTATTTCAAGTGTTGGCACTGATTCCGGGAACTTCCCGTTCGGGTTCCACGATTTTAGGAGCGGTTCTTTTGGGAACATCCCGCTTTGTAGCGGCAGAATTTTCTTTCTTCCTGGCTATTCCGATGATGATAGGAGCCAGCGGTTATAAAATTCTCAAATATATCATGCATGGGTTTAGCTTTGGTACAGTGGAATGGATTATTTTACTGGTAGGTATGGTAGTGGCTTTCCTGGTATCGGTGTTTGCCATCAAGTTCCTGATGGGATATATCAAAAAGCATGATTTCAAAGCGTTTGGCTGGTATCGTATTATATTGGGTATTATTGTCATTCTCTATTTTCTTTTTGCAGGGAAGCTGTTGGCACTATAAAAAAGATGAAAAAAGGACGGCGCTCTCTATTCTTTGGGAGCGCCGTCCTTTTTTGTATCGTTGAATGGGGGAAAAGAAAAAACAGGGCAAGGCTATAACATGTTTTTAAAGCTGCTTCCCCATACCTCTGTAGTTTCAATGATAGAAATAAAAGCGTGGGGATCTACCCTTTTGATAAAGGAGCGTAGTTCCGGGAAATCCCTATTATACACGATACAATACAGGATTTCTTTGGGAGTACCTGTATAGGCGCCTTCCCCGTGGATAATAGTCACTCCTGTTTGGAATAGAACAGTGATTTCCTTTTTTAGTAATTCCGATTGGTCAGAGACAATCAAAAACATCTTTTTGCGATCCATGATCGAGATAAAATAGTCTGTAGCAAAAGAGGTGACAAAGAGGGAGACCGCTGTATAGAGCCCGCTGTTTACCCCAAACCAGATCATACCGCATAAAATAATGACGATATTTAGAATAAAGCTATAAGTGCCGATATTTCCTTTTCCCCGATGCCGGCGGAGATAGAGGGCTAAAATATCCAATCCGCCGCTGGAACCATTGTGAAGCATAGTCAAACCGATTCCGATCCCTTTAAAAACGCCGCCTAATACGCCCAAGACAAGGGGGTCGTCCATTTGGATCAAATGAGTCAAATCTTCTGTCATCCAGATAAAAAGGGAATTTGCGGCGATACCAATGGTAGAATACATAGTAAACTTAAAATCCAGCTTACAGATGCTTAAAATAATCAGCGGAATGTTAAGAAGTAAGGTAGTCAGCCAGACGGGAATCTGTAACAGGTACTGTAGGATCAGGGAAGCGCCCGTCAGGCCGCCGGATAGCAACTGGGCATTGACGATGAAAAGATTGACCGCCAGGGAAAAGATGAACATACCCGCTAAAATATAAAAGAGATCAATTGCGTCATTTTTGGTGAATTTTGGGAGAGGGGAACGTTTTATCTTAATGTGGTCCTTTTTCATAGTGCACTCCTCCTGTTTTTTTCATTATATCATTCTTTCTGATAAAATGGAAATATAAAATAAAATTTTATAAATTATGCTGTAAAAAAGAATGGGGATTTTCAATGAAATGCTGATCAAAGAAATAGGCTAAGCAATCGGGTTCCAATCCGACTGCTTAGCCCATAATTAAAAAGTTGCCGATCTTAATTTTTATTTTTTTCCGAGGGAACGATCTCCTTTGCCTGTTTATTTTTCCGGCGGACCAGATAATTGTAAAGAAGGAGCCCTATGCCGCTGATCACAATCGTAATGACAAAGACGATTACAGCAAAGGTATAATCCTGTAGCCCCAAAGCATGTCCGCCAATGGTAGAGGTGATCACCGATGGAATTCTGGCAAAGGAAGAGATCAAAAGGAAAGAAGGAAGCTTCATAGAAGTCAGCCCCATAAAGTAGGTGAGTAAATCTTTTGGAGTGCCTGGAATAAAGAAACTGATAAAAACAAAAAGATTCCTCTTTTTTTCTGTATTGATAAAACGCAATTCATTGATTTTTTCGCGGGGAACAAAGGCTTCCACCATTTTTATGCCTAATTTTTTGGTCAACAAAAAAATAAATGCAGAACCTATGGCAGCCCCCAACAAAACCAAAAAAGTCCCTTCCCAGGCGCCAAAGGCATAGCCGGCCCCAATCTCAATCACTTCGCCCGGAATGACGGCTACCACTACTTGCAGTATAATCATCCCAACCAGGAGGAATCGGCCCCAGAATCCCTGCTGGTCGATCCATTGGCGGAACTGTTCGGGGTGAGAGGAGAACTCCAACAGGGGCTTTCCAAGGGTAAAGGTTATCACCAGAAAAAAGGCGATGAGCACAATAAAAGATAGGATACTGACAATCCGTCTCTTTTTACGGTAAGCGCGTTCTTCTGGGGATACGATATCCCTATTTTGTTTGTCTTGGGAATCTGTTTTCCCAAAAAACAGATATTTTATTGCTTTTCCGGGATGGTATAAGAAGTTGTGTCCCATTTTCGTTCTCCTTTATAGGGGTAAATTTCTTTAGAAACGAGGAAAGGGTCCCCTCGTTTCCATCCGTGCAGCAGGCGTGCGTAATAAAAGCCGGGGGTTACAATGCGATGGGCTGGGGCAAGTTTTAAGAAACGTAATAAGAAATTACAGAAAAACGTACAATTATTGCGTAGGATAAAATAGGTCTTCCAGGGACCGTGGGTGAATTTATAGAAAGTTGCGCCTGTGGCCTGTTGCAGACAAGATGCATATTCGGAAGAGGAATCAGCGGGAGGATTCCACGGCTCAGTTTGCTGTTTGACTGATTGGATGTTGATGCGCAGCTGTTGCTTTTGTTCTTCTGATAGGCGAATCCCAAAACTGAAAATGGTCTTTTTACTATAGCTTCTACAGAATTTCAAATATTTTTCCTTATCTGGGGCGAAAAAAATCATTCCTTCCCCAAACATGCCGTCTAGTTTTTGGGAAGAAGCATCGTATCCGCCAAAGGAAATTACTTGATGATCGAAATAAAGGTCGGTATGGCCCAGTTTGCCATATTTGGTATCAGCGACATGGATAAATAATTCCACGTCCGGCGGCTCGGGAAAACGGCTCTCTTTTTCAAAGGGAGAATGGGATTTCATGATGAAATAAGGGAGAAAGGAAGAAAAGAGTAAGGGAAGTCCTTTCCCATCCAGGGTATCAGGTTTCCAGAGAAATCCATATAGGCCGATCGTCAAGGGGATCAGAAAAATCCAGATAACATCCCACAAAAGAGAATGCTGAACACAGAGACAAAGCAGCCAAGAACATACTCCGGCAATAACCAAAAGGGTTCCCATTCCCACAAGGGCAAAAGTCCCTGGGACTTTTTGGCGAGCGAGAAGGAATCGATTGATGAGAAGCAATAGGATGTAAAGGGCTCCATAGAAAATGAGAAACGCGGGTAAAATAATACAATAAGAAACAAAAGGAAATACTAGGAAAATAACAGATAGCGTCAGGCATCCCCATGAGAGAGGGCGAATTGTTTGAAAAAGGGGAGACCGATGTTCCAGATATATCCATACGCCCAAAAAGCTGACGACAACGACGAAAGAACAAAGGAGGGATAAAGGCTCCGTCCGTCCCTGTGAGAAAAGAAAAAAAGTAAGGAAAATGAAAAACAAAAGGGACAGTTTGAATTTTTGCTTACACATGCGGCATTCACCTCGTCCTTTAGTATAAAGGATGGAAAAGAAAAGTGGTATCATTTTGCCTTACACTATTCTTACAAATTTGAAAGATAAGAAAAATTTATAGAAAGGGAATTTTTCCTTGACAACCAAGAGGGAATAAGATATAATGGCAAAAGCGTAAAGTAATAAGACTTTACATGGTCCGCAGAGGAGGAACATCATGGCAAAAAATTTGGAAGTTTCTTTTCTACTGGATTTCTATGGGGAAATGCTGACCGAAAAACAGCGGGAAGCAGTGGAATCATATTATTTTGAAGATTTATCTTTGGCCGAAATCGCAGATAACCAAGGGATCAGCCGGCAGGGAGTAAGGGACGCCATCAAACGTTCTGAGACGTTGTTGTTTGAGATGGAAGAACGGTTGGGTCTTGCCAAAAGATTCCGGGAAATACAGGAAGGTCTGAAGATGATATCACAAGCGGCTCAAGCTATTGCTGATTATAACAATAGGTGCGGTTATTCTACAGAATTGCGTAATCAAGTAGCGGTCATTCAGGATACGGTACAAAAGTTATGCGAGGAATGAGATACAGATAGAATGTAAGAACAGAGAATGACAGTTTGGAAAACGGTGAAGAAGGGGTGACTGAGATGGCATTTGACGGTTTGGCCGATAAGCTTTCCGCAGCGTTTAAACGGCTGAAATCGAAAGGTAAATTGTCAGAATCAGATGTAAAAGAAGCTATGCGAGAGGTAAGGCTTGCCCTTTTAGAAGCGGATGTCAACTATAAAGTAGCCAAAGATTTTACGAATAGGGTCACAGAGCGCGCGATTGGCTCAGAAGTAATGGAAAGCCTCACGCCGGCCCAGATGGTTATCAAGATTGTGAATGAGGAATTGACCCAGTTGATGGGAGGAACCAACGAAAGGCTGGCGTCTCCCTCCAAGCCGCCTTTGGTTATCATGCTGTGCGGCTTGCAGGGCTCCGGTAAAACCACTCACGCTGGAAAATTGGCTTTCATGATGAAAAAGAAAGGGCATCGGCCATTGCTGGTAGCCTGTGATATTTACCGTCCCGCCGCCATTACCCAGTTGCAGGTGGTGGGAGAAAAAGCAGGGGTACCTGTATTTGAGATGGGGAAAACCGACCCGGTTGAGATTTCCCAGAAAGCCATTGCCCATGCAAAGGATCACGGCAATGACATCGTGATTTTGGATACGGCAGGACGTCTGCATATCGACGAAGAATTGATGGATGAGCTCAAGAGGATCAAGGGAAAGGTAGAACCGCATGAAATCCTCCTGGTGGTAGACGCGATGACTGGACAGGATGCAGTCAATGTGGCCAAATCTTTCCATGAGCTGTTGGATATTACCGGCGTTATCCTTACCAAATTGGACGGCGATACCAGGGGCGGCGCGGCGCTTTCTGTGCGCGCTGTTACCGGCCGACCTATTAAATTTGCGGGTGTGGGAGAAAAATTGGAGGATCTGGAGGTCTTCCATCCAGACCGCATGGCTTCCCGTATTTTGGGAATGGGCGATATGCTCACCTTAATTGAGGAAGCAGAAAGCAAGTTGGATCGCAAAAAGGCTGAAGAGATGGCGGAAAAGCTGTCCCAAAATAAATTTGATTTAAACGATCTGCTTGATCAGTTTAATCAGGTGAAAAAAATGGGACCGCTGAAATCAGTCATTTCCAAATTGCCCGGCCTGGATAAAAAGATTCAGGATGTGGATATCGACGACCGCCAGATGGACCGGATGTGCGCCATTATTCTATCAATGACATTGGCGGAGCGGGAAAGGCCCGCAATAATTAATCCTTCCCGGAAACGAAGAATCGCAGCGGGAAGCGGCATGAAAGTGGAAGATGTGAATCGCCTGCTCAAACAGTTTGAACAGATGCAGAAACTGATGAAACAGTTTGGCGGGAAGAATGGAAAAGGAAAACGGCGCAGGATCCCTAATCTGGGAGCGCTGGGCGGTTTTCCACGATAAGATCAGCATTCATCCAGCCGGGATCATTCCTGATTGGTGAAGATATAGGGCCGCTAGGCCCGTAATAAACAATGGAGGTGAATGTTAGATGGCAGTTAAGATCAGACTTCGCCGCATGGGCGCGAAAAAAGCTCCTTATTATCGTATTGTTGTGGCGGATTCCAGATATCCCCGTGATGGCCGTTTTATCGAAGAAATCGGTACTTACAATCCTATGGTAGAACCCTCTGAGTTCAAGGTGGACGCAGAGAAAGCCAAAAAGTGGATTGCAAATGGTGCTCAGCCGACCGATACTGTGAAGGCTTTGTTTAAAAAGAACGAAGTTCTTTAATATTCGGAGGTGTCACGGTTGAAAGACCTATTGGTATGTATTGCAAAAGGGCTGGTAGAAAATCCTGATTCCGTCCGTGTAGATGTGGACGATCCCAACGAAGAAGGCGTTGTGGTTTACCATCTCCATGTCGCGGAAAGTGACATGGGACGGGTAATCGGCAAGCAGGGACGCATTGCAAAGGCCATTCGTTTGGTTATGCGCGCAGCGGCTACCAGAAATAATTGCAAGGTTTCCGTCGAGATTGATTGACGGATGTGATATGGCAAAAAAGGGGACGTAGAACATACGCCCCTTTTCTTTGTATAGACAGCCTTACAATACATGAGGCAAGGATTGGAACAGCTTTCAGAAAGAGGGAAGAAAAGCTGGCAAAGGTTAGTATGGGGAATCCCTCGTTGGGATTTTCTTCAGATAAACTGCATTCTCTCTTGATTATTTTTATATTGTCTTTTATGGGGTGCCCTTTTGTCCCGTCACTTTTTCAAAGACGGCGAAGGACTTTTATATTTTGGAGTGGGAGAATTAAAAACGCTTAATGGCAAAGATGACAGGAGGAAGGCCAAATGTTGAAACAGTATCTGGAAGCAGGTAAAGTGGTGGGAACCCAAGGGCTGCGGGGAGAATTACGGGTACAGCCGTGGTGTGACAGCGCCGCTTTTCTATGCCGATTTAAACGCTTGTATTGGCGTGCTGGAGAAGAAGAAATTCTTGTGAAATCGGCGCGTGTGCATAAGAATTTAGCTTTATTGAAATTAGAAGGCGTGGATACCATTGAACAGGCCGACCAATTGCGCAACCGGATTTTGTTTATCAATCGGGAAGATTGCCAGCTGGCGGAAGGCGAAT
The DNA here is from genome assembly GCA_904420155.1 of uncultured Clostridia bacterium. Lineage (GTDB taxonomy): Bacteria > Bacillota > Clostridia > Oscillospirales > Acutalibacteraceae > CAJFUH01. The sequence goes on from CAJFUH010000120.1 coordinate 14,690, forward strand.
ATTTTATCCAGGATCTGATAGGAATGCAGGTGATGGATGCGGACAGCGGCTGTTATTATGGCAGGCTGACAGACGTATTCCAAACAGGGGCCAATGATGTCTATCAAGTGACCGATCAGGACGGGAAAAATTATCTGCTTCCTTCTATTCCAGAGGTTGTGATAGCGCGGGATATTCAGGCAGGCGTAATGAAAATTCGCCCGATGAGGGGGATTTTTGATGAGGATTGATATCATTACGTTGTTCCCAGAGATGTGTGAAGCAGTCATGGGAGAGAGTATTTTGGGCCGCGCCCGCAAGAAGGGCGTTTTGGAAGTCTATTGTCACCAATTGCGGGATTATACATATGATAAGCATAACCGGGTAGATGACGCCCCGTATGGGGGAGGGATGGGTATGCTGCTGATGGCGGAACCCATCGCAGATTGTTTTGAACATATCTGTGCCCAAACGGAAACGCGTCCCTATTTGGTATATATGTCTCCCCAGGGGACCGTCCTCAACCAACAGAAAGTAAAAGAAATCGCAGAACATAAAAATATTTGCATTTTGTGCGGGCATTATGAAGGCGTGGATGAAAGAGTAATCGAGGAATTTGTGGATGAACAGATTTCCATCGGTGATTTTGTACTTACTGGCGGGGAACTGCCCGCCCTCATTTTAGCTGATTCTGTCAGCCGCTTGGCTCCAGGCGTTCTTTCCGATGACGAATGCTTTGAAGAGGAAAGCCATTTTAATGGTCTGTTGGAATATCCACAGTACACCCGGCCTTCTTGTTGGCGGGGAAGGGACATCCCCGATGTATTGCTATCGGGACATCACGCCAATATAAAAAAATGGAGGCATCAGCAATCCCTGATCCGGACAGCGAGAACCCGCCCGGATCTGTTGGAAAAATTGGAACTTCCTCCAGAGGATCGCCAGTTTTTAGCGGAGTTTTTCCAGCAAAATGACAAAGAATAAAGACTTTTTCATATTTTGCTGATTTGGATGTATACTAGGATTGGAAGAGATTTCTGTACAATTGACGTTTATAAGAAAATTTTGATAGAATACGGGATCACTTGGAACGGCCATTGGGACAGAGAATGGCAGTCTGTTCTGAGGAGATGACAGAGGATGACGCGTCCTATTTCCTTTTCTGGAACATGAGAATAAATCTTATTCCCTTAAAAATGGAGACAGGATCTTTTCGTGGAATAGAAAAAATAATTTATACATTTTACAGAGACTTTATACAAATCGTCTGATGCCGAGATAGGTGGAAAAGGCGACTCACAAAAGTTTTCCACAATCATGTCAGAATGCACAAACACACTCCTTGACGGAATCTGTCGAATCGTTCATCAATCCAAAATTATCCGAATTGATTGACGAGGCCTGTAATTGTGATATAATACTACTAAATCCGTGATTTACAGTACAATGTGATATGTATGATGGAAAGGTCAGATCTAAACATTATTTAGGTAGGAGAGGGTTTACAATGTACGTAAAAGAGGTAACAGTTCAAAATCAAGTGGGTTTGCATGCCCGTCCGGCCACCTTCTTTATCCAGAAGGCTAATGAATTTAAGTCTTCCATTTGGGTGGAAAAGGACGAGAGAAGGGTAAATGCAAAGAGCTTGCTGGGCGTCTTGTCTTTGGGCATTGTTGGCGGTACCACCATCAAGATCATTGCCGATGGCTCCGACGAGGAAACTTCCGTTGAAAGTCTGGTAAAACTGGTAGAGTCCGGTTTTGCTGAGTAAGGGCAGTCCGCCTGAAAGCACCGCCAATGGCGGTGCTTTTTCTTTTATCCCCTTAAAAGGAGATAGGTACCAACAATAAAAGTTTGGAAGGGGGTTGTGGCATGAATGACCATATCAAAGAATTGAGGGCAAAAGCCATGGCGCTCCCTTTGACGCCTGGCGTTTATATTATGCGGGACCGCAACCGGAATATCATTTATATTGGAAAGGCTAAGGCGTTAAAAAATCGGGTAAGCCAATATTTTGGGTCTCAGAAAAATCACCCGGAAAAAGTGCGCCGTATGGTGGAACAGGTAGAGGATTTTGAATATATCTTAACAGACAGTGAATTTGAAGCGCTGGTTTTGGAATGCAGCCTGATCAAACAGCACGCACCGAAATATAATATTTTACTGAAAGATGATAAGGGCTACCATTATATCAAAGTGACGGCGGGGAAATGGCCCCGGATTATGGAGGCAAAACAGAAATTAGACGATGGCGCCACTTATATTGGCCCTTATATCAGCTCATGGGCCGTAAAACAGGCGGTGGATGAAGCGAGGAAGGTATTTCGGATCCCTACCTGTAATCGGAAATTTCCGCAGGAGATAGGAAAAGGGCGCCCCTGCCTCAATTATTTTATCAAGCAATGCAGCGCACCTTGCCGGGGCAGAATCAAAGAGAACGAATATATGGAACAAATCAAAGATGCATTGGAATTCCTGCGGGGCGGAAGCAGCGCGTCTATTCGGGATCTAACAGCACGGATGAACGAGGCGGCGGAAAACTTGGAATTTGAACGGGCAGCCCGCATTCGGGACCGCATCCAGGCCATCCGAAATATTGGGGATAAGCAAAAAGTGGTAGCTGCCAAAGTGCGGGAACAGGATATCATTGCGCTGGCCCAGGGGCCTCAGAATTCCTGTTTTGAAGTGTTCCGTTTTTCTGATGGAAGGCTATACGACCGGGAAGACTTTCTCATGGGGGATGTGGGAGATCCCAAAGCGGCCCGCATGGAATTTTTACAGCAATATTATGAGATGAGGCAAGTTCCGCCCCAAATAACCATGGATGGAGAAGTGGAAAGCGCCGATACGTTGACGTTATGGCTGTCTGAGAAAGCGGGACGAAAGGTCAAGCTGACAGTTCCCCAAAAAGGAGAACAGGCCCAGCTGGTCCAGATGTGCTACAGCAATGCGGCGGAAAAATTGGCGCAATACTCTGGGCGCACAGGCAGGGAAGCGTCGGCTCTAGAGGAATTGGGAAGGCTGCTGGGGCTGCCACATCCGCCGGGATACCTGGAAGCGTACGATATCTCTAACCTGGGCGGCAGTGAAAACGTAGCGGGTATGGTAGTTTTTGAAAATGGGCGCCCATTGAAGTCCGCTTACCGAAAATTTAAGATCAAAGGATTTGAAGGGCAGGATGACTACGGTTCTATGAGGGAAGTGATTTCAAGAAGGCTTGAGGAATATCAGAAGAACCGGGACAGCGGAGAAGGTTTTGGACGGCTGCCGGATTTAATCTTGCTGGACGGGGGAAAGGGACATGTGTCCGCGGTGCGTCCGGTGTTGGAATCCTATGGGCTAGATATCCCATTATTTGGCATGGTGAAGGATAATAAGCACCGTACCCGGGCGGTTACCGGGGATGGAGGGGAGATTGCCATCCATGCCAACCGACAAGTGTTCACATTGATCTCCTTGATACAGGATGAGGTACACCGGTTTGCCATAGGCTATCACAGGCAATCCCGCAAGAAAAAAGCGATTTCCTCGAGTCTGCTTTCCATAGAGGGGATTGGCCCCAGCCGTGCAAAAGCGCTTTTGAAATATTTTCAGACCATCAAACGGATAGGCGAGGCGAGTGTGGAAGAATTATCTTGCGCTCCTTCCATGAACCGGACGGCGGCAGAGCACGTATATCGCTATTTTCATCCGGAGAATGGGGAAGAATAAGAATGTAAAGATTCTGGTTGTTGACACAATTCTGATATAATGCGATAATAAAACCATTCTTTTTTGTAAGAACAGCGACTTTTTACCAAAGAGAGGATGACAAAAATGCGCGTAATCACGGGGACGGCCCGCGGAAGGAAGCTGCTCACCTTACAGGGGGAAGAAGTTCGTCCGACCACGGACCGGGTGAAGGAAGCCGTATTTAGCATCATACAGTTTCAAATAGAGGGGAGAAGGTTTTTGGACTTATTTGCCGGTTCTGGTCAAATGGGGATCGAGGCCCTTAGCCGTTCTGCCGCGCAAGCGGTTTTTGTGGATGCCCGTAAGGAATCCATTGATACCATTCAGAAAAACCTTCGTAGCACAGGACTGGAAAAGGGCGCCCGTGTCCATCACATGGATGCCCAGGTATTTCTCAGCCAGAAAAACGAGCCTTTTGATTTGGCGTTTTTAGACCCTCCATATCAGACAGGTCTGCTACAGCAAGTTCTCCCCCAGGTGGCGTCCATTATGAACCCAGGAGGGGTGATCCTTTGCGAACACCCGCAAAAGGAAGAAATGCCGGAACGGGTAGGGGATTTTGTTAAGACCAAGCAATATCGGTATGGGAAAATTATGGTAACGGCATTTTGGCATGAGGATGTGATAAATTCATGAAAATTGCGATTTGTCCAGGCAGCTTTGATCCAGTAACGATGGGACATCTGGATATTATCCAGAGGGCGGCGAAAATGTTCGACCACGTGATTGTAGCTGTGATGGTAAATCCCTCCAAACGTCCCAGTTTTACATTGGAGGAACGCATCGATTTGCTTACCAGGGCTACCACAGATGTGGAAGCGGCTAAACTGGAAATTGTAGGTTTTGACGGGTTGCTGGCGGATTACGCCAAACAGCGCCACGCTACCGCGATTGTCAAGGGTTTGCGGGCGGTTTCCGACTTTGAATATGAATTCCAGATGGCCTTGACCAATAAAAAATTAAATCCGGATTTGGAGACGGTTTTTTTGACCACTAGGGCGGAAAATATGTATTTGAGTTCCAGTATTGTCAAACAGATTGCACAGTTTGACGGGGACATTTCCAATTTTGTACCGGAATGTATTCACGATGATATTCGAGAACGCTTATGTAAAGGAGTGAAGGGAAAATGAGCGTGGAAGATTTGATTGATGAATTGGACGAGCTGGTGGGAAAGTCCTGGGGCATTGGCGGCCGCACGATGGTAGATTCCAGGAGCGTTCAGGAAATTCTGGATGAAATCCGGGATGCTTTGCCGCAGGAGATCCGCCAAGCCAAGGCTATTGTAGCGGACAGGACTGTAATTATCAATGATGCCAAACGAGAGGCGGAAACGATTGTAAGGGTGGCGGAAGAACGGGCCAAAGCCATGATTGCCAAGGACGAGATTGTACGCCAGGCCCAGGCAAAAGCCAACGATTTGCTTTCCCAATCCCAGACCAAGGCTAGGGAAATCCGTCGGGCTGCGAATGAATATGTAGACGATCTCATGAAACGTACTGACGAACAATTGACGGCGAACCTTGCTGAACTGAGAAAAACCCGTCAAAATCTCAAAGCTTCGCAAAGATCGGGAAACACTTCCCAATAAACAAGAGGTTTTGAGAAACAGCATGAAACAGGGGCATTGGATTCTTTGCACTCCAATGTCCTGTTTTGTATGATATATTGACAGAAAAGGGTGAATGCATGCGAAATACTTGGCGTATGCCCGCCAAAAACCGCGGTTCCTCTGTACAATAAAGACAATATCAAGAATATGTACAGAGGAGCATATATAAAATGAATGGAAATAAACCCATACTGACGGAAGATACCATAAGAGCAATGGAAGATATGTCCTTTTTTATCCATGCTCAAATCTTTGATGATTTGCTGATTGTTGCGCAAAAAGAAACCAATTGTTTTGTCTTAAAGACCAGTGACGGCTTAATTGTGATAGATGCCATCTGGCCTGCGGAACAGGCGTTTCAAGCGATTATCCAGGCGATCAGGAGCTCGGGATGGGATCCGGGAGCCCTTAAGAAGTTGGTTTTAACCCATGGCCATGTGGACCATACAGGATGCGGGAAATGGCTGGTTCAGCATTATCAGGTTGATACCTATCTTTCCAAGAGAGACGATATTTTTTGGGAAAGGCATCCCGCAAAACCCGACAGGCCTGAAACCTGGAAAGATTATGAGATCACTCACTATGTCCAAGATGGGGATACGATATCATTGGGAAACAAGACTATTTATGTTTATGGTACCCCAGGACATACGCCGGGATGTTTAAGCTATATTTTTCCCGTGGAAGAAAACAGGAAAATTCATATGGCAGCGCTCTGGGGCGGAACCACTCCGCCCCATGATCCCAAACAAGTAGTACGGTATCTCAAATCCCTGGATTACTTTATGAGCGAGGCCAAAAGGCATAAAGTAGATGTAGCGTTGAGCAACCATACAGCAATGGACAACGGAATACAACGGATCCTGTATTCCAAATCCAGGCTGAATTATCAACCCAATGTGTATATCATTGGCCAGGAGGGGTTTCAGAACTATTGTCAGGTATTCCGTACCCTAAGTTATGAGATACTGGAAAAATGATGGGAGTACATGGACCCGAGGAGTGAGAGGAAAAATATTTGATATATCGATGGGGGAAGATACCCTGTCTAACGAGGCTTAGGGAAGCAATCAGAGGGAGTTTGCCTTTAAATAACTGAAATCAAGGAAAAATCTGCTGTGTGGGAAAAGAGAGGGGGCTCCTTTCCTCCCGCACCGCGGATATTTTTATCATGAT
>CAJFUH010000121.1 GCA_904420155.1 uncultured Clostridia bacterium
GAAACGGAAGTGCCGGAAATTTACGACGGTACAGTAGAGATTAAATCGGTATCCCGGGAAGCGGGTTCCCGCACCAAGCTGGCTGTTAACAGCCGCAACGCGGATGTTGACGCGGTAGGCGCTTGCATTGGCCCCCGCGGCGCCCGCGTAGGAGCTGTGGTCAACGAGCTGGGGGGAGAAAAGATTGATATTGTGGAATACAGTGAGGATCCAGTGAAGTTTATTGCCTCCGCGTTGTCCCCCGCCGACGTCCTGAGCGTAGAGATCGACCCGGACGGAAATCACGCCTGCCATGTGACGGTGCCGGACAGCCAGTTGTCTCTGGCCATTGGAAACAAGGGGCAGAATGCGCGCCTGGCAGCTAAGCTGACCGGTTGGAAAATTGATATCCGCCCGGAAAGCGGGTTTTATAAGAGCGAGGAGACTTTGGCAAAGGAAGCGCAGGAACAGGCCAAAGAGGAAGAAGAAGCAGGGGAATAAAAGCGGGAATTTTTCAAGAGAGATTGCTCCGCTTTTTAAGTGGGAGCCCGACCGGTTTCTTTGCCTGTTTCAGCAGAATGGCGATACCCTTTATGGACAATGGGGGATAGGGTTCCAGATAGAAAATTGGGCGGATTGGCCCGGTTGAGGCTTGGAAAGGTGGAATGATGCATGCGTCAGAAACGTGTCCCGATGCGGATGTGCACGGGCTGTGGGGAGATGAAGCCGAAAAAGGAATTGGTCCGCGTGGTGAAAGCCCCGGACAGCAAGGATGAAAACGGCACGATAACGGCACAGGGAGGAGTTTCTCTGGATTTAACAGGCCGTAAGCCGGGGCGCGGTGCTTATGTATGCAGAAATATCGCCTGTTTAAAGGCAGCGCGTAAGGCCAGAAAATTTGAACGGGCCTTCTCCTGTCAAATTCCCAGCGAGGTATATGACCAGATGGAGGAGGAATTGACTTCAAATGAATAGCGATCGGCTGTTGTCCCTTTTAGGGCTGGCCAGAAGAGCAGGACGGCTGACTATGGGAAACGATGCGGTGATAGGCTCTTTGGAAGAAGGAGTTTCCGCGTTGGTTTTGTTCGCGGATGATTTGTCGCCCCGCACGGCCAAAAGTGTGGAATTGGCGGCTCAAAACGCTTCTGTAGAAACGGTGCGGATCGCCCGGACAATGGATCAGATCAGTCTGGCCCTGGGCAAACGGTGCGGGGTGGTTTCCATCAATGACGCTGGATTTGCCAAGAAAGCACACACGCTGATTATGACGAGCAGGGAGGAATCCAATATATGATGATGAAATATCGGGTACACGAGGTGGCTAAGGATCTCAATGTGCCCAGCAAGGAAATCGTAGATCTGCTGCAAAAGCACTTCGGAGAAGTAAAAAAACATATGACAGCCTTGAATGAAGAAGAACTGGATGTCATTTTTGAACATTATACACAAGCCCGCCAAGTGGAGAATTTCAATCAATATTTCGCTCAGAAGGCAGAGAAAGATTCTGAACAGGATAAGCAGCCTGTACAGGAGGCGCCAGCTCAAAAGCCGGAGAAAAGGGAATCCAAAAAGGCGGCGCAGCCTGCTAAAAAACAGGAGAAACCCACAGCGCAGAAGCAGCCTTTGGAACAAAAAGGCCAGGCCAATAAGCGCCGTCCGGCGGCCCAAGGGAAGAATTCCCAGGGCGGGCAGGCGCAGCAAAAGCCGGTTCAGCAGAAAAAGGCGGCCCCAGCGCAGACCCAGAAGCCCGCAGCGCCTGTACAGAATACGGCGGAAACGGAATCTAACGTAGTTACCAAGCCGGCAGGGCGTATCATCAATACCCGTTCTACCAACGTCAATATTGATAAATACAATGAGAAATACGATCGTCTGGCTTCTGAAAAAGTAAAAGTAGACAATACCGTGCAGAAGCAGAAGATCACCCAGCGTTCCCAGCAGAGGGGCAAACCCCGCAATTCCCGGAAAGAGACCGAAGCGGAGCGCCTGCGCCGCATTGCCATGGAACGCAAAGCCAAGCCGATTACGGTATCCATCCCGGATGAGATCACCGTGGGCGAATTGGCGATGCGTCTGAAGGCTACGGCGGCGGAGGTCATCAAAAAATTGATGATGATGGGTTCTATGTGTACCGTCAATGATACCATTGATTTTGATACCGCCTCCCTGGTGGCCATGGAGTTCCATGCCAAAGTGGAAAAAGAAGTGGTGGTTACCATCGAGGATCGTATCATTGACGACAGCGAGGACGAAGACGACAATCTGGTTCCCAGAGCGCCGGTGGTGGTGGTGATGGGTCACGTTGACCACGGTAAGACCTCGTTGCTGGACGCTATCCGCCATGCCAATGTTACCGCTGGGGAGGCCGGCGGCATTACCCAGCATATCGGCGCCTACCGGGTATCCATTGGGGATCGGGAGATTACCTTCCTGGATACCCCCGGCCACGAAGCGTTTACCACGATGCGCGCCAGAGGGGCTCAGGTTACGGATATCGCGATCCTGGTAGTGGCGGCGGACGACGGCATCATGCCCCAGACGGTGGAGGCTATCAACCACGCCAAAGCCGCAGGGGTATCGGTGGTAGTAGCTATCAATAAGATGGATAAACCGGCGGCTGATCCCGAGCGAGTGAAACAACAGCTTACTGAATACGAGTTGGTTCCGGAAGAGTGGGGCGGAGATACCCCCTGTATCCCGGTATCCGCCGTCACCAAGAAAGGGATCGACGATCTGCTGGAAATGGTACTCCTGATCGCGGATATGAAGGAGCTCAAAGCCAACCCTGACCGTGCCGGAAAGGGTACCGTCATCGAAGCGCGCCTGGATAAGGGACGCGGCCCCATCGCTACCGTGCTGGTCCAGAATGGTACTTTGAAAGTTGGGGATATTATTGTTGCGGGCACTTCCGTGGGACGTGTGCGCGCCATGATGAATGACCGCGGGGAGCGTGTCAAATCGGCTGGCCCCTCTGTCCCGGTGGAGATCACCGGCCTGGACGACGTGCCTACCGGAGGAGATACCTTTAACTGTGTGTCCGACGAACGCCTGGCGCGCGAGCTGGTAGAACAGCGCCGCAATAAGATCAAGGAAGAACAGTTCAACGCCCAGACAAAAATTACGTTGGATAATCTGTTTGACCAGATGCAGCAGGGCGAGATGAAGGAACTGAAGATCATTGTCAAGGCGGATGTGCAGGGCTCCGTGGAGGCGGTCCGCCAATCCCTGCTCAAACTGACCAACGATGAAGTACGCGTCAATGTGATTCACGGCGGCGTAGGCGCCATCAACGAATCGGACGTTATGCTGGCCAACGCTTCCAACGCTATCATTGTCGGATTTAATGTGCGTCCGGATCCGGTAGCTGCGGAAAATGCAGAGCGCGACGGCGTGGATATGCGCCTCTACCGCGTGATCTACGATTGCATTGAGGAAATCGAATCCGCTATGAAGGGTATGCTGGCGCCCAAATACCGCGAGAATCTGTTGGGCCGTGTGGAATGCCGCCAGGTCTACAAGATCAGCAACGTGGGTGTAATCGCCGGTTCTTATGTGCTCAGCGGTAAAGTGACCCGCAACGCCCAGATCCGTGTGGTGCGGGACGGTATCGTCATTGCAGAGGATAAGATGTCCTCTTTGCGCCGCTTTAAGGATGACGTGAAGGAAGTAGCCCAGGGGTATGAGTGCGGCATCGGGTTGGAAAAATTCAACGATATCAAGGAAGGCGATATTTTCGAAGCCTTCGTGATGGAAGAATATAGAGAAGATTAAAAAGAATCGTTACGGAATACCAGAGATGGAATTTTGCGGGGATTCTTGCGAGAGAAAAACAGGAAGGGAAAGAGGCCGGAACGCCCCTGTTCTCTTTCTGCTTTTCCATATTATCGGAGGTTGAAATTATGGCTAGTCATCGTATTGACCGGACCACAGAAGATATCAAGCGGGAGTTGACCGCGATTTTTCGAGAATTGAAAGACCCGCGGGTACAGGGAATCCTGCTCAGCGTGGTGCGGGTAGAGGTCAGCAGCGACCTGTCGTATTGTAAGATTTATGTCAGTGCTATGGAAGGGCTGGAGAAGGCTAAAAACGCAGTCCAGGGTTTAAAATCCGCCGCCGGGTTTATCCGCCACGAGCTGGGGAGCCGGCTTAGCCTGCGGCATGTGCCCGCCCTGCAATTTCTGGCCACCGATTCCATTGAATACAGCGCGAATATTTCCAGAATGCTTCACGATTTAAGGGGTGAAGAAGATGGAGAATAGTTTAAAAGAAGCGGCCGCTTTTTTCCGGGAAGCGGATGATTTTTACATCCTTTCCCACCAATATCCCGACGGGGATACCATTGGGTCCGGAGCGGCTTTGTGTCGCGCGCTGAGGAAACTGGGCAAGCGGGCCCAGATGTACTGCCATGACGCGTTCCCGGGAAAATTCCAATATCTCTTGGAGGGATTGGAAAAACAGTCGTTTGAGCCCAAAGTGATTGTAGCGGTGGATATTGCGGATACGCAGCTGTTGGGAAACAGCATGATGTCCTACGCCGACCGTATCGACTGGTGTATCGACCATCACGGTTCCAATGTCCATTATGCCAGGCATTGGGTCGTGGATCCCACTGCGGCGGCTACCACGGAAATGATTTACCGGTTAATCCAAGAGATGGATGTGGAAATAGATTCTAAAATAGCCGAATGTATCTATACGGGGATTACCACGGATACCGGCTGTTTCCGTTATACCAATGCAACCCCTACGAGCTATCGGATTGCGGCGGATATGATGGAATTAGGAGCACAGGCCGCTACCATCAACCGGGTTATGTTTGATACCAAATCCCGGGCGCGCCTGGAATTGGAACGCCGGGTGCTGGATACCATGGCTTTTTATTGCCGCGGGAAGTGCGCGGCGATCTATGTGACCCGCCAGATGGTACAAGAATCCGGCGCCGGAGACGACGATATGGATGGGCTGGCTTCCCTGCCCAGGCAGGTAGAAGGCGTTCAAGTAGGAGTTATGATGCGGGAAAAGGAAGACGGTTCCTTTAAAATATCCGTCCGTTCCAACAGTAAGACCAATGCCTCCCAGATTTGCGCCCAATTTGGCGGGGGTGGGCATCCCGCGGCGGCAGGATGTAGGCTGACAGGAAGCATAGAAGAAGTCCGTTCCCGAGTTGTACAGGCTGTTGCACAGGCGCTGGGAGAACCCATATGAATGGCGTACTGGTCATCGATAAGCCGCAAGATTACACTTCCTTCGATGTAGTGGCTATCGTAAGGCGGCTTGCGAGGCAAAAAAAAGTGGGGCATACGGGGACGTTGGATCCTATGGCTACCGGGGTACTGCCGCTGCTTTTGGGCACGGCTACCCGCGCGCAATCCCTGGTCCCCGATACCGATAAAGAGTATTTGGCATCCTTTCAGCTGGGAGTGACTACCGATACCCAAGACAGCACAGGGACTGTACTGAGCAAAAGGGAGGTACAAGCAGATCGGCAACGGCTGGAAGAGGCATTGTCCCATTTTCGGGGGGAGATTTTACAAATTCCCCCCATGTATTCCGCCGTACAAAAGGATGGCGTCCGTTTGTACGATTTAGCCCGGAAGGGAATGGTGGTGGAACGGGAAGCGCGCCCCATTTGCATTTATCGTCTGCATCTTCAGGATTATGATCCAAAGACAGGTACCGGAACGATGTTGGTTCGCTGTTCCAAGGGGACCTATATTCGTACTTTGTGCCACGATATTGGGGAATGGTTGGGATGCGGAGGTATGATGACATCTTTACGGAGGACCATAGCTTGCGGTTTTTCCCTGGAAGACAGCATTTCCCTGGAAGAAGCGAAAGCCCTGGCGGAAGAGGGAAATCTGGAGAACCGTCTGCGTTCTACAGAAGGGCTCTTTTTGGGGTATCCCCGAGTAAAGGTAACGGAAAAGCAGGCAAGACGCTTTCAAAACGGCGGGGGGCTGATGCTTGACCGGATAGGGATCCCGCAGCCTTATCAGGAGGGAACGCTTTATCGAGTGCAGGATGCCCACCGAAACTTTGTGGGGTTAGGAATGGTTTCTTTGGAAAAACAGGAACTGCTGGTAAAAAAATTATTTGATATGGGATCAAAATAGCCAGGATTCCTGCTATGGAAAATATGGAATCGAAAAGAGTGGGAGGTTGCGCTGTCAATGATACAATATGAAGAACTGCATCCTTCTTCCCATCCCACTGCGGTAGCGTTGGGGTGTTTTGATGGACTGCATAAAGGGCATGCGGCGGTGATCGGCAGGGCTGTCCAGGAACAGGAGAACGGCCTCACGCCTACGGTCTTTACTTTTCCGGACAGCCCTCTAAGGGAGCTTTCTGGCAGCGGAGCGCCCAGATTGATGGAAAATTCAGAAAGAAGCAGGCTGTTGGAAGGAATGGGTGTGCAATACCTCTACCAAATTCCATTTTCCTCGTTGATGAATTTAAGCCCGGAGGAGTTTGTTTCCCGTATTTTGCGGGATGTCTTACAGGCCAGGAAAGTATTTTGTGGATTTAATTATCATTTTGGCAAAGGTGGCCGTGCAGGCAGCGGGGAGTTACAGCAGCTTTGTAAACAGGAGGGGATCGAAGCGGTCTCGTTAGATCCCGTCATGGAGGAAGGGGCCCCCATCAGTTCCACCCGTATCCGCAATATGGTGGAAACAGGGAATATCGAGAGCGCCAACCGGATGCTGGGACGGCCGTTCTTTTACACAGGAGAAGTGATAAATGGAAGGAAGTTGGGAAGGTTAATGGGAACCCCTACCCTGAACCAGGTTTTTCCGGAAGGTTTTATCCTCCCCCGCTTCGGCGTGTATGCGGCGTTGGTTTCCTGCGACGGTTGGATGACCAGCGGCGTTACCAATATCGGCATGAAACCCACCGTCGGTTCCCCGGTCCCCTTGTCAGAGACTTGGATGCCGGACTATCAGGGAAAAGAGCTGTATGGCAAACAAGTAAAAATACAGCTGCTGCATTTTTTACGCCCGGAGAAAAAGTTTGAAGATTTGGATCGGTTACGGCAAGCGATCTTATCGGATGGTGATCGGGCCCGGGAGATCTGTCGTCATTATGTAGAAAAGAATAGTAAAAAATAAAAAGAAAAACCTGTTGGAATATTTTCAGCAGGTTTTTCTTAGTTTTGGAAGAATCGTTGATATAACAAGGATGGATTTCTGTTAGAATATAGCCTTTTTCCTCAGACAAACTTATTTTTTCATTGCGCTCAAGCCGCGCGGGCTCCTCCTTTCTCTGCCGCCAGAGAAAGGAGGCAAAGAGAGCGCAAAGGGGGGAGTCGTGTCTCCCCCCTTTGAACCCCTTACAAAGGCCGCTGCGGCGGGTCTTCTAAGTCAGCCCGGGAAGTATGC
>CAJFUH010000122.1 GCA_904420155.1 uncultured Clostridia bacterium
GATCCAGATCGGCATGAAAGGCGCTTTCAAGCTCAGAAGAACTTTTAGCGTTATTTTAAAATATATAGCGCCGGTTTTGATCTTTGTGATTTTTATTATGGGACTGATCACCCAGTAAAAGGGCTTGCCTGTCGATTTTCCAGGAAGCATGGAAGAGAAGGCAGGGATGGTATCTGTTGCCATGAAAAGATGGGAAATCGTTCCATGACGGCCTGCTTTTCCCAGCGATAGGCCCAATTTACAGCAAATCTATCATTTCTATGCCTGCATAGTTAGAAAATACGGTCATTAAAAAGTTTCCATAAGCCATTCTGTTCCAAAAACAGGATGGCTTTTTTACAGGTTTTAGGCAGGATAACCAATTAGACGGTTGAAATATCAAGGAAAAAAGAGTATACTTAGGCTAAGAAATACTCTAATGTAACAAAGAGGGAGCCTCTTACGCTTTTTTCACAGTTATTCTGTAAAATCTGAAAATAGTTTTCTCATTTCTGTTCTTGAGATCAATAGGGAAGAATGTTATAATCAAGAGCGCCTAAATTGTTGACTGTTGAAAGTTAGCCAGAGTTTCCCTTGGTTACCAGGAAAGGATAAGGGCAAGCAATATGGAAGTTATCGTATGTGTGGGTAGTTCCTGCCATTTGCGGGGCTCCCGGGACGTGATCCAGATTTTGGAACGCAACATCACGCTCAATGGGTTGCGGGATCAAGTAGAACTCAAAGGCTCATTTTGCATGGGAGAATGCAGGGAAGGCGTATGTGTCAGCGTGGACGGACAACGTTTTTTTGTGACACCCTCGGAAACAGAAGCCTTTTTTAATCAAGAGATTTTGGGGAGGATGTCCATATGAGCGTCATAGGGTTAAAAAAAGCAAATTGCAAGAACTGTTATAAGTGTGTAAAAGTTTGTCCGGTAAAGTCCATTAAAGTGGAAAACGAACAGGCTCAAATTATTGATAATTCTTGTATTTTATGCGGAAGGTGTCTTGCGGAATGTCCTCAGAATGCCAAAACCTTACAAAGCGATTTAGAAAAGGTCAAAGGATTCCTCAAGGCAGGGGAAACCGTGATCGTTTCTTTGGCCCCGTCTTACCCCGGTTCCTTTTCGTTTGAGGCTCCCGGGCAGTTGGCCACTGCTTTCCAGAAATTAGGCTTTGCCGGAGTGTCGGAGACTTCCGAAGGGGCCGCTTATGTGACGGCGGAATACGCCCAGCTGGTTCGCGATAATACGATGAAAAACATTATTACCACTTGTTGTCCGTCGGTCAACCGTTTGGTGGAAATCTACTACCCGGAACTGGTAGACCAAATGGCCCCTGTGGTGTCCCCCATGATCGCCCATGCCCGCCTGCTCAAACAGAGCATCGGTAAGAACATCCGGGTGGTTTTTGTAGGGCCGTGCATTTCTAAAAAAGATGAAGCGGCGGATATGCGTCACGATACCGACGTAGACGCAGTGCTGACCTTTGACGATATGACCGCCTGGTTCCAGGAAGCCGGTATCCGTGCGGAGGATTGCGAGGAAGGAAAATTCCTCAATGCCAGTTCCAAGATTGTCCGTATGTATCCCATTACCAACGGTATTTTGGAGACTTTGCGCGCTTGCGGCGATGCAGGAAATTATCATCTTATGAGCGTCGACGGCATAGCGGAGTGCAAAGACTTGTTTGAAGCCATGAAACGCGGAGAAATTGACCATTGCTTTATAGAGATCAATGCCTGCAAAGGCGGTTGTGTCAATGGCCCCGCCAAAGCGAAGGATAGCACCGCCCGCTTTACTTCTGCGATTAAGGTGGAACGTTACGCCCGCAGCGATGCGGATTGTTATCCGGCCACTCCGGAAAAATTAGCGCTTTCTAAAAAGTTCTTTGACCGTTCTCCCCATGAAATTATCCCGGATGAATCGGTGATCCGCAGTATTCTTGCTAAGATCGGCAAAGAGACCCCAGAACAGGAACTCAACTGCGGAGCCTGCGGATATTCTTCTTGCCGGGAAAAGGCCATCGCGGTCTACCAGAACCGTGCGGAGCTCACCATGTGCATGCCCTATATGAAAGAGCGCGCGGAATCTCTTTCCAATTATGTACTGTCGGAAACCCCCAATATCACCATTATTGTGGACAGCGACATGAATATCATTGAATTCAACGCGGCGGCGGAAGCCTGCTTTAAGATCAGCCGCCGGGAGGCTTTGGAAAAAGGGCTGTATGAGTTGATTGACGTTTCCGACTTCCAGTTCGTGTTTGAGACCAAGCAGTCTATCACCAACAAGAAAGTACATTACCGCGAGTACAATATCACCACGGAACAAAGCATTATTTATATTGCAAAAGAAAATATTGCTATGGGCATTTTCCGTGATATCACGAAAGAGGAGAAAGAGTTAGAGAACCGTTATCATCTGCGGGTAGAAACCATGGAGATGGCCCAAAAAGTCATTGACAAGCAGATGGTGGCGGCGCAGCAGATCGCCAGCTTGTTGGGCGAGACTACGGCGGAAACCAAGGTGACTCTGACGAAGCTCAAGAATATGATTGTATTTGATGGTGATGAACAATGAAATTGCATGTGGATACAGCCTATCGGAGCCTCAATAAAAAGGGAGAGGAACTGTGTGGGGACAAAGTAAAAATAACCCGTACCAAGGATTCTGTCATCTGCGTGCTGGCCGACGGCCTGGGAAGCGGGGTAAAAGCCAACATTTTAGCTACGTTGACCAGCACGATTATTTCTACCATGTTGGAAGAAGGGGCCCAAGTGGAACAGGCAGTGGAGACCATTGTCAGCACTTTGCCTGTGTGCAGCGTGAGAAAGCTGGCCTATTCTACCTTTAGCATTTTACAGATATTTGAAAACGGCGATGCCTATTTGGTAGAATTTGATAATCCGGCCTGTATTTTCATCCGTGATGGAAATTTAATGGAACTCAATTCGGAATATAAAGAATACGCAGGGAAAACGGTATATGAATGCCGCTTTACAGTAAGGCCGGGGGATGTGCTGTGTTTGGTAAGCGACGGCGTTATTTACGCGGGCGTCGGGAACCTGCTTAATTTTGGGTGGACGTGGGAGAATGTAGCCTCTTATTTGACAAAGGCCACTCTGAAAGAGAAATCTGCCCAGCGCTTAGCGGTCACGCTGTCCCAGGCAGTGAATGAATTATATATGGAGAAACCCGGCGATGATTCCACCGTTTTGGTGGCCCGCGTTGCGCCGCGCTGCGTAGTAAATATGTTGGCGGGACCTCCCAAAAACAAAGAAGACGACGCCCGCATGGTGCGCAATTTTATGACGACGCCCGGTAAAAAGGTTATCTGTGGAGGTACCAGCGCCAATATTGTGGGACGTATCCTCAACCGTAAAGTGGAAACGTCTTTGCATTATGTAGATCCCTTGATTCCCCCTACCGCAACCATCGAGGGGATCGACCTGGTGACGGAAGGAGTGCTTACCCTTAGCCGTACATTGGAGATTATGCGGGATTACATCAAGCATCAGACGGATACCATGTATTTTCATAAACTGGATGAGGACAACGGCGCGGCTCAATTGGCAAAGCTTTTGCTGGAAGATTGTACAAACTTCAATGTATTTATCGGTACGGCTATCAATCCCGCCCATCAGAATCCTGGGCTTCCGTCTGATTTAAGCATTAAATTAAAGCAGATAGAAGAGTTGTGTACCCTCATGGAAAAGATGGGGAAACCAGTGGAGAAAACCTACTACTAAAGGAGAATTTTTGCATGCAGTATGATAACGACGCGAAACAAATGAAATTTGAGGTTCTCAGGCGAGTGGCACAACTTGCTTACTTGGGGGAACTGGAAGAAAACCTGGAAGGCATCCCCTTTGATATCATTCCCGGCAATCAGGCAAGGTTTCGCTGCTGTGTTTATAGGGAACGTGAAATCATTCGGGAACGGGTGGCTTTGGCGAGAGGCAAAAATATTCCTGGACATGAAAAGGCAGAAGGGTTGGTTACTGTTTTGCCAGCGGCCTGCGAAGGCTGCCCCATCAACCGTTTTACCGTAACGGCAAACTGCCAGCGTTGTATGGCCAAGAAATGCGTGGCGGCCTGCCCCTTTGGAGCTATTTCCGTAAGCGGTAAAGGCGCCTATATTGATCCTGCCAAATGTAAGGAATGCGGACGTTGCGCGGCAGCCTGCCCTTACAACGCCATTTCCGATACCATGCGTCCCTGTTTGCGTTCTTGTCCAGTGGACGCCATCTCTATGGATGATAATAAACAAGCCGTTATTAAATATGATCGCTGCATTGGCTGTGGGGCCTGTACCACAGATTGTCCCTTTGGGGCTATTTCCGATTCTTCATATATTGTAGATGTTATCCGGGAAATCAAAGGGAAAAAGAAAGTTTTCGCTATGTTTGCGCCGGCAATTGAAGGCCAATTTGGCGACGCCACGGTGGGAATGTTGAAAAATGCCATTAAGAAGCTGGGGTTTGATGGGGTCTATGAGGTTGCCTTAGGGGCCGACGCAGTAGCCCAGCATGAAGCCCATGAGCTGAAACACGCCGTAGAAAATGGGCAAAAGATGACTACTTCCTGCTGCCCGGCGTTTGTTACTATGATTGAAAAGCATTTTCCCCGATTGATTCCTAATATCTCCCATACGGTGTCTCCTATGACCGCCACCGCCCGTTACATCCGGGAAGAACATCCGGGAGCTTTAGTGGTGTTTATTGGGCCTTGCATCGCCAAGAAACAGGAGATTAAAAAGGTAAAAGATAGCGCGGACTATGTCATTACATTGGAAGAGTTGGCGGCCATGTTCGCCGCGCAGAAGATCAACCCTAACGAAATGGCTGACAATGAACAGGACGGCAGCGTGTATGGCAAAGGCTTTGCCCAGAGCGGAGGCGTTTCCGGGGCGGTCATGCGGGTACTGGAGGAAGAAGGCTGCGATATTTCGGTATCCTGTAGGAAATGCACCGGCGCAAAGGAATGTAAAAAGGCTTTGATGATACTGAACGCGGGTCGTTTGCCGGAAAACCTGGTGGAAGGTATGGCTTGCGAAGGCGGTTGTATCGACGGGCCGGCTTCCATTCTGTCTCATCAGCGCATTGTCAAGAATCGGGACAAACTGCTCAAGAACGCCGACCAGAGAACCATTACGGAGAATTTGGAGGAACACGGATTTTCCAGGATCACGATGGAATAATAGAAGAGGTAGGAAAAGTTTTACTGATTTGTATAAGGAAAGAAGAGAACCGTATTTTTGTCAGAATACAGAAGGAAATGGTTTCTTTTCTTACCTATAAAACGAGCATAGATACTTTTGGGTCACATGGCCGTATTAAAATTGTGACGCCACAGATCGTTGTTATTTCAAAAATCAAGAAGGGGGTTGGAATAAATTTTCCAGTCCCCTTTCTGCTTTTTCAAAAAAGGAGGTTATTCGGATGAAGGGAAAGACTGTTCGGGAATCCCGGACAGAACAGGTACATCTGGTACGCAACACCCACATCAATGGGAACCAACGTCTGTTTGGAGGTTCCTTGATGCAATGGATTGACACGGTTGGCGGAGTGGTGGCCCGCCGGCATTCCGGAAGGGAAATCACAACTGCGTGTGTGGATAATTTGCAGTTTCGTTCCGCAGTAGTCATCAACAGTACGGTAGTCCTCATCGGAAAGATGACCTATGTGGGACGTACTTCCATGGAAGTGCGTGTGGATACCTTTGTAGAGAGCCTGGAGGGAATACGGACATTGGTGAATACCGCTTATTTGGTTTTTGTGGCTTTGGATGACGAGGGGCGTCCGGTGCCGGTACCCCGTCTGATTTTAGAGACCGATCAGGAAAAAGCGGAATTTGAAAATGGCGCGCGCCGTCAGACATTGCGCAAAGAGCGCAGAAACCAAGGATATTAAAAAATAAATTTCAAGGCCGCTGTACTGTAAAAATACAGTAATCACAGTTTTGCAAAAGCAGAAGGGGAAAACACAGCTTTGGGAGCTTAGAGGTATCAGACTTTTTGTTGGCCTAGGTCCAGACAGTATGTATCGGTTCGTCATTCCCCCAGTACTCTTTTGAACATTTACAAAGATATTGCGGAGATCCAGTTAATGGGCTAGAGTGCGTAATCTTCCTGTCTTAGCCAAAAATTTTATGATTTTTTCATAAATCTTATTTGAAGTATGCTATAATAAAAGAAATAATGCTAATGAAGGCAGGGAGGATATCCATGAAACGTAATCGAACAGCGGTTGCGTGGTGCCTTGTGCTCACAATGCTGTTAAGTTTTGCAGGCTGCCATAAAAATATTCCAACCGGGGATGAATCCAGCAGCTCTATCCCTACGACATCGTCGCAGGCTTCTTCTGAAATGAAAGAGGAGCCGCTTTCCTCGCAGGAAGAGGAGAGCTCTGCCGTTTCTGAGGATCCCCAAGAGGAAGAATCGGATCCGGAAGAGGTTACGGAATCTCTTCCAGAGGAACAAGCCTCTCCTGGCGGGGAAGGAAATGACGAACGGACCATTTCAGAAACTCCATCGGGACAACAGGGGGGATCGTCTGCGGGGGTATCGGCTACCGTCACGTATCAGACGGGAAGCAGAGGATATTATGCTCCCTTAATTGGTTACGAACCTGCTTATCAGACCCTTACCGCTGACCAAAAAGTGGCCTATCGGGCTATCGCCACAGCGGTATCTTATATGAGGACCAATAAATTTTATTTTAACGCCAGCAATCTGAATCAGCAGGGAGTGACGTTAAGCAGATCGGACGTCCTGCTGGCTTATAGTGCGGTTATGAGCGACCATCCCGAATATTTTTGGATGTCCAAAACTTATGTTACCAATAAACAAGATTGTGTTTATATGGAATGCTCTTACAACTGTACGCCGGCGGAAAAAGTACAAAAACAAGCGCAGATTCGGCAACGGGTTTCCGCCTTTCAATCTAGTTTAACAGGAGGAATGAGCGAACTGGCGCTGGAAAAAGCGGCGCATGACTTTGTGATATCCAGTACCTCCTATGGCTACGGAGGGACCTCGCCCAGCAATGTGGATTCCGACGCCTATAATATATATGGCGCCTTGGTAGGGGGTTCCGCGGTATGCGAGGGATATGCCCGGGCTGTCCAATACTTATGTACGCAAGTGGGGCTGGAATGTGTTCTGCAACGGGGCAGGGCAGTGGATGCCAGCGGCAATACTGTGGACCATATGTGGAATGCAGTTTGTATTGACGGGAATTGGTACCAACTGGACGCCACTTGGGATGACCCTGTTTATAGCGATGGGATACAACGTATTTCTTACGACTATTTTAATTTGACGGGACAGGCCATCCAAAGTATAGGGGGAAGAGGCCGTTCCTTTTATGCACAAGCGGGGATAGCTAACCAATCGGAACTGTCCAACTTTGTCCTGCCAAATTGTACCGCTACAGCGGACAGTTATCATTCCATGGCGTGGACGTTTATACAACCGGGAGAATCAGTGGGCGTGAAAGTGAATCAAGCCATTTTAAATGCACAAGCTATGGGTATGAATCAGTTGGAAATCTTTTTGGACGCCAGTTCTGGAAGCACATTTTCCAATAGTGTTTATGGATGCGTAGATACTACATGGATTGCCAACACAGGGATTTCCCATCTCACCTGCGTGGGGTTGGGAAGCTATGTGAAGATCTCTTGGTAAAATAGGGAATCTATGTCCAAAAAACGGCGGAAACTAGACCGAAAAGGTATGGATTCTGCCGTTTTTTTATCGTAGTGTTGGGAAGAAATTGACAAGGGATAGCAATGAGTTTATACTAAAATTATCGGAATTCTTTACATTGTTTAAAGAATCCGTTGCCGACCAATCATCATTACGGACGACCCAAATCAATGAGGTGAGGATATATGTTAGAGCTGCAAAATATTTCGGTTTGTGTAGAAAGCAGCCGGGAAATTCTAAAAAATATCAATTTGACCATTGAGGATTCCAAATTTATTGTCATTACCGGGCCTAACGGCGGGGGAAAGTCTACCTTAGCCAAAGTGATCGCCGGCATTTTGCC
>CAJFUH010000123.1 GCA_904420155.1 uncultured Clostridia bacterium
ACAACAGGGCTCGAACCTGTGACCCCCTGCTTGTAAGGCAGGTGCTCTCCCAGCTGAGCTATGCTCCCATCCTTTTCGCTTCCTTGCGCTCCTTTTTGGAGAGCTCTCTTAGCGACGTGTTATATCATACTATATCTGGTTAAAAAAGTCAATACCCTTTTTTACTTTTTTTCTTTTTCCCTAACAATCTTTTCCAGCTCCCGCCGGTCGATATGGAAGACTTTATCACAGAATTGGCAAGTAGCCTCCGCATATCCCTTCTGGTCGTCTGCCAAAGATAAAATCTCTTGTGCGCTCAGCATACGAATAGCGTCGATCACCCGTTGGCGGCTACAATTGCATGCATACGCTACCCGTTGTTCTTCCAGTACTTCCACCTCAAACCCTTCTAAGGCATGGCGGCAAATCTCCTCTATCTGCATTCCCTTTGCCAACATAGTAGTCACTGGCTCTAAAACAGCAATATTTTGTTCCAACCGGGAAATAGCCGCTTCATCTGCGGCGGGCAAAAGCTGGATAAGGAGCCCTCCCGCCAATAAAAGCTGCCCATCCTGTTTATCCGTTAAAACCCCTAGTGCACATACAGTGGGAATTTGCTCGCTTACCGCATAATAGCTGGTAATATCCTCCGCTATTTCGCCTGACACCAAGGGAATCTGCCCAATATAAGGCTCTCTTTCTCCAAAGTCCTTCATGACATAGAGAAGGCCGTCTGTTCCCACCGCACGGGAAACCCCTAATTTTCCATTAGAGTGATTTTCCACCTGTACATGCGGGTCTCCCACATAGCCTTTGCAGTTGCCATGGCTGTCCGCCACTGCTACCACCACGCCTATGGGACCTCCCCCATTTACTTTTAGTGTTAAAGTTGCGTCCTCTTTTTTCAACATATTGCCCATCATAGAGGATGCCGTCAACAGCCTTCCTAACGCAGCGGTAGCTACCGGCGTCAATTGATGGATTTTCTGTGCTGTATATACAATATCGGTGGAATCTATCGCAGAAGCCATGATGCTTCCATCTGAAGTAATACAACGAATGATTTTATCCATAATTATTTCCTCGCTACATAAACAATTCTTTCTGCAGTATCCCCCGGGGAATCAAAAGTAAAGCCATCATACCGGTCTACCAAAGTAAGGCCCGCATTCTGTAACCATCCTGTTATTTGCCCGTTCGTGTACGCCCGCTCTAGGAACTCCTCCTGCCTGCGGTAATACACAGCGTCTTCCCGTTCAAAAAAGTCCAGATGAATGCGCACCTTATTCGTATCCGGATAGAACATATTCTGCCACACGCAAAAAATATCCTCCAAGTCATAAACAAAGGTGTGGTCCCCTAAAATCTCCCGGTGTTTATAGACCGTGTTAACATCAAAAATAAAATATCCCCCAGGATTGAGAAACAGGGATACCTTTTGAAAAGCCGCCTGGATATCTTTTTCCTGTACCATATGATTTACGCTGTCCAGCGTACAAAGCACGGTATCCACAGTGCCATACAAATCCAGATCCTGCATTTTTTGGCATAAAAATAATACCTGCTGATTCTGTTGTGCCGCTTTTTGCTGGGCTATCGAGAGCATTTCCGGAGAAGCATCCACCCCGTACACATCGATCCCCTTTTGGGCCAAATCTAAAGTGAGGGAACCTGTCCCACAGGCCAGATCTAGGACTATTCCCGGATCATGCCCCAGCTTTTGCAACACCCGGCAAAGATACTCAGCCAGCTGCCCATAGGATATATTTTGTGTCAGACGGTCGTAATAATCAGCAAAATAAGAGTATCCTCTCACTGTTTTCCTTCCTTATCTTCGGCGATACGCTGGAATACCATCTCGTATCCATCACACCCATAATGGAGCGAACGATTTACCCGGCTAATGGTAGCGGTACTGGCCCCCGTCTCCGATACAATATCGCTGTATACCCTTTTTTCACTTAACATATGGGCCACAACCAGACGCTGGGACATCGCTTTGATCTCTTGCACTGTGCATAAATCTTCAAAGAAACGGTAGCATTCGTCTACATCTTTTAACGCCAAAATAGCCTGAAACAGAAAATCTACGCTTTCCTCTTTGATTTTGGAACTCAAGTGAAATCCCCTACTTTCTTTTTCCTATCTTCTGGTATATCCCAGAGAAACACCCATATAATTTCTAATGGTAATATACTAAAATTTTAGCACACAAAAGCATAAAAGTAAAGGGGGTTCTCTCGGAAAAAGCGCTTCCGAGAGAACCCCCTCTTTTTAAAAGAAATTTATCAATTTTCAGATATCATTGCGAATGAGGTCTTCATAACTTTGGCGGCGTACAATTTCCCGGGGCTGTCCCTCTTTTATCATAACAATGGGAGGTTTAGGGATGCGGTTATAATTGGAAGACATAGAATAATTATAGGCCCCCGTAGAAAGCACTGCCAAGATATCTCCTACCTCTGGCTGTGCAATCATGGTATCCTCTTGGATCAAATCGCCGCTCTCACAGCATTTGCCTGCAACGGTTACTTTATAGGCAGCGGGCTGCGCCGCTTTGTTGGCGATTAAACAGGTATAACCAGACTTGTACAGGGCATAGCGGGGATTATCCGTCATTCCTCCATCAACGGAAACATAGGTACGAATATTGGGGATCTCTTTAATCCCTCCCACACGATACAAGGTGATACCCGCTTCGCCTACAATGGAACGGCCCGGCTCCAGATAAATATAGGGAATCGGAAGCTGATATTCCTTCGCCTTGGATTTCACCGCCTGGGAAACCTTTTCCATATAGCTGTCGTAACTCTTAGGCGTATCCTCTTTGGTGTACTGGATTCCAAAACCACCGCCCAGATTGAGGCATTCTATGGTTACTCCGGTCTGTTTGCGGATATCCTGGATAAAGTCCATCATGACCTCTGCCGCATGGACAAAGGGATCGATATCAAAAATCTGGGAACCAATATGGCAATGGACCTCTTTGAGGATAATGTGCGGGTAAGATATTACCTTTTTAACCGCTTCCATTGCTTCGCCTGTCTCCAACGCAAAGCCAAATTTGGAATCAATCTGACCTGTGCGGATAAAGCTGTGGGTATGGGCGTCAATTCCAGGTTTAATGCGCATGGAAACGTCCGCAGAT
This sequence comes from uncultured Clostridia bacterium, assembly GCA_904420155.1. Classification (GTDB taxonomy): domain Bacteria; phylum Bacillota; class Clostridia; order Oscillospirales; family Acutalibacteraceae; genus CAJFUH01. The sequence continues at coordinate 3,128 of CAJFUH010000123.1, forward strand.
ATCCCCATTTCCCCGGCTATTTGGTTAACCGTCTCCAACTCATACAGATTATCCAGCACAATCCGGCCAACCTTAGCTTCCAACGCCATCCTGATTTCATCGGATGTTTTGTTGTTGCCGTGAAAATGGATCTTTTCCGCAGGAAATCCCGCCTTCAAAGCGGTGTAGAGTTCTCCGCCGGAAACAACGTCCAGCCCCAACCCTTCTTCTTTTATAATACGGCAAATTTCCAGGCAGTTGAGCGCCTTGCTGGCAAACAACGCCATCCCATTGCCGCCATAATACATATCAAAAGATTTTTTATACGCCCGGCAAGCATTCCGAATCGTTGTCTCGTCCATCACATAGACCGGGGTGCCATATGTTTTCGCCAGCTCTACAGTATCGCAGCCGCCAATAGTAAGGTGCCCTTTTTCATTGACTTTTAAACAATCGGATACAAACATGGCCGTCACTCCTTTTCTGGTTCTTCTATTTCATCATCCTCCACACAGGACGCGATGATTTCCCTCAGCTCGTCCATCCCTTCCCCGTTTACCGAAGAGCATTCCACCAGTGTTATTCCCTCATATTCCTGGAATTCTTCTATTAACCCTTTTCTTCGGGCTTCCTTCTCCGTTTTATTCAGTTTATCGCTTTTGGTCAGCACAACCAAAAAAGGGAATTCATTTTCACAGAGGAAAGAAACCATCTGCATATCGTCCCGGGTAGGGGGATGTCTCATATCCACCAATTGGATCACTAAACGAATGTCGCGGGGTTGCTGAAAATAACCCTCTACCAGTTCTGCCCACCGCTTCTTTTCAGAAAAAGAAACCTTAGCATACCCATAGCCGGGCAAGTCCACCAACCGGGCCTCCTGTAGCCGATAGAAATTGATAGTCGCCGTTTTGCCTGGGGTGGAACTCACTCTTGCCAAGAACTTCCTGTTGACCAGCTTATTGATCAAAGAAGATTTTCCTACATTAGATCTCCCGGAAAACACGATTTCCGGGAGGGTAGATTCCGGCAATTGCTCCGCTCTCCCTGATGCGGATTCAAAGACGGCCTGATCAAATCTCATCTCTTATCTCCTTTACTGTTCTTTTTCCTCACAACGGGGATTACTGGGACAGATAAGTCGATCCCTGCACAGACGGGCCCGGAAGCTCTGTGTTGTGCTGCACGTTGGCCCGCTCCGATTGTTTTTTCGATTTATGCACCACAGGAACCAGCGCGTGTTCCAAAACAGTATCAATGGTCTCCGCCGGAATAAACTGGATGGCATCTGTCACTACCGGATCAAGGTCCGCCAAGTCGGGCTGATTCTCCTGAGAAATAATGATGGTTTTTACCCCGTTGCGATAAGCCGCCATGGATTTCTCTTTCAATCCGCCAATTGGCAAGACCCTACCCCGTAAAGTGATTTCACCGGTCATGGCAACCTCATGCCGAACCGGGATCCCACTAAGGGCTGACACCACAGCAGTCGCCATGGCGATACCCGCGGACGGCCCATCTTTGGGAACCGCTCCTTCCGGCACATGGATGTGGATGTCACAAGTCTTATAGAAATCCGGCCGGATATGATAGGCTGCGGTACGGGTACGGACGCAGGTAATCGCCGTTTTTGCGGATTCTTTCATCACATCTCCCAAAGACCCGGTGAGTTCAATCTTTCCATTACCTTCCATAACGGCTACCTCGATGGGCATGGTTTCTCCGCCCACAGAAGTCCACGCCAGCCCATTGACTAAGCCTACTTCGTCCTTCTTTCCTATCTCTTCCTTGCGATACTTCTTGGGCCCTAACATCGGTTCCAGCTTCTTTTCATCGATAGTCAGGCGTTTTGCATCTCCAGCAACAATTTGCTTGGCGCATTTACGCAGTACAGAGGCAATGGTACGCTCTAAGTTGCGCACGCCGGCCTCCCGGGTATATCCGTCTATCAAGTCATGGATCGTTTTATCAGTAAACCGTACCATCTGCCCTGTTAATCCATGCTTTGCCATCTGTTTGGGAATCAAATGTTTTTTGGCAATATGGAATTTTTCTTCGTGGGTATAGCTGGATAGAGTAATCACATCCATACGGTCCAGCAAAGGAGCTGGAATAGCGCTATAATCGTTGGCTGTCGTTACAAAAAACACTTCGCTTAAATCGAAGGGAAGGTCAATATAGTGGTCATGAAACGTATTGTTCTGCTCCGCATCCAATACTTCCAGCAACGCTGATGTGGGGTCCCCCCGGAAATCATTGCCCAGCTTATCGATTTCATCCAGCAAAATCAAGGGGTTGCGTACATTCGCCTGTTGGATAGCGGCAATGATACGGCCCGGCATCGCCCCTATGTAGGTCTTCCGATGCCCCCGGATATCCGATTCATCCCGCACGCCCCCTAAAGCGACCCGTACATACTGGCAGCCAATAGCCTTAGCGATAGAACGGGCAATAGATGTCTTGCCCACGCCGGGGGGACCTACCAGACAAAGAATCTGCCCTTTCATTTCCGGGGACAATTTACGAGCCGCCAACAGCTCAATAATCCGATCTTTTACCTTGGTGAGGCCATAATGATCCTTGTCCAATATTTTCTGTGCTTTTTTGAGATCGATATGAATATTAGACATCCGGTTCCACGGCAATTCCAGACAAGTGTCCAAATAATTGCGAACCACATTGGCCTCATGGGAACCTACCGGCATCTTAAATAGGCGGTCGCATTCCTTCAGCAGTTTTTCTTCCACCTCGGGAACCAATTGTAACGCCAGGATTTTCCGTTTGAATTCCTGGGCCTCGTCCTGCGGATTGTCGCTTTCGCCCAGTTCTTCCGAAATAGCCTTCATCTGTTCCCTTAGATAATACTCTCTCTGATTCTCATCGATCTGTTCTTTGACTTTATTGCTGATCTCCGTTTCCAGTGCCAGGATCTGGATCTCATTATTTAAAATCCCCAACAACTTTTCTAGACGCCGTACCGGATGAGAATCGCACAGAATTCTCTGTTTGCCTTCATAATCCTGTAAAACATTGGCGGCAATATAATCCGCCAATTTACCCGGGTCATTGCTGGACTGTACTCCGATTACCACATCC
>CAJFUH010000124.1 GCA_904420155.1 uncultured Clostridia bacterium
ATACTCTGTTCTTGACGGCGCGAACTTCTTCCGGCACATCAGCTCTTTGGCATAGCGGCGGGCATACGCTTCCTCATTTACCAAACCAATTTCTTCCATCCTCTGGGCCGCTTCCCGGGCAACCTCTTCCCCGGAAGTGCGTTTGAGCTTTTCCACCAATTCCTTCTTAGTGTGATCCCGGTGGGTCAAAAGGTACAACGCCTTTTCCTTGGCCCGGTAACGCTCCGAGTTTTGGATCAGCTCCTGCAACTGCTCGTCGCTGATAGACATGCCAATCTGATAAGAGCACTGGGCCCATACCTGCTCATCGATCTTGACGGCAAATTCCCCGTCTAAAAACAGAGCCCTCCATCTTTTGCGGCGGGGTTCCACGGCGGTAATCTGATACATCAGTCATCCACCGTGATATCAATGCTGGCCTTGGCCCCGCCCCGGGGCGCGGCCGGCGCCGGTTCCTTCTTGACTTCTACTTCCACCGGCTTTGCCGCCGCCATGGGGGCCGCGGAAGTTTTAGCATACAGTTTGCCTACATTCTCTTTGACTTTGGCTTCTATCTCCGAAGATACTTCCGGATGGGTGCGGAAATATTCCTTCACATTGTCGCGGCCCTGGCCCAGGCGGTTTCCGCCGTACGAGAACCACGCCCCGCTCTTCTGTACCACATCCAGCTTAACCGCCAGATCCAAGAGTTCTCCCTCCCGGGAGATCCCCTGCCCATACATCACGTCAAATTCCGCTTCCCGAAACGGCGGGGCAATCTTGTTTTTAACCACCTTGGCCCGGGTCCTGGAACCGATCATTTCCCCATTGCTCTTGAGGGTCTCGGTCCGGCGGATATCGATCCGCACGGAAGAATAGAACTTCAAAGCGCGCCCGCCGGGGGTAACTTCCGGATTGCCATAGACCACGCCCACTTTTTCACGCAGCTGGTTGATAAAAATTGCCACGCAGTTGGATTTGGAAATCGCGCCGGCCAGCTTCCGCAGGGCCTGGGACATCAGACGGGCCTGCAAACCCACATGGCTGTCCCCCATCTCCCCTTCTATTTCCGCCCGGGGTACCAGTGCGGCCACTGAATCCACCACAATGACGTCAATCGCGCCGGAACGCACCAGCGCTTCCGTAATCTCCAGCGCCTGTTCCCCGGTATCCGGCTGAGATACCAGAAGGGAATCCACATCCACTCCCAAAGCGCGGGCATACACCGGATCCAGCGCATGTTCCACGTCGATAAAGGCGGCGTATCCCCCGTTTTTCTGGCCTTCTGCAATACAATGCAGCGCCAATGTCGTTTTACCGGAAGATTCCGGCCCATAAATTTCCACGATACGCCCTCTGGGCAATCCGCCGATCCCCAATGCCAAATCCAACGACAAACTTCCAGTGGATATGGCATCCACATGCATCGCCTCATTTTGCCCCAGACGCATCACGGCGCCTTTACCGAACTGTTTTTCTATCTGCCCCAGCGCGGTTTCCAGCGCTTTGCTTTTATCCACTGCCATAAGATCGCTTCCTCCGATTCTAGTTCATTTCATACAAAATCAGTATTTTATTATTATACCGTATCCCCTGGGGAAAATCAATGCAAACAAGGGAGAAAATAAAACTTTTGTTCTGTAACGCCATACCCTTTTGGCGGCTTTTTCCATCAACGAAAAAACCAGCCAAAGTGAAGAACCCCATTCTCCCTTTGTATATTCCTTTGTTATCCAGGATATAGGCCGCTCACTGTTCTAGGGATTCCCGCCAGGTCAGGAATGATACGAACCCCCTGAAAACCCGCCTGATGGAACAGCTCCGATACCGCCTCTGCCTGATGAATCCCTATCTCTACCGCCATCACCCCGCCTGGTTTCAGCTTTATGCTCCACCGGCGGGTAAGCGCCCGATAGAAATCCAGCCCATCCATTCCTCCATCCAACGCCATACGGGGTTCCCGCTGTACTTCCCTTTGCAGTCCTGTCAAGTCCCCGCTGGGGATATAGGGTGGATTGGAAGCCACCGCGTCCAGGGTATGATTGGAAACCAAGGAAAAATCCCGCAGGATATCCCCCCGGATCGGGATAACTCTGCCTTCCATCTGATTCCGACGGATATTCTCAACCAAATATCCATAAGCTTGATCGGACAATTCCACCGCCGTCACCTGCGCGCCGGGTAAAAGGGAACACAGGCCGATCCCCACCGCCCCGCTGCCTGCACATAGATCCAAAACCACCGGCCTTTTGATACCAGAAAGCCGGCGGGCGCATTCCCGGACCACCACTTCCGTGTCTTCCCGAGGGATCAACACCCCTTCTCCCACAGAAAAGGGAAGGCCCATAAACTCCCATTCCGCCAGCAGATACTGCAACGGCCTGCCTTCTCCCCGCTGCCGGATTAAGTCCCGATAGCGGGCAAGCTCAGTTGCAGGGGCTTCCTGGGCCCCATGGATTGCCAGCCCCTGGCGATCCATAAAAAAGCAATGGGAAAATAACTGTAACGCGTCAAAGGCGGGGCTGTCAGTCCCCGCCTCCTGCAAATATTTCTTTCCATCTAAATAAGCTTGCTGATAGGTCATCGGACAATCTTATCCTCCCCGTTTTCTGGGATGACCGCTTTTAGCGCTTCGATAGCCACTTCAATCATGCCGTCCTCCGGCTCCTTGGTGGTAATGCGCTGCATCCACAAGCCCGGGGCGGCAATCGCCCGGGTCACAATATTGTCATACTTTCCGCACAGTTTAATCAGTTCAAACCCCACGGCCACAGCAATAGGCAGGCAAAGGATTTTTACCGCCGTGCGCAGGAAAGGATTGGTAAAGGGGATAAAAAAGCCGATGATGATACCCACTAAGAGCATTAAGATCATAAAACTGGTCCCACAGCGGGGGTGGAAGCGGCTGTGCTTGCGGACATTCTCCACCGTGAGCTCTTCTTCATTTTCGTAACAGAAGATGGTTTTATGCTCCGCGCCGTGATACTCAAAGACCCGCCGCATATCCTTCATCTGGGAACACAGCACAATATAAGCCAAAAAGATACCGATACGCATGATTCCCTCGATAATGGCCCGCAGCCACCCGCTTCCCACCGCGGGGAGAGGGATCGAGAGGAGGTTGCAAATCCAGGTGGGCAGCACAAAGAAAAGCAGAATGGCTACCGCTACGCCCACCACGGTGGCCAGCACCATGAGCGCGCTCATAAACTTATCGCCGAATACCCGGTCCACCCATTGTTCAAATTTACCCGGCTCCCCTTCTTCTTCCTCCATGCCGGCTTTTTCCGCGGAATACATCAGCGCTTTGTAACCGATACTCATGGAATCGATAAGTCCCGCCACTCCCCTTAAAAGGGGCAGCCGGAAAATCTTATATTTTTCCCGTATGTAATGGGCGTCCATATATTCGTTGCTGATACTACCGTCAGGCAGGCGGACCGCCACCGAAGTTTTGCGGGGCCCTCTCATCATAATGCCCTCAATCAGCGCCTGGCCCCCAATTGAGGTGATCGTCTTGGTTTCTTCTCTCGCCATTCTCCTTATCCTTCCTGGGCGCTCCTTCCAAGCAAGCCTGGACGCCCCATGTTTTACATTTTTTAACGTTGGAAAGCCTTCCTGGTATCACACTTTTCCAGCTTGCCCTTCAGACCTGTCCTCCGATTCCTCTGTCTCTCTGGAAACATCAATGGTAGGAATGGAAATCGTGACCGTCGTGCCCACACCCTCTTCACTTTGGATGTCCAAAGCGCCGGAATGCAGCTTCATAATTTCGTCCGCCACCGCCAGACCGATCCCAGAACCCCGTTGTGTCTGATTGGCCTTATAGAATTTATCCTTAATCCGGGGCAGATGAACCGCCGGAATGCCGCAGCCATTGTCGCTGATAATGACATGGATCCATCCTGGTTCTTCCTTTAGGGAAATGCTCACCGCCCCGCCTTCCGGCGTATACTTTAAGGCGTTGTCAATGATATTGACAAACACCTGTCGCAAACGGTTTTTATCCCCCAGCACGGGCGACACCATCTGGGGCTCTTCATACAGCAGATGCTTGTGTTCAGAGATGGCCCTCTCCCGGTACATATACACCGCCTCGTCCAGTTCTGCCAGCAGGTCTATTTTATCCATCATCAGAACCATGCGCCCGTTCTGCATACGGGAGAAATCCAGCAGTTCTTCCACAATGCCCGATAGGCGCTCGCTTTCCCGTACAATGACGCGCATCCCTTTTTCCATGGTCTTCTCGTCCCTCTGGCCGCTCATCTGCATGGTCTCCGCCCATCCTTTGATCGCGGTGAGAGGCGTGCGCAGTTCATGGGATACCGACGAGATAAAATCGTTTTTCAGCTTTTCCGCCGCCCCCAGCTCGCCGGCCATATAATTAATGGTATCGCACAGCTCGCCAATTTCATCGTCATAGGTTTTATCAATCCGGGCGTTAAAATCCCCTTGGGCAATCCGTTTGGCTGTATCCCCAATCTCCCGCACAGGGTTAACAATCGATTTGATAAAATAAGAAGAGGAAATCACCACAAAAAAGATCACCAGGATGCCCACCAGGATCAACATGGATATCGAAAGGAAAATCTTGCGGTCCACCGCTTCCAGGGATACCACAAAACGCACCCCGCCTACACAGGTATTGGCAGAATTGTACATCACCCGGGTGACCGCCATGACATTCTCCCCGGAGGAAAGCTTGCCGATCCAGGAACCATATCCATCCTCCGAGGCCATGGCCTGGTCATAATCTGGCATGGGCTGCCCTTCATCCGGCGGGAATCCTGTGGAAGTAACCTCCACTTCCCCTTGGTCGTTAATGAGCATAAGCTCCATGCGTTCTTTTTCCTGAAAATTTTCTACATAGCTGCGCCCGGCCGCAATAAATCTCGCAGGGCTTTCCTTTGCGGTGACAAACAGCCCGTTTAAGCTGCTCTCGCTGCCATTGATGGTCTGTTGAACCCCGGAATAATAGAAACTGCGCACCGCAAAAGAAATGCTGAATACCACCACAATCAAAAGAACCAATATTAACCCTAAACTATTGAGCAGCCAGCGTTTTGTGATCCCTTTTATCGCCATGTCTTCCAATCCTCTCTCTTGCTTATCGCGGCCTCTCTATCGCCCGCTTTCCCGATTTTATGCCTCCCATTTATAGCCCAACCCCCACACCGTCACAATGTGTTTGGGATTGGAGGGTTCGTCCTCGATTTTCATCCGCAGCCGCCGGATATTGACGTCCACAATTTTTTCCTCTCCAAAATACGCTTCTCCCCAAACATGGTTGAGGATATCGGTTCGGTCCAAAGCGGCCCCCGGGTTGCTGAAAAAATATTCCATGATCTGAAATTCCACCTGGGTGAGATCAATCATCTTTCCTTTTTTTTGCAGGGTACGGTTGCGCAGGTTCAGCGCAAATTCTCCCGAGCGGATCTCCTCCTGAAAATTGTTCTCCGCCCGTACTTCCGCCAAGGCTACCCGGCGGTACAGGGCGTCCACCCGCGCTACCAGCTCCGACGGGCTGAAGGGTTTTGTGACATAATCATCCGCCCCCAGCATGAGGCCGCTCACCTTATCCATTTCCTGGGTACGGGCCGTCAACATAATAATCCCGATATTTCCGCTTTTTTGGCGCAGCTCCCGGCATACGGTAAAACCATCAATACCCGGCATCATGATATCCAAGATGGCCACGTCAAAATTCCCGTTTTCCTGCTCATATTTCTGTAGAGCCGCTTCTCCGCAATTCGCTTCCACCACTTCGTATCCTGCACGCTTTAAATTGATGACTACAAACTCTCGAATGGCGTCTTCGTCCTCCACGACTAAAATCCGTTTCAATAGGACCCCTCCTTGTTAGATATTGGAAACCAATTTAAAGTTCTTTTGAACCTCTTCATAAGTCAACGAGTACACGCTGTCCGTACCGGGAATCTGCACGGCATATACCCGCCCGTTCTGTTTCCGCAATACAGCGAATCCTTCCGTATTATTCCCCTCTTCCCATTCGGAATCGGAAAATACTTGGATCTTCAATATGGCAACCCCTTGGGCTCCAATTCCATCCTGGTCCACCACCCACTCGTAAAAGGTGAGCGTCTTGGTCTCCGTCTCAATCCTGGCGGTCACATTGCCTTCCCATCCTTCAGGGAGCTGGAATCCATAACCGTCCGAGAAGTTCGTGACCATATTATAAACAAATTCCCACGTGCCTTTCTCCACATTAAACCAATTCCATTGGGTCAGATAGCAAGGCTCCGCTCCATCGGTCTTTTCCGTCTCTCCCGGCATCTGGCTCACAAAGGGGATCTCTATCACGCCGTTGCCGTCGATATCGCTGCTCACAGTGGAATTGACCCGTTCCGTGGGATTCTTCTCTTCTTTAGAGGACAGAGGTGCCACCATGCTTCCCCTCCCTTTATCCCAATAGACAATCTCTGTTTCCATCATACCGTCTTCTTTATAGCCGTCTATCACCACGCCCATTGCTCCAGGGGAAATATTCCCTACCGACATGGCTTCATACCTGGACACAGCGGGATCCAATTCCACCCGGCTGACATTGTTCATCTGCCCAGTCTCTTTATCCATCTTGAGTAATTTGGCGTCCGCCACCACATCTTCCGCAGCGTTGTTTAAGGTAGATATGAAAATTTCATCTTGGCCGTCCTGACCAAAATCCGCGAGCGCGATAGAAGAATAGCCATAGTCCACTTCTACCGAAACAATTTTTCCATCCTGGTATTGATAAATAGAAAGGGCGTTGAGATTATTATAGGAATTGCTCCACCCTACAATGATCTCCTGAATGCCATCCCCATCCAGATCTCCAAAGCAAATCTGATCCACCGTGGACCCTAACCCCACGAAGTCTCCCCAGTTGAGCCATTTCCCGTCTCTGGAACCGATAACCATCATATGGGTAGAAGTATCCTTCCCGTTATTGGAAGCGTAAAACGCAACCGCTTCTTCCTCCCCATCCCCCGTAATATCGTACATGACCACGGCGGAACGGTATTCGCCCCTTTGGGGATATTTCAGCGTCAGATCGGATCCGCCCACTTCTTCCAATACTTGTTGGATATTGGCCTCGTCCCCGGTGGCTTTGGGAGGGCGCATCAGGCTCAGCGTATCAAATCCCCCAAATTGGCAGCCGGACAAGCACACCATGCATGCCGCCAATAGGATTGAAATCATCCATCCCTTTTTCATACGCTTCCCCTCTTTCGTCTCGTTTGGGAATTTTGAATCGTTCTGTCAAAATAATGATTCTTTATTATACCATCAAATTCCAAAAAATAACAGTCTCAATTCGATTACAAATCTCCGATTGCTATGGCGGGCCGGCCATTGGACCGCTCCACGACCAGAAGGCCCCAAAGCACCCATAAGGGTTTGACAAAGATAATCCATAGCAATCCTTTTAGGAAAATCCTATAACCAATATATCCGTTTCCTTTTTTTATTTTATCATATCCCGGGATTCCCGGTCAATGGAGACTATTTCAGTATAGTTCATTCTATGCCTTTTCCTTTTGATGGATCAGCTTCTCCAGCATTTGCTGCGCCTGCTGGGGATTTGCCCTTCCTTTTGAACGTTTCATCGCCGCCCCCAACAAGGCTTTGATTGCCTGTTTTTTCCCCCGCAGATAATCCGCGGCAGCCTCTGGATACAATTGCAGGCATGTTTGGCAAAGCGTCTCCAGTTCCTTTTCCCCCATGTCTTCCTTTTGAATCTTCGCAAGGGATTGTTCCAGGGGATCCCCTGTGGCAATGAGATGGGCCAAGACCTCCTTGGCATAATTTCGGCGGATGCTCCCCGCCTCTATCCCTTGCAAAAACTCCCCAAATTGGCGGGGGGACAGCGGGAAAGCCCCCGATTCCTTTTCCTCTTCGTTTTGAAAGGCGGCGAACAGGTGCGTCAGCATCCATTTTGCCGCCAGGGAAGGTTTTTGCACCCACCGGCAGGCTTCTTCAAAATAATCCGCTACTTTTGGATACTTTATCAAAGACGACGCTTCCTGGGGGGATAGCCCCTCCTGTTGATAACGTTTCCGTTTCTGCATGGGAAGCTCTGGCAGCTCCCTGTTCCATGCTTCCAATTCTTGAGGGGACAGCGCCACTGGGGGGATATCCGGCTCTTCAAAATACAGGTAGTCTGTTTCCGCCTCTTTTTTCCGCATCAATTGGGTGGTACCGGTCTTCTGGTCGTACCGGCGGGTTTCCCGGCAGACTTCCTCCCCACGCTCCAAAAGCTCCACCTGTCGGCGGAACTCATATTCTACCGCCTTTACCAAATAAGAAAGGGAATTCATATTTTTAATTTCCGTACGTTCTCCTAATGTTCGTTGCCCTTTGGGGCGCACTGAAATATTAACGTCGCACCGCAGGGAACCCTCCTGCATTTTCCCATCGGAGATCCCCAAATACCGCATGATCCCCTGAAGCTGTTCCAGGTAATCCGCCGCTTCCCGGGCGGACCGAAAATCAGGGTGGGTGACAATTTCAATCAATGGGACGCCCGCCCGATTGTAGTCCACCAGGACATCCGACCCATTATGTATCAGTTTTCCCGCGTCCTCCTCCATATGGATGCGCTGAATGCGAATGACCTTTCCATTGGACAGCTCCAACCAGCCCGGTCCGCATATAGGGACCTGCTGCTGGGTGATCTGATACGCTTTGGCCAGGTCAGGATAAAAATAATGTTTGCGGGACATTTGGGATTTGAGATGGACTTCACAATGCAGGGCAAGGCCCGCCAACGCCGCAAAATGGACCGCTTCCCGGTTGAGTACCGGCAAAGTGCCGGGCATCCCGATGCAAACCGGGCAGCAGTCGGTATTGGGCGGCTGCCCAAAGCGGACAGGGCATCTGCAAAATATTTTGGTCTGGGTATTCAGCTCTACATGGGTCTCTAACCCCATCACAAGTTCATATTCCACAGCGATTCCTTCCAATCTTTCCCCGTTTGATAACAAGCGTCCGTATACTGTTCAAAACAATAAGCCGCCTGCAGCAGCATCGGCTCGCTGAATTTGGGACCTGTGAGCTGCATCCCGATGGGCAAGCCCGTGTGATCCCGTCCGCAGGGTATCGAAACCGCCGGCAGGCCCGCTAAATTGGCAGGCACGGTACAGATATCCGTCTGATAATGATCCACGCACTTTTCTTTTTCCCCAATGCCATAAGCGGTGCCGGATGTGGTGGGCGATAACAGGAAATCACATTGAACAAAGGCTTGGGCGAAACTTTTTTGAATTTCTTTCTGCAATTGCTGGGCCTTGCGGTAATAGGCGTCGTAATATTCCTGGCTCAGTACATAAGTGCCCAATAAAATGCGATGTTTTACTTCCTTGCCAAACCCTTCTCCCCGGCTTTTACCAATCAAATCCGGTATGGAATCATAGTGGCTGGCCCGATGCCCAAACCGCACGCCGTCATACCGTCCCAGGTTGGAAGCGGCTTGTGCGCAGGATAAAATATAATACACAGGCAGCGCGCATTGTAAAGCGGGAATCTTTATGGTAATCCGCTGAGCCCCTAAAGATTCTAAGATTTTTGCCCCCTCTTCCATGGCCTGGTCAACTTCTGGAATGGTCCCCCGCCCATATTCCTGTACCACGCCGAACCGGAGTCCGGAGATCTCTTTCCCCAGCCTTTCGACGCATGGCTCCCGTACTGCCTGCACGCTGGTGGAGTCCTGCGGGTCGCAAAAGGAAATGGCATCTAAAACAATCGCGGCATCCTCCACAGTAGCGCAAATAGGGCCAATCTGGTCCAACCCGGACGCGTGGGCGATTAATCCCCTGCGGGAAACCGCCCCATACGTGGGCTTAACCCCAATTATACCGCAAAAGGAAGCCGGTTGGCGGATCGAACCGCCGGTATCGGACCCCAACCCATATACCGCCAAATTGGCCGCTACGGCCGCCGCTGTCCCGCTGGAGCTGCCTCCCGGCACGCATGACAGGCGCACGGGATTGCGGGTAGCGCCATAATAAGAGGTTTCCCCGGAAGATCCCATAGCAAATTCATCCAAATTGCTTTTTCCCAATAAGACCGCCTGTTCTTTTTGCAGCCGTTCCCACACAGCCGCGTCGTAAATGGGGATATAGTTTTCCAACATTTTGGAGGCGCAGGTTGTCCGGACGCCTCTCGTGGAAATATTGTCCTTTAACGTCATGGGAACGCCTTCTAATAAACCCAACGGGCGCTTTTCCTTCCTTTTCCCATCCACTGCGCGGGCTTGGGACAGGGCAAGTTCCCCTGTCTGCGTGATATAAGCATTGAGTTGTTTTTGCTGTTCCATTCTGCGGAGAAAGGCTTCCGTCAATTCCTCACAGGAGAGTTTCCCTTCTTGTAGCCATTGATGAATGGTTTTGATCCTGCCTTGTCGCATATCGTTCTTCTCTCATCCCTCATAAACCGTTTGATGGGATTCCCCCATAAATCGGAGAATCCTTCTCTTTATCTTCTCCCCTGAAGAAAGAAAAATCCATCCTTGCTTTGTTCCGTGTTATACAAAAGTGCCTGAGGGTCATGAAATTGCTTCATCTGATCTTCCCGCAAAGGCGCTGTCATTTCTATAGAGATATCCGTCTCTTCCATACTGGATGCTGTCTCGCACACCGCATGGGCAAAGGCGATAATCTCATCCATCTCCTGCGTGAGTTCCTGCTTTTCTTCCGGCTCCAGCGAGAGTTTCGCCAGCTGACACAGCCGCTCCATTTCCTCCTGTTTCATACTTTCCTCGATCCTTTCGTCCTTTAGATTCAGTATATCATAGCAGCAAACGACTGAAAAGATCTTTACGAGGAGAAAACGTGCTTTTGCAAAGCAAATGCAAAATTTTCCGGCTGTCAAAAAAACAATTTCTTTTAATAATTACATGAGGGGGAAGAATGGGGAACCCCTCGCTAGGGTTCCCCACGGTCAAACCGTCCACCGGACGGTTTGGCCTCCCCTCCTGAGCTTCTGGGATTCTTGAAGATTTCGCCCATTACGATGGGCGAGGAAGGGCTCCGCCCCTCCACCCCGCCGCCTTTTGAAAAAGGCGGGCGAAAACTTTTATGTTTCGGCGCGGGCGGCCTGTTTTTTTCCAAAGAAAGCTCAGTGCGCGGCGTGCCCGCCTTAGAAAAAAGCGCCAAACCTATTTCTAAAATAGGACGGCGCTTTTCTCATATTCAGTATGTAGAAAGTTTTTTGCCTTACCTGCCTGTTACCCTTTTAAAAACGGCAGAGGATCTATACGGGTTCCATTGTCCCATACCTCAAAGTGCAGATGGGCGCCATAGGAATCGCCGGTATCCCCTACCAAAGCGATCGGGTCGCCCCGTTTCACGGTATCCCCTACATTGACAAGGATCTCATCACAGTGGGCGTATTGGGTGGCGTATCCATCCCCGTGATCAATCATCACATAATAGCCCCATCCGCTCCCCCAACTGTCGGTCCGGTTTACCCGGATTACCACACCGTCTTCTGCGGATACGATCTTGGCCCGATAAACATTGGCACCCGCAATATCAATGCCCCTGTGATATCCGTACTGCGGGCGGTTTCCAAAATAGCTGGTAATGGTGGTAAACCCAGGCAAAGGCCAAAGGTATTTGGCCCCGGTCGCCGGGGGCTGGGGCTCTGGATCCGGTTCCGGCTTTGAAGATTCTTCAGGCGGTCTGGGGGATTCCTCTGACGGCCGGGAAGAGGGGCTGGATGAAGAATCCGAAGGCTTTGAACTGCTGGAAGAGCCGGAAGAAGGCTGACTGCTGGGCTGCGAAGAACTGGCCGCCTCCTGCTGGGCCCGCTGGTTGGCCACATATTCCTTATGCCAGCGGGACAATTCTTCGTCAAACTGTTCTTTTTCCTTGGCCGCTTCTTCCTGCTGTCCACGGGCCTCTCCCTCTTGCCCCTCTAATTCCTGGATGACTTGGTTGCATTCCTGCTGCAAAGCATCCAATTCCTTTTTCTGGGCGTCCAATTTCTGTTTGGATCCCATCACCTGTTCCCGATTGCCCTGGATCGCCTCCCGTTCCGCAGAAATGCTGTTTACTGAAGTTTTCAGTCCCTCTATGAGCTGGGTGTCCCGCTGAGAAACCCGTTGTAAGATCATGGCCTTATCGAGGAAATCGTTCACATCCGTCGCGCCTAACAGGATATCCAGGGTAGACGCCTCTCCCGCCATATAAATGGCGCGCAGCCTCTTTTTGAGGAATTCCATATCCGTTTCAATTTGACGCTCTGTCTCCGCAATCTGCGCGCTTTTTTCCTCAATTTCCTGATCCAGCCGGCCGATCTGTTTCTCTGTGTTGCGAATCTGCTCCTTTAAAACCTCCATTTGCTCTTCCAGGGTATTTCGATATTCTAATTGCCTGCTTTTGTCTTGCCGGATCTCTTCCAGCTTTTGCTCCAACTCCGCTTGTCTAGCGTTCAATTCCCGTTCTTTTTGATCCAGTTCCCCTTTTTGCTGAAGGAGCTGATCCTCCTGGGACGTCAGGGAAGAAGTGTCCGCCGCTGTGCTGTAAGATAACGTCTGAGGCGCCGCAAGGATTGCACATGCCAGCACGCCGGCCAACACTTTCCTCCATCTCCCTAAATGATGCATCGGTTACGATCCCCCTTCTCTTTGGACAACCACTGTATAAAAGTATCTATTTCCCGTCTTTAAAATTTAGTGTACCGGCCCTCTGATTGGTTGTCAAGAAAATCTTCCCTATTTTTTTGACTTTTTCTGCAATTTTCTCCACTCTTTTCCTTAGTAATCTTTTATCGGTCGCACATGTGAAAAACACGCGATATTCTTAAAATAATAACTAAAATCATTCTTTTTTTACTGTTTTTATAAAACTATATTCTTTTTACATTGATTTTCTTGTTTTTTGACCTTTTATTGCCTTTTTGTGCAGATAATGATACAATTCTATCGGGGAATATCTCCCTGTTTTCTTTTTGATTTTTTTGATTAAAATTCTATTGGCAATTTAATGATTTCTGTTTTGATGAGTTCCTCGTTTAAGGTCGTGTTATCTTTGAAAAAAAACTGGCAGATGAACCGGTTTGTGATTTTTTTTCTCTCCTTGGTTTTATTTGTGATACACCTTGATCTGTTCCAGCATGTGTGGAGACAGTGTTATTCCTTGGGCAGGCCCCTCGGGGAACGCTGGACATTCCTGCTCTTCTATACCGTTTTGCTGGCCATCCTCTCGTTTGGTTTTAACGCTTATCGCCTGGGGCGGCTGCGGCCGGTGGAATTGGCCTATTCCCAAGGGATCGCGTTATTCTTCGTCAATTTTATCACCTATTGGGAACTATGCCTTTTTCAAGGCCGTCTGGTTCCCATCCGTGCCATAATCGGCCTGCTGGGGGTACAAATCATTTTCATCGTGATTTGGTCCGTAGCGGCAGGTTGGCTGTATCGAAAGCTGTTTCCCCCATTGAAGATGCTGATTATTTATAACGGCGCTTTCTGCCAAAAAGAAAAATTGGTAGAAAAGATCCGGCAGCACCCGGAACACTTTCTAATTGTTGGAACCCTGGACTGCCGCCAGCCGGAAGAAGTCTTGTTCCGGGAATTGGAACGGCAAGAAGCCGTCATGCTTTATGATCTTCCCGTCTCCCAGTATGATCTTCTGCTCCCATTCTGCCTGGCCCGCTCGATTTGCGTTTATCTCACCCCAACGGTATCCGATATCCTTTTGCAATCTTCCGAGGAAGTCTTTTCTTCCGGGCCGTTGATTCGTTGTATCAAAAACCAAGGGTTGACGGCAGGCCAACGGTTTGCCAAACGAATGTTGGATCTGACGGCTTCCTTTTTCTGTTTAATCATTGCTTCTCCATGCATGGCGGTTATCGCCCTGGCCATCAAATGTTACGACGGCGGGCCTGTCTTCTTCCGTCAAAAGCGCTGCACGATAAACGGCAAAATTTTTTCTATCATCAAATTCCGGAGTATGGTGGTGGACGCGGAAAAGGACGGTATTTTCCAGCCTCAAAACAACACGGATCCCCGGATTACCCCCATCGGCCGCTTCCTGCGTAAAACCCATCTGGATGAACTGCCCCAGCTTTTTCATGTCCTAGCGGGAACCATGAGCTTTGTCGGGCCCCGCCCGGAGCGCATAGAACACGTGCAAGAGTACACCAAACACCTGCCGGAGTTTGCGTTCCGGTTAAAAGTCAAGGGCGGCCTCACCGGATATGCCCAAGTGATGGGGGCCTACAACACTTCCGCCTATGATAAACTGAAACTTGATCTCATATATATCCAGAATTACTCTTTATTTTTGGACCTAAAGCTGATACTGTTAACCATAAAAGGGATCCTTTTTCATCCGGGTTCTGATGAACAAACGCCTTTTCTGGAATAACAGGTCTTTAAAAACAAAAGGTAACCATCGGAATTCAGATAAAAATCCTCTCTGGCTCCAGCGATGTAACCCTGTGTCAGAGAGGATTTTTCTATCCGGCGGTAGGCAGGTCCTACCTTATCTGTCTTGTATCTATAGCCGCCCCGTTTTTTATAGCCCGTTTGTATCCGGTTTTTGCCGTGCAATCAGGAATTTAATCGGAATACCCTGTTCCGAAAACATCTTCTCATGTTCGGTCATAATAT
>CAJFUH010000125.1 GCA_904420155.1 uncultured Clostridia bacterium
CCGACCAAACAGAAAAGTTCCGCATCCGCTGTTATAACGGGGATGACAGCCGGATTTATCTGGAAAAGAAGAAAAAGATCGGGGAACGCTACCAGAAAGAGGCTATCCCCATAACCCGCGAGGAATGCCATCGTCTGTTACATGGAGATGTAGAGTGGATGACTGACAGCAAACGCCCGCTTTTGGTGGAGCTCTATGCCAAAATGTGCTATCAAAATTTGCGCCCCAAGGCATTGGTGGATTATCTTAGGGAATCCTTTCTCTATCCTGCGGAAAATGCCCGGGTGACCATCGACAGCAATATCCGTTCCGGCCTGAATGCCTGGGACTTTTTCCGCCCCTCCTTATCCTCCATGCGTACCTGTACCAGGGGGACGGCGATACTGGAAGTGGAGTATGATACCGATATTCCTGATATTATCAGCGATATTATCCAAATGTGCAAGCGACCATATAATCGTTTTCCCTCCTATAACGGTTACCGGCTCTTTGGTTAATCTTGGCAAAGGGTCTTGGATTTCTGCGCTCAAAAGGGATCATATCATCGAATACATCATTTATGATAGTGGATCAATCAACAAGTAAACATCCGCCCGCCTATGGCGCGGTGAATTAAGAAAATATTTCCGCAAGGGACGGTATCGCCAAACGGCGGAAGCGTGTAAGGATCACATCCACATGTTGATTAGCTAGATCATGGAGTACATCAAGAATCATCTGATAGAAAATCAAATAGCAAATCAAATGAATTTGAGGGAGTTTGTTGACCCGTTTACGGATAGCAAGAATAAAAAGGCATAAAAACTGCCCCTTAAGGGGGTGGCCCAGTCTGTCGAAAAAGGTCGCTAATGCGCCACCTTTTTCGACAGACTGATCATATCATTCTATTGAAATCGTTATTGGGGTAATCTTAAAATTTGTCCTGGATAGATGGTATCGCTTGTCAGGCCATTGAGTTCCATAATTTCTGTATACCGGCTGCCAGAGCCAAGGGCTGTCCTTGCTATTTTCCAGAGAGAATCCCCTCGTTTTACGGTGTATTCCCGGTAGGAAATTTCTGGCTGGCTGTCACTTAACCTCCCAGGTATTTTCAGCTGCATACCAGGATAAATCCTATCGTCTGACAACCCATTAAGCCCCATAATCTCACGGTATCTGCTCCCTTTGCCTAAATATCGTTCCGCTATTTTCCATAGGGTATCGCCTGTTTGAACTTCATAAAGAAAATATTCCTCCGTAGGGGGAAGGGGCTCCGAGATCTCCGGCCCTTTTTCAAAAGTCAAATAAGCCGAAGCAATATAACCGGTCTGCCCATCCGGGAGCTTCACCTGGTAAACTCCATTCCCTATATTCCTTGCGGAAACCGCAGCGCCTCCGGAAAGGGTTGTTACTACTTTCCCTTTCAAATTTGAATTTTTGTAAATAGATACTCCTGTTTCCCCTGCTATGATCCAGGCGCTTGTAAATTCGGTTTCTGTGGGAGGGTCCGTAGGATCTTCCATTTCCGGAGGTGCGGGCTGTTCCGGCTGGGAGGAAACAGGAGGCGTTGTCTCCTCTTGATCCAAATCCTCCTCCCCATTAACCCAATCCTCATAATGCTCCCAGATAGAAGAATCCTCTTGACCCAGGGACCATGCTCCAGCGCCCTTTAAGTTGTATTTTTCAATTAAACTCAATTTTTCCTGATACGATTGGTCATTTTCAAACCACACCACATACTTTCCTGGTTGCAGGACGATATCCCCGCCCACTGTATATCTTCCGCTTGTTTCCGTCAAAGTAATTTCCGCTTTTGCGGACTGGCTTTTCTCATCATAGGTCACTATGGCCTCACTGTTTTCCAGCATTTGCTGAATCGTCTTGCTGCTGATCCCTTTTCCTACGATCCGATTGTTATCCAAACTCCAAATGCGCCCATAAAAAGGCACTCCTACAACAATTTTGTCCGCTGTCGTTTTACTCAAAGCATACTTTATCGAGTTTTCTACAAAATCGATACTGGCAACCGGTCCCGCTTCCCCACCTTCATAATGTTCGTCATATGCCATAATAAGAAGATGATCCGCATATTGAGCAAGCGCGGCATAATCATAAGATCCATGCCACCCAACCTCCCAATCATTGGGATTGGCAGCAACCGCAACCGAAACTTCCTTATGGCTTGGGATCTTTTCCCGCAGCAATTTAACCAGCTGCGTATACTGCTCCCTCTGTTCATGGGTGACATTTTCTATGTCTACGTTCACGCCGTCCAAATCATATTCTTCCACATAATCTGCAATTTGGGTGGAAAGCGATTCCACATCTTTCAATGCGTTGATTCCCGCGGTTCGGTTCCAATGGTTGCTTAGAAACGGTACAACCTTAATCCC
>CAJFUH010000126.1 GCA_904420155.1 uncultured Clostridia bacterium
ACGCAGTTTTCCAGGGAAATCGCTTCATACACGCCCTCGTCAAAGGTCTCGCATACCGCTTGGTACTCGCTTAAAGGCAGGGTTTCCAACGTTACCCCCAGCTCAATGCACCGCGCCACTAGGGTGCCGGTGGCCTTGTAGGCGTCCCGGAAGGGAAGACCCTTTTTCACCAGATAATCGGCGCAGTCGGTGGCGTTGATAAATCCGCCTGCCGCTGCCTTGCGCATATTTTCCGGCAATACTTTCATGGTATCCAACATGGGGGTGAACGCGGTCAGGCACATCTTCACCGTGTCCACCGCGTCAAAAATGGCTTCCTTATCCTCCTGCATGTCTTTGTTGTAGGCCAGGGGAAGCCCTTTCATAAAGGTAAGCAGCGTGGTCAGGTCGCCAAATACGCGCCCGGCCTTGCCACGCACCAGTTCCGCGATGTCCGGATTTTTCTTTTGAGGCATAATGCTGGAACCGGTGGAAAATGCGTCGTCCAGCTCAATAAACTTAAATTCCCAGGAACACCAGAGGATGATTTCCTCAGAGAACCGGGACAGATGCACCATAATGATAGAAAGCGCGCTGCACAACTCCATGCAGAAATCCCGGTCGGACACGCCGTCCAGGCTGTTCTGGGTGGTAGCCGCAAACCCCAGCAATTGGGTGGTAACCGTGCGGTCGATGGGATATGTGGTGGAAGCCAGGGCCCCGGACCCCAAGGGGTTTACATCCATCCGGCCTTTGGCATCCTGCAAACGGCCCAAATCCCTCAGCAGCATTTCTGCATAAGCCATGAGATGATGTCCGAAGGTAATGGGCTGGGCGCGCTGTAAATGGGTATATCCCGGCATCACGGTACCCGCGTGTTGCTGGGCCTGTTTGCAGATCACTTCCACCAGTTTTTTCACCTGCTGGATGAGTTCGTCCGCCTGTTTTTTCAGATACAGACGGACGTCCAGGGCCACCTGGTCGTTGCGGCTGCGGGCGGTGTGCAGGCGCTTTCCCGTGCTGCCCAGGCGCTGGGTCAGTTCCCCTTCCACAAAGGTGTGGATATCTTCTTGCTGGGGATCAATTTCCAAATTCCCCTCCTGGATGTCCTTTAAAATGCCCTGCAAGCCTTCGCAGATGGCCTGCGCTTCGCTCTGCTCAATAATCCCGCATTGGCCCAGCATGGTGGCGTGGGCGATGCTGCCCTCAATATCCTCCTGATACATCCGACTGTCAAAGGAAATGGAGGAATTAAAATCGTTGGTGGTCTTATCCAATTCCTTTTGGAAACGTCCTGTCCATAATTTCAAGGCGGCCCCTCCTCTATTTATACGATATTTTCCGGCGCGCATCCCTTTTAAAAAGCACATCCCGCGCCTACTCTAAAATCAGCAATAGGGCGGACCAAGGTCAGTCCGCCCCTAGGCATTGGTTTTGGTGTCCCGCTTATTTGCCCATCTTCTGCTTTTTCATCGCCTGCACTTTGATGGGCAGGCCGAACAGGTTGATGAATCCAGCGGAATCCGCCTGGTTGTAAACTTCGTCCTCGTCAAAGGTAGCGATCTCTTCGTCATACAGGGAGTACGGGGAAGTAACGCCCGCATCGATGATGTTGCCCTTGTACAGCTTGAGTTTTACATCGCCGGTGACGGTCTCCTGGGTGGAATCCACAAAAGCGGAGAGGGCTTCTCTCAGCGGCGTAAACCACTGGCCGAAATACACCAGTTCCGCAAAGCGGTTGGCCACGTTTTGTTTGTAGTGGTAGGTGTCCCGATCCAGGCAGATTTCCTCCAGCTTGTTGTGGGCATGATACAGGATGGTTCCGCCGGGGGTCTCGTACACGCCGCGGGACTTCATGCCCACCAGACGGTTTTCCACCATATCCACGATGCCGATCCCGTTGGCGCCGCCCAGCTCGTTGAGCTTTTTAACAATGGATACGCCGTCCATCTCCACGCCGTCAATGGCGGTGGGGATCCCCTTTTCAAAATGAATGGTCACATAGGTGGCCTTATCGGGAGCCTGTTCCGGGGAAACGCCCAGCTCCAGGAAATTGGGGTCATTGTACTTGGGCTCGTTGGCGGGATCTTCCAAGTCAAGCCCTTCGTGGGACAGATGCCACAGGTTCTTGTCTTTGGAATAGTTGGTCTCCCTGGTGATCTTCAGGGGGATATTGTGGGCCTCCGCGTAGGCGATTTCCTCTTCCCTGGACTTCAAGTCCCAAATTCTCCAGGGGGCGATAATCTTCATCTGGGGAGCGAACGCCTTAATGGCCAACTCAAAACGGACCTGGTCGTTGCCCTTGCCGGTGCAGCCGTGACAAATGGCGTCCGCGCCTTCCGCCAAAGCGATCTCTACAATTCTCTTGGCGATGATGGGGCGCGCAAAGGAGGTGCCCAGCAGATATTTATTCTCGTAAACAGCCCCTGCTTTTACAGTGGGGAAGATATAATCTTCTACGAATACTTTGTTCAGATCTTCAATATACAGTTTGGAAGCGCCGGTCTTCTTTGCCTTTTCCTCCAAACCCTCCAGCTCCGTGCCCTGCCCCACGTCTCCGGAAACGGCGATCACTTCGCAGTTGTCATAGTTTTCTTTGAGCCACGGGATAATGATG
>CAJFUH010000127.1 GCA_904420155.1 uncultured Clostridia bacterium
AAAATCGCCGAACTTTCCGGCATGTGCATATCTCCAACACTGCACTGCATTTTCAGGCATACGCTGCCGTGTAGCAGGGTGTCCCGGCCTTTTCCCATGGCAATGAAATTCAGCGCCGTCACCGGGAAATACACATACCGCCCATCGATCCCGCCGTCACGAAACTCGCCGTCATACAGATACTGCATTTTGTTAACCCGACCCTCCATCTTCTTGCCGCTGGACATGGACTCGGCAGACACAGTTCTCACCGCCAGATACACCAACCCTTCGTGATCCTTGACAATCAGCTCACAAGGATTCTCAAACCCACGATTCGCCATGGAAAGGTTGTTATGGTTTTTGATCTGCTCCCGGTAAATAATGAACGGGAAGTAATAGCTACCGTCCTTAAGATAATTACAGATATCCCCGCCGTGAAAGTCCCGGTATCCGGCAAATATTTCCTTAAGCCTCATCCGGCCTTCCTGCTCGGCAAGACGCGCCATGAATTCATCGGAAAAGCCCGCAACCAGCGCCCGCAGCGCGTCTTCTTTGATTTGGGCGGGCGGGATATCCTGGTACTGCATATACTGTTCCAAGATTTTCCGCTGATGCAGCAGCTTCTGCGCTGTTCTTTTCCCAGCGGCGGTCAACACCGACTTTCGTCCCTCCACACGCTCCATCAGCGCCAGCTCGTCTAGGCTGTCAAGAATATGTGTTAAAGTAGATTTTGGCTTATTCAAATATCGGGCGGCGTCGCTCACCGTCCGCTTTTTCGGTTCCGCTTCCAAAAAGTACAATAGCAGCTGGATTTGGATACCGTTCAGATTTTCAGGCATAAAAAAATTCCTTCTTCCTGTAATTCGATGTATACGAAAACAAGACTATGCGCTTTTAAGCAGTGAACCGGCATTCTTTTCCATATACAGTTTCAGGCTTTAGGGAATATCTTGGTTAGCTATCACTAACCTATATCAATGTACCATGTTGCGACCTGTTTGTCAAGTGAAATATTTTTCATGCTGGTCGAAAAATATGCTGCCCATTCCTTTTGCCAGTAGTCGGGATAATATTTTTTGGGCAATTATGGGTACAGTGGCCCGCCCCGTACACAGAAAAATGAATTTTTCTTCACGTCCGCTCCTGGATATATTCCGTTACAAGTTTGGCATATTGCTCCAGCCGGACCATCAGCGCCAGATGCCCACCGGTCAGGTTTGTGACAACGGTAGGGTGCGGCATAATTGCAATCAGGGAATCCTTGCAGGCCTGATTGAAGGTGGTATCGTCTTCGGACAGGATCAGCAGGACTTTGTCATCCCACCTGATAAAGTTCTTTTCTGCCATACCGAAATAATTTTCCGCATCGCAGAGAAAGCCAATCATGTGATACTCATAGGGTTTGGTGAGCAGTTTCAGCATGGCGTCGCACAGCTTTTCCATATCAGTTTTCTCCTGCGGGGTAAAACCGTCCGTTTTCTTTTTCATCACCGCCCATTTCATAAGGCGCTTGAAAAGAGAAAAAGGAAAAACAGTTAAAAGCTTTTTGGACTTCTTCTGGCTTTCCATCATCTTTTTCAGATGGCTGTATGCCTCATCGCCCATATCCTTCGCCAGAGAACAGGTGTTGGAGAGCACCAGCCCTTCCACCACCTCCGGGTGCTGGGAGGAAATGATCTGCGCGACAATTCCACCCAGGGACTGGCCCACAAGCCAGGCTTTTTCCCCAAGACGATGCAGCAACTCTGCTACAGCATCGGAAAATTCTCCGTTGTCCGCAAACTGGATTTGATAGTCAAAGGTCAATACGGAAAAATCCTCTGCAAACCATTCAAAATGCCGGTAGAACAAATCGGAAAGGCCGATTCCGCCTGTCAATAAAACGACAGTTGCGGCTACCTTCGGATTTTTGTAGTAGCGGTATGTAAATGGCTTTCCATTGTCCAAAGTCATTGTCTCCGCCGGATACTTCCGGCGGAATTCCTCCAAGTTCATGTTTTCCTCCTGAAATGGATACTTCGCTTGCATTATTTCCTTCCCACCAGCATCCGGGACTCGCCCAGCAGCATCATCGCCGCCCGGCGGCGGGAACCGAAGGCTTCTTTCGCGGTATCGATCAGCCGCACATCCTCATAGCCCATGTCCCGGATTTTTTGCGCGAAGGCCTCCATATCCCCGTACATCCGGGGCTTCATCTCATCGTTCAGGGCGAACACGCCGCCCTTTTTCAGCACACGCAGGGTTTCCAGCAGCAACTCGCGCTTATCCGCCCCGGTGATGTTGTGGTAGACATAGTTGCTCATCACGGCGTCAAAGCTCTCATCGGGAAAATCCAGCTTATTGGCGTCACCGTGCCGAAAGGTACATCGGGAACCCACGCCTTCACTGGCGGCGTTTTTTTCGCAGAGGGCCTGGCTGTAGTTGTAGACGGCGGCCCAGTAGTCGATGCCCGTTACTTTTGCCTCCGGCCACGTCAAGGCGGCCCGTATTGCCAGTGCCCCGGAGCCGCAGCCTACATCCAGCAGCTTTCCTTTTCCGTCATAATCCAGATGAGAGGATGGTTTGATGCACCCGTTCCATCATGCCTCCCCCGCCGAAAGCATACTGCCGCCGGATCCAAGTGATCCAGCCAAGCAGCACAAGCAATATGGCTGCGGCAATTATGAATATCACGCCAAGCACTGTGAGCCGAAACACCGTAAAAGACATCAAAGCCAGCACCACTGCCAGAGCCAGGAGCCCGCCTGCCATATAAAACACCGGATTGGACATCCAGTTTCCGTAATTTTCCCCGTGAGTACCAAGGTGTATTATTTCCTGAGTTTTTTCTACCTGTTCAGACATCTGTTTTCCTTCTTTCTACATAATCATAGCCGAGCTCTGAATCTCAGCAGAGAAATAATATCCTTCTGTGCTTGTTTTCCCTCCGGATAAAAGGAGAAGCTGGGCCAGCAATGGCATTTCAGATAATCCCGCACCTCCCAGGCCAGGTCGTTTTGACGCATGGCGACTTCCAGCGCGCCGAACACCTGCATCAGACCGCCTGACTGTTTTTCCAGCTCCGAGAAATCATAGTCGATGCGCCCCGGCGCTTTCATCCTGAAACAACCTGGGGAACCGCGTTGGGAGCACAGCCGACGGCCATAAAGCGGGATAACCAGCGTCTCCTGCACGGTGTTCTTTTCAATTTTGTACTTGTCCATGTAACCCCCTCAAACCGATAGAATAATCCTATTTTTATTATAGTTAGTTATCACTAATCAGTCAAGAGAAAAACCTTTTCCCTTGACAAAAGAATTCCGTCGTGCTATATTGATAATCAGATTATCGGTAATTAAATTATCATAGTGAGAAGGTGATACTCAATGGCAGTGCCGGATCATTCCATTGACCCGCGGATTTTTGAAAGCGCCCGGAAAGAGTTTCTGGAAAACGGGTTTGAGAAGGCTTCCCTCAAGGCCATCTGTGAAGGGGCCGGCGTGACTACCGGGGCGCTGTATAAACGGTACAAAGGAAAAGAGGACTTGTTCTGCGCTGTGGTGAATCAGACGGTGAAGGACCTGTACGAGGTAGCCCATACCCGGGGAGACCGTGATCCTGCCGCTATGTCGGACGGCGAACTCATCAAGGCCTGGGATATGGATGGGCCAGATATGATGTGGTGGATGCGGTTCCTCTACGACCGGCACGACGATTTTGTCCTGCTGCTCTCCTGTTCGGACGGAACCCGGTACGCAAATTTCCAGCACGACTGGGTGGAGATACTCACCCGGGCCACCAGCGCCTTTTTGGCAGA
Organism: uncultured Clostridia bacterium; assembly: GCA_904420155.1. Taxonomy (GTDB): domain Bacteria; phylum Bacillota; class Clostridia; order Oscillospirales; family Acutalibacteraceae; genus CAJFUH01. Next base: position 3,779 of record CAJFUH010000127.1, read on the forward strand.
GGCACAGCGGCGGGGTATCTGCCGGACGGATGTGGGGCCGGAGGAACTGCATATCCTGCTTTCCGCCTTCTGGACCACCATCTATGAGCCGTTTATCCATGGCTTTGATTGGGAGCAGATCGAGCAGCACTGCCGCATTGTCTGCAAGCTGTTCGACTGGCATAAGGCGCTGGAATTTCATGTGGAGAAATAGCCCTCAGCAGAGGGCTTTTCTGCCGCGCAATAGTTAGTTTTAACTAATTAAATCATATCATACAAGGAGGTTATAACCGTG
>CAJFUH010000128.1 GCA_904420155.1 uncultured Clostridia bacterium
AAAATTTAGGTTAAAGATACTTACAGGCCGGAAACAATGTGACCGAATCCCTAAAAAGATCGTTTTATGAATAGGAATGACCGGAATCGAAAATTTAGAGAAAAGAGGGAATGCAATGAAAAAATTCATAGCCTGCTTGTTACTGGCGGCGTTGATGATAGGGACGACCGCCTGCCAGAAGGGGAGTTTTGGGGACACTTACATAGAGGGACAGGATCAGCAATATATGTATACAGATCTTTTTTATGGTGCGCAGGAAATGACGGAAACCGAAGAAGGGTACTATTTTTTGTATCAAAATTACCTGTTTTTTGCCGATCGGGAGACTTTGGAAGTTTCCCCGCTTTGCGATAACCCCGGCTGTCTGCATGAAAAAGAAACGGATACCTCCAAAACATGGAAATGTAACGCTTATTATTTTACAGGCATTGATAATTTTATCGCAAGCTGGGGAGATTCCCTTTATATCAAGGTAGAATCCAACCAAATGGGGAAGCGCCTACCCAAGGGAGGTTTGATGCAGGTATCCAAAGACGGTATGGAAAAGTCCATTGTATGCGAGTTTCAGGAACTGCCCGGCAGCTCTAACGCCCTGCATAGGGGAAAATTCTATTACGCTTCGAAGGAAGTGGACCGGAAGTTAAGCGCCAATTATAATATTCATGAAGTGGATCTTCAGAATGGAGGGAGCGACCGAATTTTATATAATGGAAAAAAGGAAAGCGGTTGTATTCCCCAGTTGCTGTGTTACGGAAATCATCTTTATTTTAAGGAAAGCTATGTAAAGGATGAAAACAGCTATGTTGATGTGAAAGAAATCAATTTACAAACCGGGGAAATAACGGAGTTAAAGCCAGAAGGAGAGGAAGAAGCCTTCTATTTGCGGGGAGTGTTCCACGACCGAATTTATTATACCAGTACCAATTCCTATGAAACCGGCCAGTGGGATTGGAAATATATGAATCTGGATCAGAGCAACCGGCAGGAATGGTTTTCCACCCCGGAAGAACAGCTCTTATACGCCGATACTAGGTATTTCTATCTCTATACACCCTGGGTGTATCTGGCAGATTCGGAAAAAGAACCGTCTATATCTATGCTGGATAAAGATGGCAACCAGATAGGAAACTGTGATTTAAGCGCAATAGAGGGGGATTTGATAGACTTTATGCCGGGCGGGGAACAGTATTTCTTTCTTATTTCCATTGACGATGATTATCTCCATCATTATTATGCGGTAAATAAGGAAGAAACGGCCAAAACCGGACAGGGAAAGCCGAAGGAATTTTTCCAGCCGGGGGATATCGTATCCAGCGTCAGCGATCTTCCCCTTTAGAGAAAATGAGGATTATGATCTCTGTTTTGAGAGGATAAAAAGCTGTTTTTTGTCCGCATAGATTCCTGTTTGGCCAATAAAATTGTTTATGACTCTCTAATCATATATTTATAAATCATTTGGCAAATAAAAAATGCCGCCCGCAATTTTAGAGAATTGCTGACGGCATTTTAACATCGTCTAGAAATTAAGCCTTATTCACAGAACCAAACAGTTCCATTTTTTCCTTTACGGTAGCCTTGATAGCTTCAAAGCCGGGGGCCAGCAGTTTGCGGGGATCGAAGCCCTTGCCCTGCTGGTCTTTGCCTTCCTCGATGTATTTACGGGTAGCGGCGGCAAAGCTCAGCTGGCATTCGGTGTTTACGTTGATCTTGGATACGCCCAGGGAGATTGCCTTTTTGATCATATCTTCCGGAATACCGGTGCCGCCGTGCAGAACCAGAGGCATAGAGCCGGTTAACTTCTGGACAGCGTCCAAAGTCTCAAAGCTCAATCCTTTCCAATTCTCCGGATATTTGCCGTGGATATTGCCGATACCGGCGGCCAGCATGGTAACCCCCAGATCAGCAATCATTTTGCATTCGTTGGGATCGGCGCATTCGCCGGCGCCGATCACGCCGTCTTCCTCGCCGCCGATAGAGCCGACTTCCGCTTCCAGGGAGAGGCCCTTCTCTTTGGTGAGAGCAACCAGGGCTTTGGTTTTCTCTACATTTTCCTCAATGGGATAATGGGAGCCGTCGAACATAACGGAAGAGAAACCGGCCTCAATGCACTTGAGGCAGCCTTCGTAACTGCCGTGATCCAGGTGCAGGGCAACCGGAACCGTGATATTCAGTTCTTCCAGCATGCCGTTTACCATACCCACAACGGTCTTATAGCCGCACATATATTTTCCAGCGCCTTCAGAAACCCCAAGGATAACCGGAGAGTTGAGCTCCTGTGCGGTCAACAGGATTGCCTTGGTCCATTCCAAGTTATTGATGTTGAATTGGCCGACTGCATAGTGGCCTTCTTTTGCTTTGGTCAGCATTTCTTTTGCAGATACTAGCATATTGAACGTTCCTCCAATTTCATCTGGCACATTGATTTTGGACTTTCTTTTTACCTGTACCCTAGTAAAAAGCACGCCGTTTTTTGTAGAAACAACGTCTAGATTCCAATGAAATTATTATACTCTATCGTATCTTAAAAAGCAAGGGAACGGCCAGGGAAAGGGGAGAACCTTTGGAAAAAAGAGGGGTTTTTACTGATGGGAGGGAATGTATATATAGATGATTTACCTGATTTTATTAGGAAATTATAAAATACCCGTTTTGCTTTTCTCATATTAGAAAAATGTCTTTCATATAGGAAATAATAAAAATAAAAGCCGGAGATAACGGGAGATTTGATGTTCATAATTTGTTCGGATATCATTTGCTTAACTTTCATACCCTTTTCAAACAATCGTCACGTAGGGGTTTTAGTATAAAGACATCAAAGGAAAACAATCCGATCAGCAAGAAAGACAGAGTAAACATTAGGAGGAATGAATAATGTTTGACCATAATAATCCCAATAACCAAAATAACTTGAATAACAACATGAATTCAGGAAATTCGGGGGAATACCATTTTGTGAATCCCTATGCACAGCAAAATCAGCCGCAGCAATCTTATACATCTCCCATGCAGGATAATTTCCTGGTGCCAGGGAAACCTCCGAAAGCGCCAAAAGAAAAGAAAAAGAGCTTTTTGACCCGTAGAACAGCGGCGCTGCTTTTGGCGTTTTGTGTAGTGGCTTCGGCGGGCCTGGGTATTGGAGGAGGAATGTTAGGCTATCAGCTGAGCCGCAATAATGATCCGGCTCCCGCTGCTACCAGCTCTGCCAGTACGACCAATGTACAGCAGATGTCCAATCAAACCACGAGCAGCGGCGAGTTGACGGTGGAACAGATCGCAGAGAAAGCGGCGGATTCCGTAGTAGAGATCACCACAGAAGCCGTTTCTACCGACAGCATCATGAGGCAAGTGATTACCCAAGGAGCCGGCAGCGGAGTGATCCTCACAGAGGATGGGCAGATTGTTACCAACAACCATGTGATCGAGGGGGCCAGTAAGATCACCGTTACATTGAGAAGCGGTGAGAGTTATGACGCCACCTTGGTGGGAACCGATGAGGAAACGGATGTGGCTTTGCTGAAAATCAACGCCACAGGCCTGACTCCGGCGGAATTGGGGGATTCTGATTCCTTAAAAGTGGGGGAAACGGCGGTAGCCATCGGAAACCCGTTGGGCCAGCTGGGCGGAACCGTGACAAATGGTATCATCAGCGCCTTGGATCGGGATATTACCCTGGAGGATCAAACCATGACGTTGCTGCAAACCAATGCGGCGATCAACCCCGGCAACTCCGGCGGCGGCCTGTTTAATGGGCAGGGACAATTGATCGGCGTCGTCGTAGCGAAATCTTCCGGTGAGAATGTAGAAGGTTTAGGGTTTGCCATCCCCGTGAATAAGGTAAAGAACGTGGTGGATCAACTTTCTGAATATGGCTATGTCAAAGGCAGAGTAGCGCTTGGCGTTTCTCTGGTGGATATCACAACCGAACAGCAGGCATTGATGTATCAAGTACCCCAGGTGGGCGTCTATATCTGGCAGGTAACGGACGGCGGCTCTGCGCAAGAGGCGGGATTACAACAGGGCGATTGTATCCAGGCTATCGATGGAACCAAAGTCTCCACTGCGACAGAGATCAAAGGAATCCTACAGCAGCATCAGGTGGGGGATACCATCGCAGTGCAGGTGTTGCGCAACGGCCAGACAGGTACAGTGAATGTGACGCTGAAAGAATCGGTGCCCACTAGTATTACCCAGAACACGAACAATAATAGTACCAACAATGGGAGCGGCGGCCTCTTTGGAGGCTTTGGCTCCAACCAAAATGGAAACGGTTTTGGTTTTTAATTCGTTTGTAGGCACGGGGCTGAACTGCCAACGGCTCTATGCTTTACAATAAATTCTTTCCTTTCTTTTCATTTTTTGTTTTTATCTTTCCAAATGGATAGAAACAACCTCCTTTTCAGAGAAAAGCTGTGCGTTTGGGTCCGCACGGCTTTTCTTTTTTCTATACTGTAAAAAAGAAATATATAAAAATAGCGGTTAAAAAATTTCCGAAAAATGTTATAGATCTTGCAGGTATAATACGTAGCAAAGATGCAACAATAAGCAAGGACACTGTAAAAGGAACATACCTGATTTTGCTCTTTTTACTGTGACCTTTTATCGAGAAATCAAAATAGGAGTGATCCCGAATGAATCAGTGCCATGCGAACCGCAGCATTAAATGTAGCGTAAAACAATGCCAAAACCACTGCCAATCTGAGGATTATTGCGCATTGGATTCTATTATGGTGGGAACCCATGAAACCAATCCCACGATGTGCCAATGCACCGATTGTGAATCTTTCTTACCGAAGCAAAACGGCTAATGACAAGAAGGGACCGGATTTTTAGTATCCGGTCCCTTCTTTCTGTAAGCCAAAGGTTGATTTGGCTTTTAAGGATATTTATATTTTTCCCTTTCTTTTCCGTCGATAGAACCAGTAAGATAACCCGCCGGGGATACCGATCCAAAGAAGGATGATGATCAAGGACAACGCCTCAAAATTTTTCACGACGGGGACGCCCGCCAGATAAACAAGGGCCAGGGGAATAGAAAGATACCCCAGTATCCTGTGGGCGACAATCCAGGCGTCCTCGTCGGTCACCGTCCAGGGAAGCCGCAGCCCGGTGTACCGGTTAAAGGGAAGCTTAGGAGAAATATTACCTCCAAACAGTATGACGGCGGATAAAATGGTGGCGGCAAAATATTTTTCCCCATCTTCCGCTAGGTTGAAAATACCTGTCTTGATCAGGATGGCGCATAAGACGCAGACTACCAGAAGCATGACGTTGAATAGGGTAGCGGCTTTCAGCACTTTCCTTTTGGGATGGTCTTCCGGGATATCGCAAAGTTCCCCCATATGCTGGTATAGAACCAGGACAGCCAGCAAAATACAGCCAGTCATGAGTAAAAGAGAAAGCAGGGGGATCTTTACAGTGAGGGATACCAGTAGAGACAGAAAAGACAGAGAGATAATAAGCCCGCGCGCTTTATTGGCATTCATGAGAGGTCTCCCCTTTCCCGTCCAGCAGTTCTGCGACATGGACCAGGATTTCCTGGACCACAGAAAGATTTAAGGAATAAATCATCTGGTTTGCTTTCCGCTGGGCGGTGACGATTTCCGCCCGCTTTAAGATATCCAAATGCCGGGAAACCGAAGGCTGGGAGATGTCGAAGTGCTGGGCGATCTCCCCGGCGGTCAGGTTGTTCCACTTGAGCAGCCGGATAATCTCGCGCCGATAGGGGCTTGCCAGCGCCTGAAAAAAATCGTCGTTCATAAAACAACCTCCTTTACATATTTTGATTATAGCTAAATTGCTATATAATGTCAAGTGCCTTTGCGAGATAAAAGCCCCTGACGGCCAAAAACCAGGGATACCGGTTCTAAAAGGAGTCCTGCTTTTCGTTGCCTTCTTTGCCGGAGGATGTTATAATAATCCGAGAAAAAAGATTGGCTTTTGTGCAGAGAAAAGACGCTATAGGATACATATCGTCAGATTGGGAGACGATGGAGGAGTACCATGGATCAAGCAGACAGCTTTCAGCATCGCGTTTTTTGTATGGTGAGGGAAATCCCAAAGGGTTGTGTGGCTACTTATGGGCAGATCGCTTTTCTTGTGGGGAATCCCCGGGGAGCCCGGGCGGTGGGCTGGGCGCTTCGCCGCTGCCCTTTTCCAGAGGTGCCGTGCCATCGGGTGATCAACGCCCAGGGGACGCTGGCGCCTTCGGATGTATTTGGAGGCGATAGCGTACAGAGGGAGCGGCTGGAGAAAGAGGGTGTTCCCTTTCGGAAAAACGGCCGCGTGGATTTGAAGCAATGCCTGTGGGATCCCTGGAAGGGATAGCAGGTTCTTACAAATAGCGGGGATTTTTCCTTTTATCAGCAGGCAGGACCGTTCCTTTTGAAAAGGGAGGGCCTTTATGGTCCGGCTTTGATTTTGCTTGGCCATGGTGGGTATTCTGAGAAATTTTGCAAAAACCAATCCCCTACATGATTTCAGGATGAACAGGAGCAGGGCCCGGATGCGGCGAAAGGTTCGGCTTGCAAAGAGCTTACACCTTTGGCAAGGGGCTGCTCCAATATCTGGGAGGGAACCATGAATCGTGCAAAAAAAGAATCGTGAATTATCGGGAGGGGCCTCTTTTGTCCGAGGCCTGCGGGACGGCATGCCTATTTGCTTGGGGTATGTGTCCGTTTCCTTTACGTTTGGGATGATGGTCACGGAAAACGGTATGCCGGTATGGCTTGCCGTGCTGATCTCCATGACCAACTTTACCTCTGCGGGGCAGTTTGCCGGGACGGAACTGATCCTTTCCGGGGCGATGTATGTGGAAATCGCCATCACTACGTTTGTGATCAATATCCGGTATATGCTGATGTCGCTTTCCCTGTCTCAAAAGATTGACCCCAAGATGAGCATGTGGAAGCGATGCGTGCTCTCTTTTGGCAATACGGACGAAGTATTCGCGGTGGCCATGCAGCATGAGGGAAAAGTAAGGGCCGATTATCTGGCGGGGTTGATCGCTACCCCTTATCTGGGCTGGGCCCTTGGGACTTTCCTGGGGGCGGCCGCCGCCGGTATTTTACCGGAATCCGTGAGAAGCGCCCTGGGTATCGCCATCTACGGCATGTTTATCGCCATCATCATCCCCCCATCCCGGAAACTCCGGCCGGTGGCGTTTACCGTGGTGCTGGGGGCTCTGATTTCCTGTGTGTTTCACTATGTGCCGGGGCTCAACAGCCTTTCCAGCGGATGGATTATCATCATCTGTGCGGTGCTGGCTTCCGCGGCGGCGGCGCTGCGCTATCCAGTGGATGACGAAGAAGAGGGGGAAGAGAACGGGTGAACTATACCAGAATCCTGATTGGCGTGGCGATTATGGCCATTGTCACCTATATTCCCCGCATGCTTCCCCTGGCGATTTTCCGAAAAAAAATAAAAAGCCGGTTCATCCGCTCCTTTTTGGCGTATGTGCCCTATGCCGTACTGGCGGCGATGACCTTCCCGGAAATCCTGTATTCCACCTCCAATATGATTTCCGCAGTAGCGGGATTACTGGTGGCCTTGGTGCTCTCCTATTTTGGAAGGGGTCTGCTTACCGTGGCGCTGTCTTCCACGGCGGTGGTCTTTGTGGTGGAGCAGCTTTTAAAGTGGATGGGACAGGCTTAAGAAAAAGGCAAGCGGTTTGTATCTTGGCGATGGAATAAAATGAAGTGAGGAAACAGAATGTCTGTGGCAAAAAATCAAGTGGTAGAACTGGAGATCACGGGCCTGACCGCCCAGGGAAGCGGGGTAGGCCGGGTAGAGGGGATGGCGGTATTCGTGCCGGCCACCGCCCAGGGCGACGTGATCCAGGCGAAGATTCTCAAGGTAGCCAAAAACTACGCCTTTGGCAAAGTGGAAGAGATCCTTTGCCCTTCCCCGGACCGGGTAGAATCCCAGTGCCCCCAGTTTCCAAAGTGCGGAGGGTGCCTGACCCGCCATATCTCCTATGAGGCGGAACTGCGGGCCAAAGAACAGCAGGTCAAGGACGCTTTGACCCGGATCGGCGGTTTTTCCGATCTGGAAGTGCTTCCCATCATGGGGGCGGATTGCCCTAACCATTACCGCAACAAGGCGCAGCTCCCCATCGCGGCGGGGGCGGACGGACAGCTTCAGATGGGCTTTTACGCCCCTCACAGCCACCGGGTGGTGGACGCGCCTGCCTGCCTGCTGCAGCCGGAAACCTTCGAGGCTGTGACCGATACCGTCCGCAGGTGGGCGAAGAAATTCCAGCCCCAGCCTTATGACGAGCGCACCCACACCGGGAAATTTCGTCATCTGTACATCCGGTACGGGGAAAAGACCGGGGAGGTCATGGTGTGTCTGGTGGTCAACGGCAACGGGCTGAAAGGGGAACAGGAGCTTGTGAGGATGCTTCGGGAAACCGTGCCGGGATTAAAAAGCGTGGTAGTCAACCACAACCGGGAACGCACCAATGTGATTTTGGGAAAGAAATGCCGCACGGTTTGGGGGCAGGATTTCATCACCGACGAGCTCTGCGGGCTAAGGTTTAAGATTTCCCCCCTGTCCTTCTATCAGGTTAACCGCAGCCAGGCGGAAAAGCTGTATGGAATCGCGAAAAAATACGCCGGCCTGACCGGCGAGGAAACCCTGCTGGATCTTTATTGCGGAACCGGCACTATCGGCCTTACTATGGCCGACCAGGCAAAGGAGGTCATCGGGGTGGAGATCGTGGAAGATGCCGTGCGGGACGCCTGGGAAAACGCCAGGCGCAATGGAATTGCAAACGCCCGCTTTTTGTGCGCGGACGCCCCAAAGGCCGCCGAACAGCTGGCGAAGGAGGGCGTTTCGCCGGACGTGATCATCCTGGACCCGCCCCGCAAAGGATGCGGGGAAGCGCTGGTTCAGGTGGCGGCGGGCATGAACCCCAAGCGGATCGTTTATGTATCCTGCGATCCCGCCACCCTGGCCCGGGATCTGAAATATTTCGCCCAGCGGGGCTATACGCCCCGGCAGGCTGTGCCTGTAGATCTGTTTCCCCGGACTGGGCATGTTGAGACAGTTGTATTGATGTCAAAAGTCAAAGAATAAGATAGCGAAAAAGTGTAGAAAACAAGGGATTTCCGGGAGTCGGG
>CAJFUH010000129.1 GCA_904420155.1 uncultured Clostridia bacterium
AAAAAAGAGGTGCATAACCGAGCGAAGCTTTAAGGAGGTGAGGAAAATGCAAAATTTAACTTTATTTACAACCCTTAAACACCATGAGGAAAGGATTGCCGCCCTTGAGAGGCAACTCAAAGACGGCAGTGAAAAGCTTGAATTTGTTGTGGATACCCTGGTTATTCTTTTGCTTCAATTCGCTGAGGACTTCAACGTCACCAGCCCAGAACTTGAATCCCGCATAGAAAAGATTAAACAAATGGGATTGCGTTCTTAAATTTACCTAGAATATCAAGCAACTGTGAAAGCCCCTCCGGGAATCTATTCTCCATATAAATAATAGTCTCATCGCTTAGAGATATGCCGCCAACGATATCTATAGAAATATCAAAAGCTTTTTTCAACTCTCTAGCTGATTCCATACAATCTTCCTGATTCTGATTTGGAAAAAGTCGTTGGATATATTCTGAACTAAAATATTTGCTGTCCCGATTAGATTCCCCCTTTTTACGACGCTCTAAATATTCTTTGTAAAGAACACAAAGAAATTTATCCGTATCTTTTGTTAAGGCTACGCTCATTTCGGATCACCCCCTTTCCGGCTTCATTATAGCACTCAAAGGGGATGACTATCAATAACACAGCATGGAAAGAAGGTGAAAAATGATAGTTGAATCAACAGAAAAAGCTTTCCCGATCTCAATAGAGGAAATCAGGCATTATTTAAGCGAAGGTTGGTTACTGTATGATGTCGGAACTAAAGAAACGCTTGAAAAGCACGGCATAAAATACATAGCTCTCGTTAATCCAAATTTTCTGGAATAAAAAGCTTAAACCCTTTGTTCAGAAGACTGTGAACCGCTGAACTGTTACAGGTCAAAACTTTTGTCTGTTTAACTCGAAACCTTATGCCCCCCTTTTTTCGGAGGCGTGGGTCTACCCTTCTATTTTACATTTTGGATACCCTCAAAACAAGAAAAGCCGCCCACGGCGGCGAGGAGGTAAACAAATAGACGAAACATAGGACAATCAGCAACCATCATACTATAAAGCGAGGTGATATGACATGGCGCAAAAAACTTCGTCCAAGAAAAAAGAAAAAAAGAACCCTTATGTTGAAAAAATTCATTTTTATTGTGACGGAGTAGAAGAAAAGGATATTTCAGATGTCATACGTTACCACATGGTAAATGCGTTCTTGAAGTACGGTCAGGATTACGCTCCCGGGATTGACCTCAGCCAATTTGAAGCGGTCAAGCCGCCCTGCTTAAAAAAGTTGGAAGAACATCGGCCTCTCACTGAAAAGTGAGGGGCGCTAAAAGCAATGGACAAGCTGAGACCGGGCATCAGGCCGATCTATTGAGGAGGAAAAGGTGAAATGACAAGAGAAGAAAAGCTGATGGTTCTAGCCTGCTTGCTAGGGGTAAGAGATTTATTCCAATCGTGTGCTGAGGGGTTGGAATCAACAGGAGACAAATCTGATAAAGAAACCGCCCTGGAGTATAGAGCTAGTATAGCTGATTTGCGCACTCTGACGGAACACTTGAAGGCAGAAATTAACGAAATGGAGATTATCCAGCCTGAGGGGGAGGGGTAAAAATTATGCAAGGCCCGTGTAAAGACTGTCCTCGGCGCAGGGTGACGGCGGATTACAACTGCCACAGCGCGGGGAATTGCCCCGAATATGAAGCTTTCCGAAAACAGCAAAGCGACTATCTCAAATGGAAAGCAGAGGAAAACCGATCATGCTCAATCAGTATTGAGCAAGTTTTAAGAAGAAAAAGGAGAAAGAAATGAACATCATAGAAATAGCATTGCTTGTCCTTGTAGTCGGCATCGTCATATGGATAGCCTGGCAGCACGCCGAACTAAGGAATCTGAAAGAACGGACGAAAGACACGTTTTCCAGGGTTCAAGGGATCATCAATAAAGAGAGGTCGGGAAAATGAAAAAATATGAGTTCACGGAAGAGACCAAAAACATTTACACGATGGATAAAGAGATAACTCTGCACAGAATTCGAGCATTGCAGTCTTTCGATGAAGTTAAAACCGGAGACTTGGGAGGGTGGATTGAAGATGAACGTAACCTTTCCCACAATGGTAACTGTTGGGTGTTCGATAACGGCTGGGTGTTCGATAACGGCCGGGTGTCCGGTATCGGCCGGGTGTCCGGTAACGGCCGGGTGTCCGGTAACGGCTGGGTGTTCGGTAACGGCTGGGTGTCCGATAACGGTGATATTACAAAACCTGAACACCTCTTATCAATAGTCCCAATCGGAAGTCGAGGAGATTGCACCACATTTTACCGAAGTAAGGACAACCAAATTTGGGTAACGTGCGGATGTTTTTGCGGTGCTTTAGATAAATTCGTCCGTAAAGTGGAGAAAACCCACGGAAATAACAAACATGGCTCCGCTTATAAAATCGCTATTGAATTGGCAAAAGCTCAAATTGACCTTACATAGGAGAAAAAATGATGAAGAAATGGATACTGAAAAAAGCAGTGTCACTAGCCAGCAAAAACTCAGACCTTAACCCAACTTTCAGATTCCTCAGATGTACACATGAGGACCGCGATTATCTGTGCGGCCTATGTGAAAAGCATGGCCTGAATGTCAATTGGGAACAAGATGGCGACGTTACCATTTTCCATTTTGAAAGGAGGCGGTGAATATATGGAAAGTGTCACCATGTTAACCATGGACTGCGAAACGTTGACCGCTTACCACAAAGTTTTGGATCGGGTAGGTAACCTGACCGACGAAGAATTTCAGAACGCCTTGCGCTATACAATTCGGAAACATCACTTGGGAGATCAAAGCGGCGTGATCGATTTTGCAGGAAGCGACCTGGATTATCTGGCCCGTTTGATCTCAGAAAAAATTGAACAGGATCGTCTGTACGAGGAAACCGTAAACATTGTCAAAGCGAACACATCCGCACAAAAACAGGACAAGGAGGAAATTGCATGAGACTATATATAAGACAAGCCCTGGAATGCCTGGAAATGGCGTTTTGCCTTGCCGTACACGATGACAACGTGGGACCGGAAGAATGCTTGCTGTATCTCCATATGCAGCATGACATCCGTCAGTTGGCGTTCAAATACGCGGATAGGATTGCTTGTTTAGAGAAAAAGAAAGCCACCCCCGGCGTTAGCAGCACCGAAGATGGCAACAAAAATAATAAGGCTCAAGCTCAGTATAACACCCATTCTTTAGAAATACAAGTCATACCATGGGAACGGCTGGACATTTCCACACGAGCGATACTTAGCGATCTATTTGAAGGAGGAGAACAGTTGTGAGCGACTGGATTAGAACGAGCGGTTTTGAGGCGGCCCAAAAAGAATACGACCGCCAAGAGCCCCCAGAAGGGCGGCCCCTTGCAGAGTGTTGGGAGTGCGGCGCCGGGATTTTTGAGGACGACACCTATTATTGGGTTGGCTGTCGCCGTTACTGTGAGGACTGCATCCAAAGTGCCCGCCGGATCATGGAGGCCCCCCTATGAGTACCATGGATCGCGCACAATGGTTGGAAGAACGCCGGAAAGGGATCGGAGGATCGGACGCCGCCGCAATCATAGGATTAAATAATTATGTAACCCCCTACATGCTTTGGGCGGACAAGACCGGGCGATTGCCGGAAAAAGAGGACAATGAGGCAATGCGTCAGGGCCGGGATTTAGAAGGCTATGTGGCGCAACGTTTCACTGAATCCGCTGGGAAAAGGGTACATATCCACTCCGGCATAATTCGCAATCCCACCTATCCATTCGCCCACGCAAACATTGACCGAAAAGTATCCGGTGAGCGGGCCGGGCTGGAATGCAAGACCACCAGCGTCTTGAACCTGAAAAAGTTTAAGAATGGGGAATTTCCGGAACACTACTACGTCCAATGCATTCATTATCTAGCGGTCACCGGGTATGACCGATGGTATCTGGCGGTTTTGATTCTCAATCAAGGGTTCCGGTGGTTTACCATTGAGCGGGATGAAGAGGAAATTCACGCCCTTATGAAGGCCGAACAAGAATTTTGGGATACCTATGTCATTCCCGATATTCCCCCTCCGGTAGACGGGCTTTCCCCCACTTCCCGAGCATTACAAGAGGTTTACCGCCTCCCGGATTCAGACAGCGAGGCAAAACCCCTATATCAATCCGATATCCTTAACGATTATCAAGACCTTAAAAGGCAAATTGCCATGCTGGAAACTCAAAAAAAGAAATGCGAACAGATTCTTCAGCAGGAGCTGGGCAACAGCATTTCCGGGATTTGCGGCGGTATACACATAGATTGGAAGCCTGTGGAAAAACGGACTTTTGATCTCAAAAAGTTTGCCTCTGAGCACCCTGATATAAATTTAAATCGATATTTTAAACAATCCCAATACCGAAGATTTGTTGTAAAGGAGAAAGAATCATGACAGGAACTATTCAAAAAGCAACGCAGGCCCGCCAGTTGGCCGGAACTCCTGCGAACGGAGCAAAAAGAAGCATCAATGTCATGCTGAATACTCTGCTGGACAGCGAAGGATACCGAAAACGCTTTAATGATCTCTTAGGGG
>CAJFUH010000130.1 GCA_904420155.1 uncultured Clostridia bacterium
AAATCGATCACCAGATTTCCGTTACCACCTGATTCTTTTCCGCAGAGCGGAAAACAGCTTCCATCAGTTTCATCACTTTTCTGACCTGGTCATGAGTCACCAGCGCTTCCTCTTCCCCTCTGCACGCCCGGATGACATTGCGGTAATAATCTTTTACATCCGCATGCACTTCCGGCAAGGGATATTCCCGAATCGTTTCTTCAGTACGAGGCGCCATTGTTTTTGTCAGCCCCGCCGCAGTGACCACGGGAACGGCGTCCCGGTTCTCCCAGTCGGAAACCATCACGATTTTACCGGACAAATCCCAGTCCTGCACCACGGCGGTTCCATTTTCTCCCTGTATATACCAGCGGGGCAGGTTGATAAAGTTACTGGTCCCCACTTCCACCAGGCAAGTAAGTCCGTCTTCATAGGTTAAAAAGATCTGGAACCCATCATCCACTACGTCATTGGTCACATGGGAAAGGCTAGCATACAGGGATAAAGGCTTTTTCTGTACCAGCATCAACATTTGATCCAACATATGGACGCCCCAGTCCAGAACCATCCCCCCGCCGTGCTCTTTGGTGTTTCTCCAATCCCCAGGGATCCCCCGGGATCCGTGTACGCGGGATTCTATGTGAAAGACTTTTCCCAATGTCTCTTTTTCATACAGCTCTTTGACAATCCGGAAATCCTCATCCCACCGGCGGTTTTGATGTACCGTGAAAACCACATGATTTCGCTCTGCCGCTGCAATCATGTCCTCCAGTTCCCCGCTGTTTAAGGCCACCGGCTTCTCACAGATGACATGCTTTCCAGCGTCCATCGCCTGTATGGATAGCTCACGGTGCAAATCGTTTGGGACCGCTACGATGAGCAGCTCTACTTCTGGATCCGCAAGCAGTTCTTCATAGGATTCGTAGGCACGGATTCCCGCCCGCTGGGCCGCTTTACTGCGCGCAGGATCAATATCATAAATCCCCATCAACTGCGCCTCTTTGACCGATTTCAGGAGCTTAGCGTGCCAGCTTCCCATACCGCCATATCCCACAATAGCAATTCTTCCAGGCTGTTCCATACTTTGTATCCCCCTTCCGAGATGGTTTAAGCCCACCACATGTCGCCGACATCCTCAACAGTAATCACTTGTTTGAGGAAATCTACCGCTTTGCTCAGTCCTTCATTCTGGCTCATCAAGCTGTCTTCATGCTCAATGCTGATGGCATAATCATACCCTACCATACGCAGGGCGCTGATAATATCTTTCCAGTAGAGCAGGTCGTTGCCATATCCCACGCTGCGGAAGATCCAGGAACGATGCATCTCATCGCTGTAATGCTTGGTGTCCAGCACCCCGTTTACAGCCGTATTGTATTTGTCAATCCTGGTATCCTTGGCGTGGAAATGGAAAATAGCATCCCCCAGTTTCTTGATGACAGCCACCGGATCCATTCCCTGCCAAATCAGATGGCTTGGATCCAAATTGGCGCCGATTTCTTCTCCTACGGCGTCCCGTAGTTTGAGCATGGATTCCGTATTATAGACGCAGAAACCAGGATGGAGTTCCATAGCGATTTTATTGACCCCATGCTGTTTTGCAAAAGGAACTAAATCCCTCCAATAGGGGATGAGCACCTTTTCCCACTGCCATTGGAGCACCTCTGAAAAATCATCCGGCCAGGGACAAGTCACCCAATTGGGATGACGGGACGTCTCACAGTCGCCGGGACATCCGGAAAAGGTGTTGATCTGGTGCAGTCCCAGCTTTTCCGCCAGTAAAATAGCGTCCCGGATGGTTTTGTCATAGGAGGCCGCAATTTCCTTTTGCGGGTGTACCGGGTTTCCGTGGCAGCTCAGCGCGCTGATTTCCATGCCATAACGCTCAATGGTCTGAGAAAACTTCTTCAATGCATCGTCGTCATGTAGCAAAATATCGGGATTCGCATGGGCGTTACCCGGCGTACCGCCGCACCCAATCTCCACCATCTGAATCCCTAAAGACTGGAAATATTTTAGAGCCGCTTCCAACGGAAGATTGCTCAATAAACAGGTGAATACTCCCAATTTCATTTTCATTCCTCTTTTCTTAAATTGTATAATTCTGTTTTAAATGCTGGATACTGCGTTTCATATCGGATAATCCGTCGGGAACAGGATCATCATTTTCTACAATCACCCATTCTAATTGTAACTCTTTGGCGGCGTTTAAAATGGGCTGAATGGGATTGCATCCTTCCCCAATAGCACAGGGAACTCCTTGTGTATTGCCGTCTTTCAAATGCAGCAGCCCTATCCGTTCCTGGTGCTCCTTCATATAGGCGGGGACATCCCGGCCGCTATGGAAAGCCCAATAGGTATCCAATTCCAATGGGCAGCACTGTTTTATTTCATCCAAGGGGCAACGTCCATCCTGTTCTTGCAGCTCATGGGTATGGTTATGATACAAAATCTGGATCCCAGAAGAGGCGGCCTGCTGCTGCGCCCGGATGAGTACCCGCTCCAAGTATTCCCGTTCATCTTTCGTGCTTGTTGGGGCATAAGCGCATACCAATGCTTTGGTACCCAAAACTTGATGGTAAGCGATCAGTTCTTCCAGATGGTTTTCCAGCTCCTCCAAACTCTGATGGGCTGCCACTGGGACCAGCCCCAATTGATCCAAAGCCTGCTTCATGGTTTGGGCGTCCACATCCCGGGCGCCGGCAAACTCGACTCCTTCGTATCCAGCTTGTTTGACTTCTTTTAAGGCGGACAGCAGTTCTGCTCCGGTTTCACAACAATCCCGAACCGTATAAAGTTGTAATGCGACTTTCATCAGACAGCCTCCTTTATTTCATGAGAAAAGGACGGATATACTGGATGGAAAAATCCACCCCTTTTTCCCCCAACTGTTTCCTCCAGACCGGTGAATGGGGTTCTATGCTCAACCGGTCGTTGTAACCTATCGCATACAAAACAGAGAAAAAGGCTCCCCAATTTGTGTCGTCCAGTCCGGCGGGCGGATCATCAAACCGTTCCCCGCCAATGGATAAGGTCCCTTTTATATGCACGTGGTAAAAGCGTTTTCCCCAATCCTTCATCTCTTGTAAATAATCCCCGCCATCGTAAATACAATGGGAACTGTCGTATTTAATGCCTAAATCTTTCAAGTGACCGTGCACCAGTTTCCACTGTTCTGGAGAACAGATATAGTTGTTCCACCGGCAGTTGTACACAGCTATCCTTACGCCGCGCTTTTTCCCATAATCCAACAGCTTCTCTAGAAAGGCAATCGCCCGGCTGATGTTCTCAAAATAAGAAAGCCCTTCTACATAATTCACGCCGGTATTCATAACCGTACATCCCAGCTGGGATGCTGCATCAATCAAAAGATAGTTGTTTTGCAGCTCTTCTTCTATGATTTCTCCGTGTTCGTCCAACTTGTTGCTTCCCCATCTTCCAACAGAACCGACGGCCACCTGATAGCGTTCCATATACCCTTTCAATTCTTCTACCTGTTGGAAAAACTTGTGGCAATCCATCCCTACGTTGATACAAAATTCAACAAACGATAAGCCTTTGTCCCGTGCCATCCGGAACGATTTTTCCACCGGATCAGCAATGATACCTAACTGCATTTCATTCCCTTCTTTCTTTTAAAACAGCACCGGTTTTCCCTCTTTGGCGGATTGATAAATAGCCTCCAAAATTTGGGTGACCACAAGCGCCTGTTCCGGCTTTACCACCACTTCTCCATCATTTTTCACCGCATCAATCCACATTCTCGCTTCTACATCCTCGGGATTTCCATCATTGGCAACAAAATAATCCACGCCGCTCCCGCCAAAGGTGGGTTTCTCTACGCATTGTTTATCATATTTCACATAATTGATGCGCAGCCCGTCTTTCATATCGGCTCCTGCCTTGGTCCCGCAAAGGGAAGTCTTGGCTTCCCCCACATCCAAAGTATTGAGCGCCCAGCTGGATTCCAATACAATCGTGGCGCCGTTTTCCATAACGATGTATCCAAAAGCAGAATCCTCTACCGTAAATTTCTCTGGATCCCAATCCCCCCAGGCATTGGCCGAGTGAGTTTGATCCCCTAACTTTTTATAAACGCTGCCCACCACCATCTTGGGACGGTAATTATCCATCATCCACAAAGTCAGATCCAAAGCGTGGGTGCCGATATCGATTAAGGGCCCTCCTCCCTGCTCATATTCATTGAGGAAAACACCCCATGTGGGCACAGCCCTCCGGCGCAGGGCATGGGCCTTTGCAAAATAAATATCCCCCAATTCCCCATTACTGCACGCCTGCTTCAAATACCATGAATCCGGGCGGTAGCGGTTCTGATAACCAATTGTCAGTTTTTTACCTGTGCGCTTGGCTGCGTCAATCATGGCCTGGGCCTCTTGGGTGGTTTTGGCCATGGGTTTCTCGCACATGACATGTTTGCCCGCCTCTAGGCTATCTACCGTAATAAAACTGTGTTCCCGGTTGGGCGTTAGGACATGCACCACATCAATATCCGGTTCTTTGAGCAATTCTTTATAATCGGTATATACACGGGCGTCCGGCGTTCCAAATGTTTTTGCAGCTTTTATAGCGCGTTCTTCAATAATATCGCAGAAGGCCACCATTTCTACATCCTCTAGCTTACTGAGGGCCGGCATATGTTTGCTGTTGGCAATCCCCCCGCAGCCGATGATTCCGATTTTTACAACCTGATCCATATACAAATCCTCCTATATAAATAATTTGTTATTGATTTTCGACTTTTGTCAGATGATTATCGTTTTCTCGCATTTTCCCATAGTGCAAAGATACCTTCCCTTTCCGCTGGGAAGAAAATCCAAACGGAACGTGAAAAAGACCTGAATGTTTGGAATCTTATTTTTTATAGTCCAGTACTCTTCTAGCTTCTGTGAAGCCCTTTTTATATCTTTCGATCGTGAGTACTTTGCCGAAAGATTAACTGATGCGGCAAGATTACCAGTGGATTTTCGGTATGGATATCCTCGATTTTTTGAAGCAGCAGCTTCATAGCTTGTTCCC
>CAJFUH010000131.1 GCA_904420155.1 uncultured Clostridia bacterium
TATTACCCCTTTGAAAAAAATGCCGCCCTGAGCCTTGCAACGGATATTTACATCCACATGCGGGATACGGACGCGTTTTCCAATTCCTTAAAAGAACAGATCTATGCGGGTTCCAAGACCATCATTGGGTCTTGGCTGAAATACTATGAGCTGGAAGAAATGAAAGCGCCGGTCGTTTGGGCCCATTCTTTTGACGAACTTCCCGGAATATTAAGGCAGTTGATTTCTGACATATCTGTGGGAGAAAACCAATTGTTTACTCCAATCTACTCCTTGTATTCTCCCGAACATGTAAAAGAAGAATGGGATTCCGTCATCCGCATCTGTGTAAAAAGTGTCGAGAGGTGATTCGTTTTGAACGAAAATTGCAGTTTGCTGGTTTGCAGTTGCGACAAATATTCTACCGCATGGTATCCTTATTTTGAACTGATCAAAAAATATTGGCCGGAACATCCGCAGAAGATCTATTTAAATACGGAAACCAAACAGTACCGCTGCGAAGGGCTGGATATACAGACCATAAATTCCGACAAACATTGTACATGGAGTGAAAGGTTATATCACTGTTTAACCCAGATTGACACCAAGTATGTTGTCTTTTCCCTGGAAGATTTCTTTTTGCTGGGATATGTGGATCAAAAGGCAATCGATCAATGCATGCAGTGGATGGAAGAGGACGGCAATATCGCTGTTTGCAGATTATGCACATCCGATTTAGATAAATTGAAGAAACCGTGGAAAGACAGCAATTTCCGGATCGCCGAAGCGGACATCCAATACCGACTGGATACCCAGGCCGCTTTATGGAATAGGGAAACCTTATTGTCTTTCCTTGACAAATCGGAAAGCCCCTGGGAATTTGAAGAAAAAGGGTCCAAAAGGGTTGCGAATTCCGAGAAAACTTTTTTATGGCTATACCATGAAAATGATTTTGATCTTGATAAAATGATTTTTCCATACAGAATCAACCAAATATATGGATATGGGATCGCCTGGAGCCGATGGCTTTGGAACGATAAGAAGTGGTTTAGGAAAAACGGGATTACTGGGGTCAATATGCGGCAATTAGGTACATTATCGGAAAAAAGCGTCAAACGCAGGTTCCGGATTTTATATAACCCCCATCCCACAGGGACAGGAAAACTGGTCAAACCTTTTTACCGCATCCTGGATCGGGCGGAAAAGGTAGGTCAGAATATCCGGATTTATGGGTTCCGGAATGGATTAAGAATTTCAAGTTTGGGAATGAAGAAATGAATAGTCAAAAGCAGATTAAATTTGGGGCCGTCATTTCATACGCCGCCGTATTTATCAATATTATTGCCACTCTGATTTATACCCCGTGGATGGTAGCCCAGATAGGGCAATCCAATTATGGATTGTATACCTTGGCCACTTCCTTGATCAGCCTTTTCCTGGTGGATTTTGGGATCAGTTCCGCAACGTCCCGCTTCCTATCGAAATATCGGGCGGAGGGTAAACAAAAAGAGATAGAGCAATTACTGGGCGCTACCTATAAGTTATTTTTGGGGCTGGACCTTTTATTGCTGATAGCCGTGAGTATCGTCTATATATTTATGGGAGATATCTACGCTAAGTTAAACCCCTCGGAATTACAGACATTTAAGATCTTATTTATTATTGTAGCCGGCTTTAACTTGATTAGTTTCCCAACCATGCCTTTAAATGGGATTTTAACTTCCTATGAAAAATTTATTCAGCTTAAAGTCTGCGATTTATTTAGGAAGTTATTTACCATTGCATTGGTTGTCGTAGCGCTCCTATTCAACATGGGGGTGGTTGCTGTGGTATTGGCTAATGCCGTGGCCGGTACCATTACCATCCTGATCAAATTAATCATTATCAAGGCGCAGATTGGGGTGAAGGCTTCCTTCCGTTCGTCGGGTAAGGGGATCTACCGGATGATTTTCGGTTTCTCCATATGGATTACCCTGATCTCGTTTGCGCAAAAGTTTATTTATAATATGGCTTCCTCGGTTTTGGGTATTGTTTCCGGCTCCATAGCCATCGCGATTTTCGCCCCGGCTTCGTCGATAGGGAGTTATTATTATACCTTTGCCGAAGCGATAAACGGTCTGTTCCTGCCCACCATTTCCAGAAAAATTGCCAGTAACCGTGAGGATGAAATCACGCCGTTGATGATTAAAGTAGGGCGCTTTCAAATGTTTGTACTGGGGTGGCTGTTTGTTGGTTTTATCTGTGTGGGAAAAGAATTCATGGTTTTGTGGATGGGACCGGATTATGTGATGTCTTATTATTGTACGATCCTCGTACTGTTCCCCGCCCTGCTGGAGTATTCCCAACAGATCGGTAAAACCACCATTATTGCCAAGAATTTAGTAAAGTGGCAGGCAATCGGGTTTTGTATCATCGGGGTTGTCACCTTGGGATTATCCTTCCTTCTGGGTTATTTTTGGGGGGCCTTGGGCGTTTGCGCCTCCATTTGTATCGCAGGGTGCGCCAACGTGGTATGGCAAAGCTATATTTTCTCCCATAAATTAAATATCGATATGAAAGCTTTTTACAAGAAGTGTTACCTTCCAGCCTTTCTTCCAATCGCAGCAAGCGTCGTTTTGGGAATCTTTTTGCTCTCCCTCATTTCCCACACCGGGTGGATGTATCTGGTTATCAAAGCAATCATTGTTTCTGCAATCTATTTGCTGCTGTTCTTTTTGTTTGGAACCAGCCGGGATGGGAAACGTCAGATATTGGAAAAACTAAAACTACATAGGAGTTGAAAATGATGGGATTGTTTACCAACAAAGTATTAATGATCACGGGCGGTACAGGCTCTTTTGGCAATGCGGTTTTAAACCGGTTTTTGGAGACTGATATCGCGGAAATCCGTATTTTCTCCCGCGATGAAAAAAAGCAGGACGATATGCGCCATGAATACCAGGCAAAATATCCGGAACTGAGCAACAAGATTAAGTTCTATATAGGGGATGTGAGGGATCCGTCAAGCGTGAAGAACGCCATGTATGGCGTGGATTATATTTTTCATGCGGCGGCTTTAAAACAGGTGCCCTCCTGTGAATTTTTCCCCATTGAGGCGGTAAAGACCAACGTATTAGGTACGGATAATGTCCTGACAGCCGCCATCGAGGCTGGGGTGAAAAAAGTGATTTGCCTTTCCACAGACAAGGCCGCTTATCCGGTTAATGCGATGGGCACGTCCAAAGCCATGATGGAAAAGGTCTTTGTGGCCAAGGCCCGCACCGTTTCTCCGGACAAGACCATGATCTGCGGGACGCGGTACGGAAATGTCATGTGTTCCAGAGGTTCTGTGATCCCTCTGTTTATTGAACAGATCAAAGCGGGCCATCCTTTGACGGTGACGGAACCCAATATGACCCGCTTTATCATGTCTTTGGAAGAGGCGGTGGAATTGGTGCTGTTCGCCTTTGAGCACGCGGAAAGCGGGGATATCATGGTACAAAAAGCGCCCGCCTGTACGATTGCCGTGCTTGCCCAGGCGGTGAAAGAATTGTTCCATGCGGAAAATGAGGTCAAGGTAATTGGGATCCGGCATGGAGAAAAGATGTATGAGACGCTTTTGACCAATGAGGAGTGCGCCCATGCCATTGATATGGGGAACTTTTACCGCGTTCCCGCGGATAAGAGAGACTTAAATTACGACAAATATTTTAAAGTGGGCGATGAACAGAGAAACCTTTTGACAGAGTTTAACTCCAATAACACGGAATTGTTAACTGTGGAGCAAGTAAAAGAAAAACTGCTGTCTTTGTCCTATATCCGTGACGAAATTGCAGCTTGGGAGGACAGATGATGAATATCCTTATCACAGGGGCCAAAGGGTTTGTGGGAAAAAATTTGGTTGCCCAGCTTAAAAATATCCAGGAGGGAAAGGTAAAAAATACAAATTTTCCTTCTCTTACCCTATATGAATATGATGTGGACACCGATCCGGCGTTATTGGATGGGTATTGTGCCGATTGTGATTTTGTTTTTCATCTGGCGGGAGTGAACCGCCCCAAGGATCCAAGCGAATATATGGAAGGGAATTTTGGGTTTACCTCCACCCTGCTGGAAACCTTAAAAAAGCACAACAATTCTTGTCCGGTGATGCTTTCCTCCTCTACGCAAGCCGCCCTGGACAACGAGTATGGGCGGTCAAAAAAGGCCGGCGAAGACCTGTTGTTCCAATATGGGGAAGAGACCGGCGCAAAAGTGCTGGTCTACCGGTTCCCCAATGTATTTGGAAAGTGGTGCCGCCCCAATTATAACAGCGCGGTAGCCACGTTCTGCCATCATATCGCACACGGCCTGCCGATTACTGTCAACGACCCGTCGGTGCATATGACGCTGGTTTATATTGACGATGTGGTGGGAGAGCTGCTTGACGCATTGGAAAATAAGGAACA
>CAJFUH010000132.1 GCA_904420155.1 uncultured Clostridia bacterium
AGGTGGCGGCGGCCTCTTCCAGGATGATAGCGGCCACTGTGGCAAGGCTTCTGGCCTCCACAAAATCATAAGACAAGGCGTAATGCCCGCTGTCCAATTGCCGCCGGATCTCTTCCAGCCTTGCCAGCCCCGCAGGTACTTTTTCCGGTTTGGGGATGACAAAATGGGTATCCTGGATAATCCGCCGGATTTCCGTGCGCAGCCCGTGGGGCAATTCTTCCCCCGACAGGTCGGGAAGCGGCGGGACGTCGCCGATGGGCAGCCGCCCTTCCTCCTGTAACCGTTTCTGGATATCCAGGGCGGCCCGGCGGGAAAAGACCAGCGCTTCCAGCAGGGAATTGCTGGCCAGCCGGTTGGCCCCGTGTACCCCGGTATGGGAACATTCCCCAGCGGCGTATAGCCGGTCTACCGTGGTGGCGGAACGCAGGTCTACCTGGATGCCTCCCATCAGGTAATGCTGGCAAGGAAACACCGGGATGCGGTCCACGGTGATATCCACGCCCTCTTCCAGGCAGCGCTCGTAAATCATGGGAAACCGGTTGCGCACGAAATCCGGGTCCTTGCGAGTGATATCCAGATAAAAGTGCTCGTTGCCCTTTTTGATGGATTCCAGCATAATGGACCGGGATACCACGTCCCGGGGGGCCAGTTCCCCGCGACTGTCGTAATGATGGGCGAAGCGTTCGCCGTCGCAGTTGAGCAGTACCGCGCCTTCTCCCCGGACGGCTTCAGAAATCAGGAAGCGTTCCCGGTCGGGCTCTGCGGCAAAAGCGGTGGGGTGGAACTGGATCCAGCTTAAATGGCGGATCTCCGCCCCCAGCTTATATGCCAGGGTGATGCCGTCGCCGGTGGCAATGGCGGAATTGGTGGTATATTGATAGACCCGCCCAATGCCTCCGGTGGCCAGCAGGCAGTACCGGCATCCCACCATATGTACGGCTCCGTCCTGCAAAATACCGGCAAAAAATCCGTGTTCCGCTTTTTCCAGGGAAAATACCAGGGTGTTTTCCGCGATCTCAATATTGGGATGGGTCTTTACCTGCTCAATCAGCTGATCTACAATGGCCTTTCCCGTAAAATCCTTGTGGTGCACGATCCGGCGGCGGGAATGGCCCGCTTCCAGCGTCTTTTGCAGGGAACCGTCCGGTTCCCGGTCAAAATCCACGCCCATACGGTTGATGGCCCGCACGTTGTCCGGCCCTTCGGTGACCAGGACTTTTACCGCGTCGGGATTATTTTTACGTCCGCCGGCGATCATGGTATCCTCAAAGTGCAGCTGGTAGTCGTCGTGTTCCAAATCCAGTACCGCCGCGACCCCTCCCTGGGCCAGCGAACTGTTGGAGAGGGTCAGCTCCCGCTTGGAGATCAGCAAAACGCTGACAGACGGGTCAAACTGCAAGGCCCCGTACAGCCCCGCCGCCCCGGTTCCTACTACTATCACATCGTATTCTTGTTTCATGGTTATCACCCTCCCGTCCGCCGGGCAATCCCCGGCCTCGTTTTTTGTCTTTCCGCTTTTCTATCCGTCAGCCGCCATATTTGAGCATATTCTCAATGCTGGCGCTGGCGGCCCGGCGCAGCGATTCATCCATCACGATCACCTCGCCGCCCCGACCGGTAAGCGCATCGTATACCCCCTGCAAGGTGGTCTTTTTCATGTTGACGCATGTCATCAGTTCCGGCTCCAGCTGATAGAAATTCCGGTTGGGATAGCGCAGGGAAAGCTCGTCATAAACGCCCCGTTCCGTGGCGAAAATCACGTCGTCCTCCGTGCCCAAAGCGTATTCGATGATCTCTTTGGTGGAACCCGCCATATCTGCCAGCGCTACGGCTTCCGCCGGGCATTCCGGATGAATGGCCACTTTGGCCCCCGGATGCTGCTGTTTGCAGCGCAGGATATGTTCCGGCCGGATCCCGTTGTGAACATGGCAATATCCGTTCATCAGATGGATATTTTTCTGCGGCACCTTTTGTTTGACATAGGACCCCAGGTTTTTGTCCGGGATAAACAGGATATCCTGCTGGGGGATGCGGGCGACGATCTCCACTGCTGAAGAAGAGGTGACGCAAACGTCCGCCAGCGCCTTGAGCTCCGCCGTGGTATTGATGTAAGCGCATACCGCGTGGTCCGGATGCTCCCGGCGGTACTGTTCCACCGACTTGGGAGGGATCTGTTCCGCCATGGGGCAGCCCGCGCCGGGGTGGGAAAGGATGACCTCTTTATCCGGAGAAAGGATCTTCACGGTTTCCGCCATAAACCGGACTCCGCACATGAGCACGCGGTCCGCCTCGATATGCTGGGCGGCTTTGGACAACGCGAAGGAATCCCCTGTGATATCGGCGATTTCCAGCACGTCCGGGCTCTGGTAGGTATGGGCCAGTATCAGGACGCCCTGCTTTTTCTTTTCCTCTAGTACTGCCTGTTTTAACTCCTGATGATTCATCATTTCACCCTCAATAGCTGCTTTTTTCCTATTTCTCTACAAAAAGTTATACTTCGTTTATTGTACCATAAACTTCCTGCAAAGAAAACGGATTTACTTGTTTCCCGCAACAAACTTGCAGAATACCTAAAAATACCCGAGGATATCTTGTCGATCTGTATGCTTTCCCCGGGAAATTTTTCTGTGGTTTGGCCTTTTCAAACGGGCCCTATTATGCTATGGTATAGATATTTCTTTCCCTGTTATTTTTCTTCGTAACCAGGAGGTATTTGCCATGAACGGTTGTTTGATTCCTCAGCCCCAGTCCATCCGGTTTACCCAAGGAACCCTTGCGGCGGGCTCTTGCGCCCTTAGCCCGGAATTCCTCGCCTTTGTGCCCAAGGCCCATGAGCTTGTCCCCCCTACCGGCGGCAGCGCGCCGGTAGCCCTCCAATTGGATCCCTCGATGGGCCGGGAGCAGTACCGCTTGACGGTGGCGCCCCAAGGGGTGGATGTGACCGCTTCCACCCCGGAAGGGGCTTATTATGCCCTGTGTACCCTTTCCCAGATGTTCCAGTTGCATGGAGAGGAAATTCCCTGCTGTGTGGTGGAAGATTACCCCTCCATGCCCATCCGCGGGTTTACCGACGACATCTCCCGGGGCCAGATTTCCACCCTGGACCACTTTAAATCCATCATCCGCCGCCTTTCCCGGATCAAGTGCAACCTGTATATGCCTTATATCGAGGATGTGCTCCAATTCCGCTGCATACCGGAATCCGGGAAGTTTTCCGATCCCATGAGCCCCCAGGAGTGGAAGGAACTGATCGCTTACGCCAAGGGGTATTACGTTTCCATTGTGCCCATCATCAACACCTTAGGGCATTGGGATAAAAACGCCTCCCTCCAGGCGTTCCAGGATTACGTGCTCCACGAGGGGGACGATCCCAAGGGAGCCCCCCTTTCGGCGCTGGACGTGCGCAAGCAGGATGTACAGGACATGGTGCACGCCATGGTGGAGGAAGCCGTGGAGATTTTTGGGGAAGCCGGGGCGCTCCACGTGGGCGGGGACGAGGCCGCGTCCTACACCCGCCTGTTTCCCAAAGACGAGGCGGCCCGGTATTACAACGGGCATTTCCGCCGCCTGTATGAGCAGTTGAAGGCCCACGGCCTGCAAACCATGATGTATTGCGATATGTACACGCCCGTGTGGGGCGACTACCAGATCGGCATAGAGAAAATAGAAGAAATGCCGGAAGACATGGATTTTGTCTATTGGGACTACGCCTGCCGGGACGGCTATCCCAACATCCGGGAACTGATCCGCCGGAACAAGCGGTTTTTCCTTTCTCCCGCCACCCATAGCTGGAGCCGGTTCCTCCCTCCGTACTACCTGTCCTGGCTGAATACCAAATCCATGGCCGCCGAAGGGGCGGAAAAGGCCCGGGGTATCCTCATGTCGTCCTGGTGCGACGACGGCTTGAACCTGCGGGAAGAAAACTGGATGGGGCTGTACTGCGGCGCGCTGTTCTCCTGGAACTGCCGTTCCCAGATGACTTTTGACGAGACGGTGTATTCCTTCTTCCGGCTGTTTTACGGGTTAGATATCGATCTGGAGGAATATCACAGCCTGATGGATTACGACCTGTGCTTCACCGATCCGGAATACAACCGGGAAACCTATGGCAAACCCATTGAGTTCTGGTACTGCGAGCGGCAGGACGCGGGGACCCGGCTGTTCCAGGAGTTCTTCAAGGACGCAACCCTGCCGGTGGACCCAGATCTCAAAGAGAAGCTTTCCGGCGCTGAGGAGCGGTTCTCCCGGGGTCTGCGCTATTTTGAAAGCCTGGCCCCTTCCCGCAATGAGATCGCTTATCAAACCTTCCTCTTTGATATCAAACGAAGCCTGGCCGCTGCCAAAAAAGTGGCGCTCACCTTAGACCGGCCTTACCGCAGCCGGGAAGAGGCCATGGCGGATCTTCCCGCCATTGAATCCTTGATCCAGGAGGTCACGGAACTGATGGAAGAAAACCGGCGTTTGTGGTTTGCCTGTAACCGGCGGTCGGAATGGGATTCCGCCCAGTGCAAATACCTGGAGCTGCTGGACAGCCTGCGTTCGTTAGCCCGCTATTGCCGGTACGGGAAAAAGCTGACCTCCCCCAAAAAGATGCTTTTGGGGGTATAATGAAAAACCCTATTTCCCTCTAAGTTATATGAAGTATCCCTTTAACATGGTAAAGAAACCCGGTTCCGCTTTTTTACGGAACCGGGTTTCCTGTCATACTGTTATTTTTTAGTTATAACGTGTATATTACAAAGGGCCGCTGCGATTGCATGATTGGCAGATCGCGGCAGCCCTTTTTATTAAGAATAGGACGATACAAAAGCAAGGAAAAAAATTGACAAAACCCTTTTTATCCGGGGGCTTTGTTGTAAAAAGTTTTGAAAATATGCATAGCGGTTGTTTATGGGAAGACCGGTTCCCATACAGTGGGGAGGGAAGCGTTTTCCCGGCGGCAGGGAAAGCTCCCTTTTCTCCCCGCTGCAAGGAAAGGAGGGGAAAGTATGGCAAAATACCTTTCCCAGTAAAAGGGACAGCTATTGTTTTTGATGCCGTGAAAAACGGCAGGCATGGCTTGTCTTTGTTTTGTGAGTTGCTGTACAAGCAGATGCCTATATATCCTATGTGGACAAGGCATTTGATGTGACAGGATTTTTTCATTTCCTATCAAAGTTTCTTTTGTGGTTTGTCGTATGCCGTCTTTTTATTATTCTTCAGCGTTATTAAGACTTATATTTTGTAGGGCATAATCTATACATATGTTAATAAATCTGCTGCGGCTTATTTCAATTGACGTGGCTATCTTATCAATCTTCTTTAATTTTTCTGATTCTATTCGTATGCTGATTGGTTCTTTATCATACTCTTTGGCAATATAATAACCCATTTTTACCATTCCCTAAATAGAGTGTACCTAAAATCAAAAAACAATTATAGCTTGGTAATATGAATACATAAATTTACATTTCTTTTTTTAAACTTTTCATATCCATGTTTTTTAGTGCATAGTCAATACACTGATTAATAAATGCACTGCGGCTAATATTTTTCAGTGCAGCATAGTCGTCTATCATTTGTAATTTATCACGTTCCACTCGTATTGTTGTATTCATTTGCTTTTCACTTCTAGGGAAAAAACGTTTTTGAGCCACCCAAACCACCTCTATAAATGATTGTAATGAAATTTTCATTCTATTCATAGAGTTAAAATTTGATTACAATAGTGATGACAAAATTTGACTTAAAAATTAATGTTTATTTTTGAATACATTTATAACTATTACTTGGTTTTCCCTCTGATTGTTATATCATAGATCATTTTTCTTCTATCTCAACCGCTCATGCCGCGGGGGCCCTTCCTTCTTTTGTTGGCCCAAAAGAAGGAAGCAAGAAAACGGCCTGGGAATCGCTTGAATGTCCGCTACGCTCCCAAAACGCGATTCCTGCTGTCTACACGCACTTACTGCAAAAGGGGCCGAACATGTGCGATACGATAGGGAATCCATTCGGCCCCTTTTGGTGAAACTTTCTGCCTCCATCATACCCTTGCGCTCACCCCCGCTCTATTTTTTCTTGGTTGGAAAACAGAAACTTTCAGGAAAAATTGAGTTTTTATTTTCTTTCTTCCTGCGCTGTTCTTCGTTTTCCTTAGTGAAAACCATTGCCTGATTCCTTTTCTAATCTGACAGGAACAAATTAGATGAGCGGTAGTTTTACGGTATGACGGCGATTTGAGCGGGCAGAGCCGCTCATTTTGAGCCGGCATACTTCCCGGGCTGACTTAGAAGACCCGCCGCAGCGGCC
>CAJFUH010000133.1 GCA_904420155.1 uncultured Clostridia bacterium
AGGGTGATAGATCCGAGCCAAAACCTGGACGAAACTATGGACATTTTCATCCAAGATGATGTCATCCAAGAGGTGGGGCGCCATCTTTCCACCGATGTGGACAAGATAGTGGAAGCCCATGGATTGGTGGCCGCCCCTGGGTTTGTGGATATGCATGTACATCTGCGGGATCCAGGGTTTACCCAGAAAGAGGATTTATATTCCGGGTGTAGAGCGGCTGCCGCTGGAGGCGTGACCAGCCTGCTTTGTATGCCCAATACCAATCCGGCTATAGATTCCCCGGAAGTGGTAATAGATTTATTAAAGCGGGCCCAGCAGGCGGACGCCCGGGTTTATGTGGCGGGGTGCATCACCGAGAATCTGCAAAGCAAAGAATTGTGCGATTTGAAAGCGTTACGGGAAGCGGGCGCGATCGCCCTTTCTGACGATGGACGGCCGGTGGAAAACACCGCTTTGTTGGCGGAAGCCATGCGCATGGCCCCTCCATTGGGGATGAAAGTGGTTGCCCATTGCGAAGATTTGTTTTTGGCCCGCGGCGGACGGATGAACGAAGGACAGGTTTCAAAGAAATTGGGAATTCCCGGGATCCCCGCAGCAGCGGAGGACGCTGGGACGGCCAGAGAAATTGCCCTGGCTGCGGCGTATCAGGTGCCCATCCATATCTGCCATGTCAGCACGGCTACTTCGGCGGCTCTGATCCGGGACGCTAAACGCCGGGGGGTACAGGTGACGGCGGAAACGGCTCCTCATTACCTGCTGTTGACGGAGGAAGCTTTGGAGAAACGGGACGCCGATTACCGGATGAATCCTCCCCTGCGCACGGAAAAAGATCGCATGGCTATGCTGGAGGGTTTGAAAGACGGCACGTTGGATGCTATCGCCACAGATCATGCCCCGCATACGCCGGAGGAAAAATCAGATTTCCTGCGCGCACCCAACGGTTCCATTGGGATGGAAACTTCCTTTGCGGCCTCTTATACGGCGCTGGTAAAGACGGGAATTCTCACTTTGCCGGAGCTTGTGGCTAAAATGTCATGGAATCCCGCTAAGATCCTAGGAATTCCGGCGGGAACCTTACAAAAGGGAGCGCCTGCCGATCTGGTGTTGCTGGATGAGAAGGAAAAATGGGTGATAGATCCCAACGCACTGCACGGGAAGTCCAGAAATACGCCTTTCAAAGGGATGGAATTGACCGGGAAGGTAAAATATACCATCTGCCGCGGAAAAATTGTATATCAAGATTGTATGTAGAATCATATTGGATGAAAACTTTTCTAAATTTAAAAGGAGGCGGTCATCATGTCGATGGATCGATTGATCGAAGCAATTGCAGAAAAACAGAACCCTACGGTAGCAGGGCTTGATCCCAAACTGAGCTATATCCCGGAGAATATCCGGCAAGAGGCGTTCGAGAAATACGGGAAAAACCTGGATGGTGCGGCCGCTGCTATTTTAGCCTATAACAAAGGGCTCATCGACGCCTTGTATGATATTGTGCCGGCGATAAAACCCCAGTGCGCTTATTACGAAATGTATGGATGGCAGGGGATGAAGACCTTACAGGAGACCATAGCTTATGCCAAAGAGAAGGGCATGTTTGTCATTACCGACGGCAAACGCAACGACATTGGGACCACAATGGAAGCCTATGCGGCGGCACATTTGGGGATAACAGACGTGGATGGCGAAGAGATCGAGGCGTTTGGCGGGGATGCTTTGACCGTCAACGGGTATTTGGGTTCGGACGGCGTCCTGCCGGTGGTGAATGTCTGCAAAAAGCAGGATAAGGGCATGTTTGTGCTGGTCAAGACCTCCAACAAATCTTCTGGGGAGATTCAAAACCAGGAATTGACCGGAGGAGAAACGCTGTATTACACCATGGGTATGATGTGCGAACAGTGGGGAGAAGAGTTGCCGGGCAAATATGGATACAGCGGCGTGGGCGCCGTAGTAGGGGCCACTTATCCGGCGCAGTTGAAAGAGCTGAGAGAGTGCCTTCCCAAAACCTTTTTCCTGGTTCCCGGTTACGGAGCGCAGGGAGGCGGGGCCAAAGACGTGCTGCCCGCTTTTGATAAAAATGGTTTGGGAGCCGTGGTCAATTCTTCCCGCGGCATTTTATGCGCGTGGCAGAAGGAAGGCTGCGATCCGGCACAATACGCGCAGGCGGCTCGCCGGGAAGCCATCCGTATGCGGGATGAAATTGTAGGATTGGTGGGAAAAATTTCTCTGTAAATACGTTTCAGAGGAATGTGGATAAAATAGGAGGTTACATAGATGACAGAGCATACACAAAATAAGGTCTCCAAGGCGTATCTTGTGTTGGAAGACGGTACCGTATATGAAGGCTATTCTATGGGGAAAAGCGCGAAAGCGGTGGGCGAAGTTGTGTTTAATACCAACTGTTCCACTTATCAGGATCTGCTGTCTGATCCGACTTACAGCGGCCAGATTGTGGTGCAGACCTATCCCTTGATCGGAAATCGGGGAGTAGACCCCAATCCTTCTTCCAAACTGGCGGCCAGCGGCTATATCGTAAGGGAATGGTGCGTAGAGCCCACCGACGCCCATGAATACATCACGCTGGACGAGTTCCTCAAACGGGACGGCATTACCGGCCTGTGCGGCATCGATACCCGCAGCTTGACCAGGAAGATCCGCAAAAACGGCGTGATGAACGGGGCGATTGTGGATTCTTTGGATCACATGGAAGAATTGTTGCAGGAACTCAAAGAATATCGGGTGCCTCCGGCCATCGGAAAAGTTACTGTCAGCGAGCCGGTGCGCATGGAAGTGGAAAACGCCAAATATGAGTTGGCAATACCGGACTATGGTATGCGCCGCGGGATCCTGCAATTCTTACAGCAGCGCGGCTGCAATATCACATTGTACCCGGCTTATACCAGCGCCCAGGAATTATTAAAAAACCATCCAGATGGGATTATGTTGTCCGACGGCCCGGGCGACCCTTGGGACAATCCGGAGATCATCGCCATCATCAAAGAATTGATTGCCAGCGGGAAACCCATATTCGGCGTTGGCTTAGGCCACCAGTTGTTGGGCGTGGCCTGTGGGTTTGAAATCGAGAAATTGCCGGTGGGCCACAGAGGTTCTAACCAGCCTACCCGCCGCCTGGATACCGGGCGGGTGCTGATTACCAGCCAGAATCACGGATATACTGTGGCGAAAGACAGCGTGAAAGAAGAGGTTGCGGAGATCACCCATCTCAATGTAAACGACGGCACAGTAGAGGGGCTGCGTTATAAGGGATTCCCGGCAATCACCGTGCAGTTTGAACCCAGCGACGGAAACGGTTATCAGGATACCGCTTATATTTTTGATGAATTTGTAGCTATGCTTGAAGGAGGAAAAGCCAATGCCTAAACGTGATGATATCAAAAAGGTTCTTGTAATTGGTTCCGGCCCCATTGTCATCGGACAAGCCGCCGAATTTGACTATGCAGGTACGCAGGCCTGCCGGGCTTTGAAAGAAGAAGGGATCGAGGTAGTTCTCATCAACTCCAATCCCGCCACGATTATGACGGACAAGGTCATGGCGGACCATATTTATATTGAGCCGCTGCGCCTGGATGTGGTAAAGCGGATTTTGGAGAAAGAGCGTCCAGACAGCGTATTGGCTACTTTGGGCGGCCAGACCGGCCTGAACTTGGGCATGGAATTAAAGGAAGACGGTATTTTGGACCGGCTGAATATCAAACTGCTGGGGGCAAACCCGGAAACTATCCGCAAGGCGGAGGACCGCCAGGCGTTTAAGGATACCATGGAAGAGATCGGGGAGCCCTGCATTGTGTCCAAGGTCATTGAGACCGTGGAGGACGCCTTGGCTTTCGCCGATGAAATTGGTTATCCGGTGGTGGTTCGTCCCGCTTATACCCTGGGCGGGACCGGCGGCGGATTTGCCCACAGCCGTGAAGAATTGCACGATATCTGCGAAGTTGGCCTGCGCGCTTCCATGATCCACCAGGCCCTGATTGAAAAGAGCATCGCCGGATGGAAAGAAATTGAATATGAAACCGTCCGCGACGCCAACGGCAACTGTATCACCGTCTGCTCCATGGAGAACGTGGACCCGGTGGGCGTGCATACCGGCGACTCCATCGTGGTTGCCCCGGCGCAGACCCTGACGGCTCCGGAGGCCGTCATGCTGCGTTCCGCCGCGCTGAATATTGTAACGGCCCTGGGCATTGAAGGCGGCTGTAACGTGCAGTTTGCCCTGAAACCCAACAGTATGGAATATGCGGTCATCGAAGTGAACCCCCGTTTGTCCCGGTCTTCCGCCCTCGCGTCCAAAGCCACCGGTTATCCCATCGCCAAAGTGGCCACGAAGATCGCCATCGGTTACACGCTGGATGAAATCGTCAATACCGTAACAGGCAACACCTATGCCTGTAACGAGCCGGCGGTAGACTACTGCGTGTTGAAATTCCCCAAATGGCCCTTTGATAAATTTGTTTACGGAAACCGCACCATCGGCACCCAGATGAAGGCCACCGGCGAGGTCATGTCCATCGGTACCAGCTTCGAGCTGGCTTTCATGAAAGCGGTACGCTCCATTGAATTGGGTATCGATACCCCTAACCTGCCTAAACTGGTGGATCTCTCTAAAGAAGAACTGCACGATATGATTTCCCATTGCGATGACGAGCGCATCTTTGTCATCTATCAGGCGATGAAAAAGGGAGTATCCGCCGAGGAAGTCCACAAGATCACTATGATCGACCACTGGTTCCTCAGCAAATTGAAGAAGATCGCCACCATGGAAGCGGAATTGGCGAAAGGCGAATTGACCGAAGCCAAATATATGCAGGCCAAACGGCTGGGCTTTTTGGACAAGACCATTGAAAAGCTTTCCGGTCAGCAGCCTCCCATCCATCGCTCCGCCGCTTATAAGATGGTGGATACCTGCGCGGCGGAATTTGACGCCCAAACCCCCTATTTCTATTCCACCTGGGACGATGAGAATGAGGCGGCCCTCCATATCGCGGAAAATCCCAGTGACAAAAAGACCATCCTGGTCTTTGGTTCCGGTCCCATCCGTATTGGGCAGGGCATTGAGTTTGACTATTGCTCTGTCCATTGTGTAAAGACTTTGAAAGAACGTGGTTACGAGGCCATCATCGCCAACAATAACCCGGAAACCGTTTCCACGGATTTTGATACCTCCGACCGCTTGTATTTTGACCCGCTGACCCCGGAAGACGTTCGTTCCGTAGTGGATACTGAAAAGCCTTACGCCTGCGTGGTGCAGTTCGGCGGGCAGACTGCCATCAAATTGTCTCAGCATCTCAATGAAATGGGTTTGCAGATTTTGGGAACCCCAGTGGATTCCATCGACGCTGCGGAGGATAAGGAACGTTTTGACGAACTATTGGAGTCCCTGAATATTCCCCGTCCGAAGGGGGAGACGGTATTTACCACGGAAGAGGCGCTGGAATCCGCCAACCGGCTGGGATATCCCGTATTGCTGCGTCCCTCCTACGTGCTGGGCGGACAGAACATGATCATTGCCCATACGGACGCCGACGTCAAGGAATACATGGGCATCATCACCTCCCATGAAATTGAAAACCCGGTGTTGATCGATAAATATATGATGGGTACGGAAGTGGAAGTGGATGCCATCTGTGATGGGGAAGATTTCCTGATTCCCGGTATTATGGAACATGTGGAGCGCGCCGGCATTCATTCCGGCGATTCCATCTCCGTTTATCCCTCCCAGACCATCACCCAGAAACATAAGGATACTATCGTCAAATACACCGCCGACATGGCAAGGGCTTTGAAAGTGGTGGGCCTGGTCAATGTGCAGTATGTCATTTATGACGATCAGGTATATGTGATCGAGGTGAATCCCCGTTCTTCCCGTACGGTTCCCTATATCAGCAAAGTGACGGGGGTTCCCATGGTGGATCTGGCTACCCGCTGCATGTTGGGAGAAAAGCTCAAGGATATGGGATATGGTACCGGACTGTATCCGGAAGCGGACTATGTCAGCGTAAAAGTACCGGTCTTCTCCTTTGAAAAACTAAAAGACGTGGACGTCGCGTTAGGGCCGGAGATGAAATCCACCGGCGAGGTTCTGGGAATCGCGAAAACCTTCCAGGACGCTTTGCTGAAAGGGCTTGTTGCCGCAGGTTATAAGCTCAAGAAACAGGGCGGCGTGCTGATTAGCGTTCGGGACAGCGACAAGCAGGAGACGTTGGGGATCGCGGACCGTTTCGCCAAACTGGGCTTTGAGATTTACGCCACTTCCGGTACGGCGCACATGCTCAATAAAAACATGATTGCGGCTTCTTCGGTCAGAAAATTAAGCGAGGAAGGCCCCAATATTGCGGATCTTTTGGAGAGCGGGAAAGTGGATTATGTGGTTTCTACATCGGAAAAAGGTCGCCTGCCGGCGCTGGACAGCGTAAAGCTGCGCCGTATGACGGTAGAACACGCCATCCCCTGCCTGACAGCTTTGGATACTGCCACGGCTGTCCTGTCCTGCCTGGAGATGGACCACACCATTGACGACTTGGAATTGGTGGATATTACCCAAATTTAATAAGAGAGATCGTGCAGGAAGCGAGGAAGGTGTCCTGTACGGAGATCTTAAAAAAGGTGCTCGCCCGGCTTTTATTGCCGCAGCGAGCACCTTTTTGTAATACTAAAACCATTCGCGAACTGCTCCAAGGGAAACAGAAAGAGAAAAAAGCTACCAGGAGGAATGAATCAATCCAGTAAAAACGGACAATAGACAAAATCCCCCCCTGATGTAGGAAAATCGAACTACATCAGGGGGCTTTCAATATCAAAAAGAAGCTACAGGTATGTACAGATGCTGTTGCTAGAAAGAAAAGCAATGGTATCAGCCGGAAAAGACAGCGGGAAATCGCAAAGCATTTTGAATTTGCCAGCAAAGAAGTGATAAAGGAAGCTCTCAAACGAGAAGGCAGAAAGGAATATAAGTAAGACTTCTGTTGACGAGCGATTCCGTCATTTACCGGTGTTCCCCGACGGACAGGGGCCTGGAATACGAGGAAAACTGCTGGAATATCGCCAAAACCAAAATGGACAGGGAAGACATGCGAAAAGAACTCACAAAAAGTTGAATTTTTCCATTTTATAGGTTATATTGGTTATAAAATTCTATAAGAGGGGAATTTTTCCATGTATCGAAATTTTTTCAAGATGATGCGCTCTTTTATTAAGGCGTTGATGGTGATAGTTCTCATTTGTACAATTATTTCAGTAATTGTAATTTTTTCAGAACTTGGAAAATTTGGCGGCGTAGTAATTTTTATTGGTTTAGCGATAGTAGTTAGTAGCTTTATTTCTTTTTTATGTTTGTACTTCATCATGAAAGGAATTGCATATCTCGGTTTAAAAGCGTATCCAGAAGAGAAACAGGATTCCCATATTGTTTATGAACATCCCCAGGTACCGGAACCTGATTATCCGGAACCAGGTGACAGAGAATACGACGACTTGTTAAAACGTTTTAATGGGGAGAAATAAAATGAAAGAATTCATTCTAAAATTAAAAAAATTTATTAAAAAGAGTTATAAGATTTTGTCTATTGTTGCTTTGCTTCTGTTTGTTTGCCTTTGTTATGCTTTTTATAAAGGAGGGTATGAGGCAGGATATTTTACAGGCACAAATTCCTATTTTTCTTATGTAGATGATATTGCGGTAAAAAAGTCTACACAAAGAAAGCTTGATTTGGATACAGAATTTCAAGATTTAAAGGATGAGTATCAATCCCTTGATAAACAGGTTGAAGAAAAACAGGAGATTCTCAAGAAAGCTGAAGATTATGAAACTCAGTCTCAAGAGAAAGAAGAACAGATTTCTTCTTTGAATTCAGAAATAGAATCTAAGCAACAAGAACTAGATAAGATAAACGGAGAGCTGGAGGCTAGAAATGCTGAATTGGAAAAAGTGAAAGGAGAGCCCATTTCCCTCTCTGCGGGTATTTATATAGTGGGGAGAGATATACCGGCTGGAGTTTATGATATTGAGTGGGTGTCTGGAAATGGAAACTGTTTCACGGATGTCGTTAATGAGATTTTCGGGAACCGGTCAGAACGATATATCACTGAATATAAAAATGCGCCGTTGACTACCGGTGAGGAGGTAGAGATAAAAGGAAACCTTGTTTTAAACTTTGTTCCAATTACTTGACGGAGGGTCATATGCAAAAGAGTTTTTTCAGTTCATGTTTAACTTTTTATAAAACTTTTGTCTGGACTTACTGTGATAGGAACTCTTGTAAGGATTCCTTTACTAGCGTTTACATCAGACGGCAAAAGATAATATTTTAATCCTTCCGGATTTATCTTGATTATAGTGGAGCGATTTCTTTTGTAATGGCGAAATCATAAAACAAAGACTTAAAAAATAAAATAGGGGGATTTACTTTGAAAAAGGTACTATGTGCGGTTTTAACGATTCTTTTGTTGTGCGTGTGTTTGGCGGGATGTGGAGAAAATAAGGTTGATACGTCACTTTCCCAAGTTAGTAGCAGCACTGAAACACTTGTTTCTTCGGCATCTTCTCAAATTTTTGTAACTTCTGAAAAGTTTTACACACTTACTTATGAAGTACCAGAGGATTGGAACAAAAAAGAGGTAGATGAAAGCACACTTTATTATTATCCATCTACAGGTGGCTCTGTTATGCTGACTAAGCTTTCTGACGAAATACAAGATTTCGATATTAACAGAGACCAGGGAACTTTTTTAGACGGATTTTTCAGTAGTATGCAGGAGTATGAAATCCTCGATAAACAAGATATTTCTATTGGAGCATATCCTGCTATAAAGGCACACTTTACAATGACTTCCAACGATGAAGATTATCGGGGAACTTTAGCGTTATTCGGATATAAGCAAAATGTATATATTGCTACATATACTGTATACAGTAACAATGCAGCAGACTATACGGATGAATTTGATACTTTTTTAAAATCAATCCGTATGAAAAAAGAATCCGCGTCTTCGGATATAGATTCTAATGGTTCTAAAGAAGACAATGTATCAAAAAATTCAGAAAGTGAGAGTAAACCCACACCATCTACCGATAAGAAAAAAGATTCATCTCCTGAAACGCCAAAAGTTGAATCATCAACTCAAGCAATAATCTCTAGCGAGACGACCAGTCAACGAAATGCAGTTGCGAAAGCAAAAGATTATCTAGAGTATTCAGCATTTTCTTATTGGGGACTAATTTCACAACTAGAATTTGAAAAGTTTTCTCATGAAGATGCAGTGTATGGAGCGGATCATAGTGGAGCCGACTGGAATGAGCAGGCATTAAAAAAAGCACATTCTTATTTGGACTACTCTGCATTTTCTTATCAAGGATTAATTGAACAGCTTGAATTTGAAGAATTTACAACGGAACAAGCTACCTATGCTGTTGATAATTGTGGAGCCAACTGGAATGAACAAGCAGTAAAGAAAGCCGAATCTTATTTAAGCTTTTCGTCGTTTTCTCGTGAAGAATTAATTTCCCAATTGGAATTTGAAAAATTCACACATGAACAGGCGGTATATGGCGTTGAAGCCAACGGCCTTTAAATAAAAATATGTATCCTATGGGGAGATTTTTGTAATAGTAAAACTACAGTCTGGGACTTTGGCTTGGAAAATCATTAGCGATGAAGAAATAAAAAACTCCTAAAGAGCGCGGTCTGTCAATTTCACAAAAGTAGGCAGAAGGAGGACATTCAAGATAGGTTTAAATGATATACATAATTTATCGTATACAAAGTGAAATTGTAAAAACCATATCGCAGTTGCGCCGAAATATCGGAGGAAAATATTCTTGAGAAAATTGTGCGAATGGGGTATCTGAAGGAAAGACAGCACAATGCTGTACGAACAATTTGGCGAGCTATAAGTACCGTAGCTGAGAATTTTGGTGTAAAGGGTACTACGACGTGGACACAGCGGGAAAACACCAGCTGAATTGAAGAGTGCATCAAGAATCAGTTAAAAGAAGATCAATTAGGGGAGCAATTAACTATAAGCGAGGTTGACCCTTTTAAAGGCAGTAAGTAACAGTCCCTGTATGGATGGGCAGATCGTATTACGCATTTGACGTGTCCACAAAGAACAGAGGGCTATGCCCGCATGCGAACAACTGCCTGCTCAGCGGGCGGTTGTTTAAATAAAAGAAAAGCGCCTTATCTTTCGATAAAGCGCTTTACGATTCCGAAAATATTTTTTATCACATATATTTCGGTTTTTGTGGGAAGCGTGGACAAAAAAGATACCTTTATTAACCTTCTATTATTTTTGCTCGATACATGCCTTTCTTCTTTAACCGCTCCGCTATGGCATAAGCGTCTAACCCATTAATTGAAATACGCCTGCATTTACCGGGTGTCTCCTGTGAAAAGGTATCCCATACCGTAAAGAGATGGTCGGTTTCCGTAAGTCCATAACGTTGTAAGAGAGGGATAAAGCGACGTGGCGACGGAGAATACAAATCAGTCAGCTTATACTTTTCAATAAATATTTCCTCATGATTAACATGGGATGCAATTGCAAATTGAGACATCCCGTCTTCCAACAAGATTTGTCCATATGAATTTAAGATAGAATCAATTTGACCTCGTGTCTGTCCGTCAAGATAGCATACTTCTTGATGTAAAATTTTATCATGCCCAAGTTGTCGTTCTTCTTGAATAGAAAGCGGCAATTGCAATACAAAAAACAAGGGTTCAGGAAGGCTTTGATAAAATTCAGTAAGTAAAGATTTTAATTTTTCAAAGCTAATATTTGCCTGAATAGATTGCCCTTCATAAACTTTGAATTGTTCCTGAATTTTCTCTGGAAAGGGTATGGTCACTCCCGGTGCAGTTTGAAACATCTGTTTTTCTCTCCATCGACTTTATTAACAATAACAAAAGGAGTCGATTCCTTTAGAGTAATCGACTCCTTTCGATATTCTCATGGTGCCGGTGGCCCTGATTGAGACAAATCCGAAAGGGCGATGTTGACATCAGATAGCTCAACTGTGTTATTATCACCGCTAAAATTATAAGTGATGATAATTTTATCATCGTAAACAAAGATTTTATTGATAAAAACATCTACAAGTTTTTTTCTGTACTCAGGGTCATTTGTATCACCGTTTTGAAATTGGCTTAACCAAAATAAAACTTGTTCTTTCGTAATAACATTTTTCTGGATCACTTTTTCCTGTTCCAGTTCCAGACTAAGGTGTTCTTTTTTCTCTTCTGCATCCTCTAACATCTTTTTCGTTGAAGAGGTAAGAACTCCTTGCGCAATAGCGTTACATATATTTGTGATGATCTCCTCTGTTGATTTTAACTGTACTTTCAGATTATCTAACCGGGAAGTATCCAACCCTTCTCGATAAGACAGCGCGGCTACTTGATCCGCTATATTGTCAATAGAATCATCTGCCAATACCCGGTGTACAGTTTCATCAATCACAAGGTCTTCAATTTCATCTTTTTTCACGTTCTTTTTGTCACAAGTGCGTAACCTTACCTTATGATTACAGACGTAATAAGGATATACAACACCCCTTGTTGTGCTGCTCTGTCCTACCATTGCACTGCCACAATGACCGCAAAACAATTTTCCTGATAATAGATAATCTATTTTAGCCTTGTTTCGAGCGGGGCTTTTTTTATTCCCTTCCATTTTCTTTTGCACCTCTTCCCACAATTCCCGATCTATAATAGCAGGCATACCGCCCTCGATACGAATCATTCCATCCTCTTTTGTTCCGTGGCTATTTCGCTTTCCGGTACTGTCACGAGGAATACGGTTATATATATACACCCCGCTATATCGCTCATTTTTAAGAAGATCGTGAATGGAATTTTTTCCAAAAGTCTTTCCTGATCCCGTTTTTGCCCCCGTTTTATTGAGGGCATCTATAATCTGATTGTAAGAACTCCCCTGCGCGTACATCTCAAAGATTTTGCGTACAATAGGGGCGGTTGTCTCATCAATACAGTATGTCTTATCCGGATTTAATTTATATCCTAATAAGGGTCTGCCGCCTGTATGCCGACATTTCAAGGCGTTTTCCATCATTCCGCGGCTTGTTTTTTGGGCTAAATCCAGGGAGTAGTACTCTGCCATCCCTTCCAGTAAACTTTCCAGAATGACCCCTTCTGGGCTATCTGTGATATTCTCTTTAGCAGACAATACCTTAACCCCGTTGCTTTTCAGCCTGGATTTATAAATTGCGCTGTCATAACGGTTTCGGGCAAAACGATCCAGTTTATATACTACTACCGCTTCAAATTTGCCATCCGCGCTATCGGATATCATTTGCTGAAACTCTTCTCTATCCGCTGTTTTGCCGGATAGGGCACGGTCGGTGTATATCTTTACAATCTCAATCCCGTTTTCTTCTGCAAATTTTGTACATTCCCGGATTTGCCCTTCTATGGATTGCTCTGTTTGCTTGTCGGAACTGTACCGGGCATAGATTACCCCTTTCATGTTACACCTTCTTTCTTGAGACATAAAAGGATAGGAGAGAGTAGGAGAGAGTTAGTTTAAATGTAATTGCGCTTTCAACGCGTCTTGCAAAACCTGTGAAAAATTAATATTGTGCTCCAACGCGGCTTGATTAAGCCATGCGGGAATTGTCAAAGTCTTTTTTACGGACTTTTCA
>CAJFUH010000134.1 GCA_904420155.1 uncultured Clostridia bacterium
AATCAAATCACAAAGGATCTTTGCGAATTCTTCGATATCACGATTTGTTTGTTTCTTTCTCCAGAATGCACAGTAATTTCGGAGGAGTTGTTTTCCGTCACGATATACTGGTACTCTCCGAATGGATAAGCTCTCCGGAGGAAGGGGCCCTACACTCTCAATCGGTAAAAATCCTCGGTTGCCTACTACCATGAGCCGTCCTTCTTCCAGGCTCTCCGCAAACAGAAAGCTTCCTCTGAAACCCAAAGTGTTTTTATAATAATTTTGCTCAATATTTTGTTGTTCCTTTGAGGAGATCAAAATACAAGGAGTTTGTTTCAAATCCTCCAGTGTTACATAATCGCGGACGCTAAGCTTGTTATATATAGACAGTTCTGCATAGCAGACGCACGGAAGAAGCTGTAGGTTTATATATTCATTAGAGAAAGCTCGGCGCTGATCGCTTACAATTAAATCCACCCCGCCTAAACGGAGAAGGTCATATAATTCTTCATGGGTTCCGTGTGTAATGTTAATAGATACTTCTGGATAACGTAGAGAAAACTCCGCTACCGCCTGATGTAGCTCCATGCCGCTGTAACATTTTAAATAACCGATTTGAAGCTGTCGCCCTTTCTCCTGGCCGATTTTTACGGTTTCACGTCGCAGGTTTTCAATCTCCTCCAGAATAACTTTACCATGGATGTAAAAATATTCTCCGGCAGGCGTCATAGAAAAACGACGGTTTTTTCTCTGGAGCAGTTTTATCCCAAGTTCGTTTTCTAGAGACTGGATCTGCTGTGAAATCGCGGATTGTGATATATAACATTGTTCAGCGGCTTCTGTAAAACTGTTGTTATCAACCACTGCGACAAAGTATTTTATCTGCTTAAGCAACAAATAACCACCCCATATGTATCATGTTAAACAACGAGATCGTTTAACACCAATCAAACCCTATCGAGTAATCCTCTAAGGAGCTTACCTGCAATTGTTTCGACAGTTTCTTACTATACGTGAACTTCCCAAGGATAGGAAGCAATTCAGAGAATCAAAGCATTTTTAGCTTTTGAATCTGGATCATGCTTGAATATGTTATATTTTATACTCCTGAAGTTCTTTTGGAATTTCCTTATCAGATAGATTTTTAAGCGCTTTTTCTGTGCCGGCGGCGACCGCAGTATCGTAATACCAGCACTTATATTTTAGGATATTCATGGTATTTTGCAGAGCTTCTATCTGTTTCTTTACTTCTTCCAGACGTTTGTAAAACATTTCCCTTCTTTTTTGCAAGGAGGAATCCCCTTCCTGGCACCAGCCCAGGAACTCCTTGATTTCCTTGATTGACATTCCTGTTGTTTTCAGGCATTCAATGACCCGAATTGTATTAATTTCTTTTTCAGAAAAAATACGAATTCCTCCGTTTGAACGCGTTATGTTGGGGAACATTCCTTCTCGGTCATAGTAACGCAACGTAGAAATCGCAATTCCTGTCATTTGAGCGACTTCTCCAATAGAATAGTGCATAGTATCCTCCTAAAATTATTTTGAAAGTAATTAACCTGAATCTAACTTTAGCTTTTATTATTACACTACACCTAAAGATTACGTATGTCAATGCGATTTTCTATATTGTGGACAGAGATCATAATATGTATTTTCAATTCTTTAAAGGTTCTATGTGTTTTCTAAAGAGAACAGCCAGGAAAAGGAGAAAGCTGACCAAGAGGACGCATAGGGAATTTGTTGACAGCTAGCTACACGCTAAAATCGGAGAGTGAGCAGAAGCGTGTACTCCTACAGTGATGGAATCATTATTTTGGTTATCTCAT
Source organism: uncultured Clostridia bacterium (assembly GCA_904420155.1). Classification (GTDB taxonomy): domain Bacteria; phylum Bacillota; class Clostridia; order Oscillospirales; family Acutalibacteraceae; genus CAJFUH01. The sequence continues at coordinate 1,812 of CAJFUH010000134.1, forward strand.
CGACTTTTTGGATCTCCTGTGCTATCATAAAAACAGAAAACCTCTATGTTTATCTGTCCTATTTTAAAGGAGGGATGAGATGAAAACGTATAAGAGAATAGCGGCTATGGTTTTGCTGATCTGTTTTATGTCTTTGGCGCCTGTTTCCACGGCTTTTGCCCGCGCCGGCGGTGGCGGTGGGGGCGGTACTGCCGGAGGAGGAGGCGGAGGAGGCACAGGGGGCGGCGGAGGCCCTACGTCGGGCTATACTTCCAGAGGGGCTTCCCGTTCTCATCCGATTTCATCCATTTTAGGCGGCATTGTGGTTGCAGTGGCGGCCTCAGGCGGAGCGATTGTGCTGTACTGCAAGGTCCATGCCAAGCACAGGAAAGCGAAAAGGGTTATGAAAAGCCTGGAACAATACGACCCCTCTTGGAATTATGAAAATTTCCGCCTCCATATCCAGAATCTGTTTTACACCGTACAAGAAGCTTGGGCCAAGAGGGATCAGGAAATTGACAGGCAGTATTTGAGCCGGAAATTATATGAACAATACAAAATCAAATCCGAATGGATGATCATGAGGCATGAACAGAACATCTTGCAAAAAATGCAGCTTATAGAAGCCTTGCCCATAGATATCAATGATTTTGAAGGAGACAGTTGCGATTATATGTGGGTATACATCAAGGGACGGATGGTGGATTATACCATTGATGACCGCACCATGGAGATGATTTCCGGATCTAAGAACCCTACTTCTTTTGTAGAATATTGGAAACTGATCAAGGAAAACGGCAATTGGGTATTGGATGAAATCCGGCAGAAAGATGAGTTTTCTTTAAATTCTATATAAAGAGAAAATGCCCGCAGAGGATAAGCTCTCTTTGTGTAGCGATTGAATTTTTATCTCTTGTGATAGAAAAAACGCAGGACAAAGCTTTTCGGCTTTTCCTGCGTTTTTTGATGGAATTAAACCTCATAGGCTGAAATCATCCGGCGTGTAGTGGGGAAGCTTGGGGGCCGGGCGAGGGACCCTTTTCAAAGGGTTATAGTGAAAATGGCTGCAATTACCATCGGGACGAATCGATTGTTTTTTGGTACAAACACATTCCCCCTCTTGTTCCGCAGCATGCATACAGTAAGAGCAAGAACAAGGAATGCGGTCTCCAAATAAGCTCTTTTTCATAGATCTCCCTCCCTTGTTGTTATCTTAACACTTTTTCTTGGTAAAATCCATATCCTTTGCAGACAATGTCAGCAGGAACATGGCGCATACCGCAAGGAGCATCAGGCTGCCGGTCAGGTCCGCAGCCATCAAGGGCTGTACCGGCTGCGATACCGTAGAAAAGACCTCAGAGGTTTTGGGGGACAGATGTAAAACCAGCCCGGAAAATAGGGCGGAGATACCTCCGTGTAATAAGCGGAATCCCATAAATTTGATGCGGGAAAAGGGAAGGCCGTTGAGAGAGGTGAAAATTTGAAAATGGACGCATATCCCCGCCCAACCCAAAGCAAAAGATAAAAAAGCCGGGGAAGCGCCGTTTTGTGCCGCCAGGGTACAGCCGTTGGTTACTTCCAGCAAAATGGGAATCAGGGAATCAGCCGCGCTGGAGGGGACTCCTAAGAAAAGAAGGGCCTGTGTGATGACCTGGGCAAAACCGCTTTCCCGCAGAAGAGACAGCAGGGTGGAAAAAAGAATGACAAAGGCGCACATATTTAACATCCCAGAGGTAGAATCCGCCGTAGATTCGACTAAGGCGTCGGCAAACCGCACTGAAGAAATCTGGGATGAGGCGGGCCGGGAGAAATGGGATTCCCGGCTGAGCCGGCCAGACAGGATACCAACCAAAACAGACGCGGCAATTTGAGAAACAAAAAGGATGATTCCCGCCTGTGCGCTTCCTAACAGTCCGGTTCCCACTACGCTGATGACGAAGGCAGGTCCAGCCCCTACACAAAAAGTCAGCATTTGTTCTCCTTGTTTGGGGGTGATTTCCCCTTGTTCCACCAGGGCTTTGATGCCCCTGGCGCCCGAGGGATATCCTCCAATTAGCGCCATAACAATGGTGGCCCCAGCACATCCAGGCAGATGGAATAAATGCTGGGTAATCGGCCTGAGGGGCCTGCTTAAAAAAGAAGAGAGGCCGGATTTTACCACAAAAGAGGACAACACCATAAAAGGGAAGAGGGATGGGATTAAAACCTTCGCGCAGAAAGAAAGCCCCGTTCCAGCCCCTTCCGCAGCGGCTTGAGGCAGAAAAAGGATTCCGCAGGAGGCGGCAATACAAAGAAAAGTACTGATGACAGGAACGGTACGTGACACCGACGGCAAAGCGATCACCTCCAAAATTTGCGGCACTTAGTTATATATATGTGGGTTGGTGATTTTTATGGCACTTTCTGCATAAGTCTTATTGTTGGGAATCTCAGGGATGGAGGTGTGACGATGAAAAGGCGTTGTAAAAAACCCCAAGGGGAACGCCTGCCGGCCGAACGCATCCATAAAGTAACCAGCAGTTTGCAGCTGCCCGCCAGCGCTCTGTCTGGAGCCGCTCATTTTGAGATGAACGGAAACCGGGAGGTCATTGTGGACGGCTGCCGGGGGGTATTGGAATATGACGAAAACCGGATACGGATTCATACGGGCAAGATGGTTACTTGTTTCCAGGGAAGATGTCTGTCCATCAAATGCTTGACGGCGGATTCGTTGATTGTGGAGGGGTTTATCACTTCCATAGAGTTTGGGGTGTGAGGAGTGACGCCGTTTGATCCTGGTGCGTTTGTTAAGATGGCTGTTTGGGTATGTGGTCTTCCAAGGCACAGGGAGTTTTCCTGAACGCTTTATGAATTTGTGCGCCCGAGAGGAAATCAACTTGTGGGAGGTTCGCTGCCGCGCAGGGGTGTTGTGCGCCTGTGTTTCCAAATCGGAATATGCAGCGTTGCGCCCGTTGGCACGGAAGTCCAAAATGTGTTTCCGCGTGCAAAAAAGATGCGGGCTTCCCTTTCATACGAGGAAGTACCGGGGAAGGGCGGGACTTCTGGTGGGAACGGCGCTCTTTTTCGGCGTCTTATATGTCCTGTCTTTATATGTATGGGACGTGGAGATCCACGGGACGGAAAGACTTACCGAGGAACAGGTGCAAAGTGTAATGGAGGATATCGGCGTGCACCCGGGTGTTTTAAAGTCGGAAATACAGGCAAAACTAATGGAACAACAGGCAATGGCCGCTTTGCCGGAGCTTTCCTGGATCGCCATCAACCAACAGGGCAGCGTAGTGGAGGTAGAGCTGAAAGAACGGGATGTGCCCCCGGATATGATCCCGGAGGACCAACCCTGCAATCTGGTTTCAACTGCCAGCGGACAGGTGGTGCGCCTGGAAATTTATGCCGGAGCCCCGGCGGTGAAGGTGGGAGACGCCGTTCTAAAAGGGCAGATGCTGGTTAATGGAGTGGTAGAAGATGCCTTGGGCAATAGCCAGCTGCAGCACGCTTCCGGCAAGGTTTACGCGGTTACCAGCCGTACTTTGCAGGTGGAGGTCCCCTTGCAACAGACGGTCACCGTATCCACTGGGAACACGATTTATCGAAGGAGAATCAGTGTGTTTGGAATAGATTTCCCCATTAATGTAGCCTTCATCCCGGAAGAAGGGTATACCTGCCAGCGCACCAAGTCCCCTCTCGCCATTGGGAATATCAAGTTGCCGGCGACGGTGTATACAGAGACCTGGTCCCAGCAAATAGAGCAGAGCGTTACCTTGACAGAAGCCGAGGCGGCACAGCAGGCAAAAGAACAATTGCAGCAAATGGAGCAGAACGATCTTGCAGGGGTTACGATCTTAAACCGCCAGGAGACGGCGAGAGTAGAAAATAATATCTACTATTTGGAGGTTCTTTACGAGTGTGAAGAAAATATTGCGGAAGAGAGCCCGCTACTGCTTCCATAACTATGGTTCTTTCATAAAAAAATGAAAAGAATTAGGAGAAAAATACAAAAAGATAGCGTCCATTTTTCAGTAGTATGTTGGTAGGCGTTACAATTTGTTCGGTCTTTATTCAAAACTTGTTTTCACAATTCTGTGAAATATTATTTAAAATATGTAATCGTGAACAACAAACATTGGGACCTTATATCAGATTCTACAAAATTTGCAAAATTGGAATTTTTCTGATGACTTCATAGAATTCTTGTGATATAATAAATTAACAATAAAGTCAAAGGATTTTGATATCTTTTTACTAGAATTTAAAGGAATCGCAGGTGGTTAAATGACCGAACAGTTGATTAACATTGATCGAATGGAACAAGCCGCCGCCCTTTTTGGAAATTTTGATGAGAACGTCCGATTGATTGAAAACGAATATATGGTGGACGTAATCAGCAGGGGTTCCGAATTAAAAGTGAGCGGGGAGGCGGAAAATGTTTCCAAGGCTTGCCGGGTCATTTCTAGCCTGCTTTCCCTGATCAATCGAGGAGAAACGCTGAGCGAACAGAATGTCCGTTACTGTATGTCGCTGGTCAATGAGGGAAGCGAACAGAAAATTGAAAGTTTGGCGGGAGACTGCATTTGCATCACATCCCGAGGAAAACCGGTAAAGCCGAAAACGTTGGGCCAAAAAAATTACTGTACCGCCATTAAAGATCATACCATTACCATTGGGGTTGGGCCTGCTGGAACAGGAAAGACATACCTTGCTGTGGCCATGGCGGTGACGGCTTTTCGCGCCAGGGAAGTAAACCGCATTATCCTGACCCGCCCCGCAGTGGAAGCGGGGGAAAAGCTGGGGTTCCTTCCAGGGGACCTGCAACAGAAAGTAGACCCGTACCTCCGCCCGCTTTACGACGCGTTGTTTGATATGCTGGGCGCGGAGAATTATCAGAAATATGTGGAGCGGGGAAACATTGAGGTAGCTCCGCTGGCTTATATGCGCGGGCGCACTTTGGATGACAGTTTTATCATTTTGGATGAGGCGCAGAATACCACCCCGGAACAGATGAAGATGTTTTTAACCCGGTTGGGGTTCAATTCTAAAATGGTTATTACCGGGGATATCACACAGATCGATTTGCCGGATGGAAAGAGATCGGGGTTAAAAGACGTGCTGAAAATCTTAAAAGGGATTCCAGGCATCTCTCAGATCCGTTTTTCGGAGAAAGATGTCGTTCGCCATCAGTTGGTGCAAGAGATCATTAAGGCGTATGAGAAATCAGAGGAGGGTAAACGTTACAGATAGCTATGGATAAGATTAAAGTCATTATTACAAACAATCAAAAAGAGGTTAAAATTCCCACCGGCCTTCGTATGCTGGTTCGCCGTTGCTGCAACGCAGTGCTTCGTTTAGAACAATTTGAGGGCCCCGCAGAGATAAGCGTCACGTTTGTGGATAACAAGCAGATCCATGAACTCAACCGGTTGCATCGGGGGATTGACGCTCCAACCGATGTGCTTTCTTTCCCCATGGGAGAAAACGGGGTATACGATATCAATCCGGAAAACGGAGCCCAAATTTTGGGGGACGTCGTAATTTCTATGGAAAAAGCGGCCGAACAGGCGGACCGCTACGGACATACGCTGCAACGGGAAGTGGGATATCTCACTGCCCATTCTGTATTGCACCTGTTGGGATATGACCATGAAAATAACGGCCTGGAGAGGGTGCGTATGAGGGAAAAGGAAGAACTAGTGATGACACAGCTGGGATTGCCCAGTACTTCCAGTTACGTTATGAACGAGGATGAAGAGTAAGACATGAAGTTTTTGAGGGGCTTCCGGTATGCATTTCAAGGAATTGTATATTGTATCAAAAACGAGAGAAATATGCGGGTGCATACGGCGGTGGCGCTGTATGCCCTGCTGTTTTCTCCGTTCTTTGCGCTGACGGCTTCCCAATATGCCATTTTATTTGTGACGTTCGCTATGGTGATCGCCGCAGAAATGTTCAACACGGCTTCAGAAAGATTAGCGGACCTTTCTTCCTCCCATTATAGCCACCTAGTCCGGATAGCTAAGGATGTAGCGGCGGGAGGCGTGCTGGTTTGCGCGCTATTTGCCATTGCCGTAGGTATTTGCCTGTTTTGGCAGCCTGCGGCATTTGTGCGCATGTGGATCTATTTTACGGACAAGCCTTATATGGCGGTGTTGCTTGCGCTGTCGCTGGTATTGGCTTTGTGTTATGTGATCTGGGGGCCTATTGGAATACGCAACGCCTTTCGGAAGAGAAGAAAAAAGCTTTCTGTTATCAAAAGGGAAGAAGATCAAGATGCGGAAGGCTGATCCGGCATATTAGGCAGCATATCGATATTTGATAAAAAATAGGAGAGCGGGGGAAGAATTTGCTTTCTCCGCTAAAGGAGTATCTATGGCAGAACAGATTCAGGAAAAAAGCGCGTTTATTGCAATTGTGGGGAGGCCCAATGTGGGGAAATCCTCGTTATTAAATGGGATGCTGGGCCAGAAAGTGGCCATTGTATCCAGCAAGCCCCAGACCACCCGTACCCGTATTATGGGGATATTGACCCAGGAGGAGACTCAGCTGGTGTTTATTGATACCCCGGGGCTTCATAAGCCGCGTACCCGGTTGGGGGATTATATGGTCAAATCGGTGAGCGAATCGGTAGCGGGGGTGGACGCCTGCCTGCTGGTGGTAGAGGCCGGGCATAAAATTGCTCCTGCAGAAGAGGATTTGATGAAAAAATTCCAGATGATGGGCTTGCCGGCGATTTTAGCGATCAATAAGATCGACCTGCTGGAAGATAAGTCCATCTTAATGGAGCAGATTTCAGAATTTACCAGACATTTTACTTTTCAGGCGGTGGTACCGGTTTCAGCAGAGACCAAAGACGGCCTTCCGGACTTAATCGAAGAACTGAAACAACTGGCTATGCCGGGAGGGCATTTCTTTGAAAATGACGCCCTTACCGATCAGCCGGAACGGGTGTTGGCGGCAGAGATCATCCGGGAAAAGCTGCTCCGTTTGCTGGATAAGGAAGTCCCGCACGGGGTAGCGGTATCCGTGGAACGGATGCATGAACGGGAAGACGGCAGCGGAATTACCGATTTAGACGCCACTATTTATTGTGAACGGGATACCCATAAAGGGATTATCATTGGAAAAAAAGGGGCCATGCTGAAAAAGGTAGGAAGTTATGCCAGGGAAGATATGGAACGGTTTTTCGGCTGTAAAATCAACCTTCAGCTATGGGTCAAGGTGAAAGAGGATTGGCGAAACAGGGAAGGCCTCTTGAAAAATTTTGGATTTGACAAAAAAGACTTTGATTTGTAATTGATTTATGATTTTACCGTTTTTCCACGAAACACGGCGACAGGTTCAAAAATTTTCCTTCAATAGGATGGGAGAAATCCGTCAATACTGATAACAGAAATCAGTTCTGAATTGGGGGATTTAAAATGGACGAGAAGACAGCGTGGGAAGCGTTTCAAAGGACGGGCAGCGTCCTGGATTATTTAGAATACCGAGCGGCAAAAGAGCGGCAGGATACCCATCCGCAACAGGAGGAAGGCAATGCAGATCGATACCGATGGCCTGATCGTCAAAGAACAGAATATCGGTGAAAGCGACCGTCTGGTGACGGTGCTGACCAGGGAAGAGGGAATCCTGCGCGCTTTTGTGCGAGGGGCCAAACGGATGAAAAGCCGGAGCGCCTCTTCCACCCAGTTATTATGCTACTCCCGCCTCTCCATCTACAAGGGACGGGATACATACGTCATTGATGAAGCGCAGCCGGAGGAAGTTTTTTTCCCTTTGAGGCAGGATATGGAAAAGCTATCCTTGGCGCAGTATTTTTGCGAATTGGCTATCGCTCTGGCTCCAGAAAATGCGGAGGCGGGAGATTTTTTGCGCCTGATTCTCAACGGGCTGTATTTCCTGTCTAATGGCAAACGCCCGGCGCTGCTGATCAAAGCGGCGGTGGAAATGCGGATGCTCTCACTGGCGGGCTATATGCCCAACTTGATTTGTTGTCAGGAGTGCGGGGGTTACGAAGCGGACGAGATGTATTTTTTGCCTGGCCAGGGAATACTCTATTGCGGAAACTGTTACCGCAAGACCCAGCAGTCCCAGGGGCTTTGTATGAACCGCGGCGTGACTACGGCGCTGCGCCATACGGTATATGCGGATTTTTCTAAATTATTTGCGTTTTCCCTGCCGAAGGCGGGAAGAAAACGGTTGGCCTATCTTTCAGAGCGCTATTTGCTTTCTCAATTGGACCGGGGGTTTGCCACCCTACAGTTTTACCATCACTTATTTCCTGAAAGTTTTTCAAATGGTTGATTGGGCAATTTTCAAGGGATCAAATAAGATGCTGGAAAGCAAAGGATCCCTTCAAGTACTTACGAAAAGAGCAACCGCTCCAAAGAATGGCTTTTCCAAGAGTTTGATTTATATGGACGAGGGGATATCCCGGTAGATTGTTTTCGAATCGCCACAAAGATATCCTCTCAATTGCTTTTTCTTACAGAGGATATTCCAGGGGAAACCAATACGATGGAATGATAAGGCCAGCCGGTGTCAGATCGGATTCTTTGGGCTTTCCCCTGCAAAGGAAAGGAATAGTATGGAACAAAAGAAACATATTCAGGCATTGGAGCTGGATAAGGTGCTCCAGATGCTGGCAAAGGAGACGACCTGTGACGACGCCTACCAGTTGGCGCTTCAGATAGAGCCCTCCTTTGGTTTATATGAAGTGAAACTGCAATTGCAGGAAACCGACGACGCCTATATGCTGATGGGGCGTTTTGGAAGCCCCTCCTTTGGCGGATTTCACAATGTGACCAACGCGCTGCGCCGTGCCGAGGCCGGCGGTATGCTCACCATGCGGGAGCTGCTGTCTATCGCTGAAGTGCTGCGAGTGCTGCGTTCCCTTACGGAATGGCGCAAACGCTCCATTGGCGTGGAGACCTCTATCGACTGGAGGTTTGAAGCGCTGTCCCCCAATAAATATCTGGAGGACCGCATCGCCCAGGCCATTGTATCCGAAGAGGAGATGTCGGATCACGCCTCCCAGGCGCTGGCGGATATCCGCAGAAAAATCCGGGCGGCTTCTTCCCGTGTGCGGGAACAACTGGATAAGATGATCCGTTCCCCCAGCTATCAGAAATATTTGCAGGATCCCATTGTCACGATCCGCGGCGGGCGCTTTGTCGTGCCGGTAAAAGCGGAGTGCCGGGGCGAAGTGCCCGGATTGGTACACGATACCTCTTCCAGCGGGGCTACGGTTTTTGTGGAACCAATGGGCGTGGTAGAGGCCAATAACGATATCAAGGTGTTGAAATCCAAAGAAGAGGCGGAAATAGAACGGATCCTTATGGAACTGTCCGTGGAAGCCGGTTCATTTGCTGATTCCATTGTCCAAGGATACCAGGCCGCGGTAGAACTCAATGTATTGTTTGCCAAGGCTCGTTTGGCTTATCAGATGAAAGCGACCGTACCGATTATGAACGATACGGGGGAAATCGAGCTGAAAAAAGCCCGACACCCTCTCATTGATCCCAAAAAGGTGGTGCCCACCAATATTGAATTGGGCATTCACTTTGATACTCTGGTCGTTACAGGCCCGAATACCGGAGGCAAGACCGTTTCCCTTAAGACCGTGGGACTGCTTACGTTAATGGCGATGTGCGGCCTAATGATCCCTGCGGCGGACAACAGCCGGCTGTCTATTTTCCAGCAGGTGCTGGCGGATATCGGGGACGAACAGAGTATCGAACAGTCATTATCCACATTTTCCGCGCATATGATGAATATCATCCATATCTTAGAGCAGGCAGGAGAACACAGCCTGATATTGCTGGATGAGTTGGGAGCGGGTACTGACCCTGTCGAAGGGGCGGCTTTGGCCATGTCGATTTTGGAAGCTTTACGTAAGAAAGGGGCCCGTATTGCGGCAACCACCCACTATGCGGAACTGAAAGCCTATGCGTTGCAGACCCCGGGGGTGGAAAATGGATGCTGTGAATTTGATGTAGCCACCCTTCGCCCCACTTACCGCTTGCTCATTGGCGTGCCGGGGCGTTCCAACGCGTTTGCTATCTCCGAACGGTTGGGCATGCCGCCTCAAATTGTACAGCGCGCGAAGGAGTTGGTGTCCGCAGAAAACACCCGCTTCGAAGATGTGGTACAAAATTTAGAGCAGAGCCGGCAGGGACTAGAATCGGAGCGCCAGGAGGCGATGCGGCTTAGTGCGGAGGCCCAAAAGGCAAAGCGGGAGGCTCAGGAGAAGAAAGAACAGATCGAACGCCAGTGCGAAGCGGAACTGGAGCGTGCCAGGGTAGAGGCACGCAATTTGGTGGCCCGTACCCGCGCTCAGACAGACGCGTTGCTTAATGAGTTGGATGATTTGCGCCGGCAAAAGAAAAAGGCCGACGCCCAGACCAAAGCCCGTTTAAAAGCGGGGCTGCGCGCTATGGAAAACGATGCGGATCCAGTGAAAGAAAGAGAACAGGAGGCTTATGTCCTGCCACGGAAATTAAAAGTGGGGGACGAGGTACTGATCGTTGACCTGGATAAGAGTGCAACCGTATTGGAAGAAGAGGATACTTCCGGCAATGTGCTGGTGCAGGCCGGGATCATCAAAACCAGGGTGCCGGTGGAAAATCTTCGCCTGCTGGAAAAGAAACAGGCGAAAAAACAAGTGGGTTCCACGACCCGAACCGTCCGCAGTCGCGCGGAGGCCCCTGTGATGAGGGAACTGGATCTTCGGGGTGAAACAGCTTCAGAAGCGCTTTTGGATCTGGATAACTTTATTGATGGGGCGTTGCTTTCCGGCATCCATATGCTGACGGTGATTCACGGGAAAGGAACCGGCGTGCTGCGTAAGGCGGTACAGGAACATCTGCGCCGTCATCCCAGTGTGAAAAGTTACCGCCTGGGCACATTTGGAGAAGGCGAGAACGGGGTGACTATTGTAGAGCTAAAATAATTTACATCAGAGAAAAGAGGCGGTGGACCTTTGCGTATAGGAAAGAAACTTGGGATTATCAGTATTGTTCTTGTTTTTTTCCTTCTCATTATCGTATCGGTTTTATTTTTTCTGATTCGGCAGGATGATTATCGGGGAAAGTATCAGGCTGCCGCCTCCCAGGATCTCTTGTCCAAAGTGGCAACTACGGTAGGGACAGGTCAGGAGACAGAAATTAATGAGCAAGAGCTCAACGGCTTTTTGGCTTATCTCATGGAAGAGAAACAGTCTCAGGGAGTGGAAGAAAAAATTCAGCTCCATAGCCTTTATATGACGCTTGGAAACCAGGAGGGCCAAGCGGGTTTGTATGCGTCCTGTTCGGTTTACGGCATATCCGTGGGGGTTACCGCTCGCCTTCAAATAGAGTTTGATCCAGATAACCAACTTTTTGTTATACAGTTTTTACAAATGAAAGCGGGTAAATTATCTGTTCCTCCACAGTGGGGGTTGCAGATGATACAAAATCATCTACCGGATGGGATGTATATAGATCAAGATTGCTTGTATCTTCCTGTTTCCTGTATCAAAGAGCCGTTAGGCAAATGGGGAGAGTTGCTTAATATTCAGAAGTGCTTTATCCAAGAGGGGAAATTATTCCTACAGACAGACAGCCTATGGAGTTCGGTGCAAGAGTGGGGACAGCAATATCTGGAAGATATCCCCTGGGAAAGCCTGACGGAGGATTGGGAATCAAAGGGGTCAGAGATTTTTTCCAATCTTTTCGGGTGAGATTATATGGGTAAAGATTCATAGCGAATAAAAAAGGGAACCTGTATCAATCATACAGGTTCCCTTTTTCTAGATATCATAGGTTCTATTTTTGATTTTTCTGATAGAGGATAAACAACCCCTTTAACATCAGGTTATCGTCACAAATGATTTTCCGTTCACAATAAGGGACAATACTCCGGGAGAGACCTCCAGTGGCTACTACCGTGGGAGACTCCCCCAATTCTTTTTCTACACGGTCTATAATGCCGTCCAGCATAGAGGCATTCCCATAAATTGTTCCACTCTTCATACAATCGATCGTATTGCTTCCAATCAGCTTTTTGGGAGTATCCAAACGAATACGGGGAAGCTGGGAAGTACGGCTGGAGAGGGCCTCCAAAGCTAAGGAAATCCCTGGGATAATCATACCGCCCAAATAATTTCCTTTGGAATCAATGACGGAAAGAGTGGTAGCGGTGCCCATGTCAAAAATCATAATGGGCTTGGGATATGCAGCAATGGCGGCGACAGCATCTACCACTAAGTCACTGCCAAGCTGGGCGGGATTATCAATTAAAATATTTAAGCCCGTTTTCAGCCCGCTTCCCACCACAAGGGGACGATGTCCAGTGATTTTTTCAATAGCATCTTGTAATACGGTAGAGAGGGCTGGGACAACAGATGAGATAATCCCTCCCTCGATCTTAGAGAGGTCGGCGTGATTCAGTTCTAAAATCTGTTTGATAGCAACCGCGTATTCATCGCTGGTTTTAAAACGGTCGGTGGACATCCGCGCCGTAAAGTGGATGGATGTCTGGCTATTTAGGCAACCCAATACAATATTGGTGTTTCCCACATCAATTGCAATAATCATAATATGTTACCCCATTTTTCGTGTTGTGAAACCTTTTATAGTTTCTTTTTCTCTTGCAGCGTCAATAGCACTTTTCCAAGGGCAACGGTTAGCAAGGCGGCAACGATAGCTTCAGGTATTCCGTTCATACCGATAATGGTTAAAATGAACCCATAAAGCGCGTCTATCGAAACTTCATTGGCCTGTGCATATCCCTGGCTGAAAAACAGAAAAATAAAATTCATAACCAGAAGAGTATTCACAAGGGATCCTGCCAATCCCGCCAAAGAAAGGGAAACGATCTGCCCTTTCTTCCGGTTTTTAAAAAGTTTTTGGATCAACCGGTACACATAGTAGGGGACGATACCCACCAGAATGCGGGGGACAAAACAGATAACCAAGCTCCAAAAATTTCCGTGAGTTTCCCCCACAGAATAAAATGGGGTAAATACAAAGGAAGTCACCGTTGGATTCATGGTATTGTTGATTAAACTGGTAATTCCAAAAAGAGCGCCTAACATAGCGCCCTTTTTAGGCCCCAACAACAGAGAACCGAGGATGACAGGGATGTGAATGATGGTGGCACGGGTAAATCCCAAAGGAATATAACCCAAAAACGGGGTGAACGCCATCACTAAGATGATCGCTCCCAACAGCGCCATTTGCACCATTTGACGGGTTTTGTCTGCCTGAGTATTCATTTTTTAACCTCCTGCTATTGTTCCATCATCTAATGGATACAATGCATATTTTTCTATTATTATATACGCAACATATCCGAAAAGCAAGAAACCGGATAAACTAAATTCCTAATTTATGCCTATGTTGAGAAAAAATGGGAGATTTACGAACCTATAGGATTCTGATATAATATAGAAAATGTTTTCGGAAAATACTGTAAAAAAGGGATTATCAAAAAGGAGGAACCATCTTGCTAAAGGGAAAGACCGTTCTATTAGGGGTAACAGGGAGCATAGCAGCTTATAAGACTGCCTATCTGGCCAGCGCATTAAAAAAGCAACATGCGGACGTTCATGTCATTATGACGCCCAACGCTGTGAATTTTATCAATCCCATTACCTTTGAATCATTGACCGGAAATAAGTGCCTGGTAGATACATTTGACCGGAACTTTGAATTTCAGGTGGAACATGTAGAGCTGGCCAAAAAGGCGGATGTCTGCATGGTAGCCCCCGCGTCAGCAAATGTTATTGCGAAATTGGCGCACGGACTGGCGGATGATATGCTGACCACTACGGTACTGGCGTGCCAATGCCCCAAGATTATTTCTCCCGCTATGAATACCAGGATGTTTGAAAATCCTATTACCCAAGATAATATCAAAACTTTGCGGCGTTATGGGATGAAATTGGTAGAACCGGCGGTGGGTTATCTGGCTTGCGGGGATACGGGGGCTGGTAAGATGCCGGAACCGGATGTTTTGTTGCAATACCTTTTACAGGAGATCGCCTTTGAAAAAGATATGGAGGGTCTCCGAGTTTTGGTAACGGCGGGTCCCACCCAAGAGGCTATGGATCCAGTACGGTATATCACCAACCATTCCAGTGGGAAAATGGGATATGCTTTGGCACAAAATGCCGCCCGAAGAGGGGCGGACGTCACATTGGTTACCGGACAAACCAATATAACCCCTCCTCTGTTTACCCAGGTGGTCCCAGTTATCAGCGCCCAGGAAATGTTTGAAGAGGTTATCTCACGGTGGGAAGCACAGGATATTATCATCAAAGCGGCGGCGGTAGCGGACTACCGGCCGATTAAGGTCTATGCAGAGAAAATGAAAAAAAGCAGCCAAGAAACAAATACAGTGGTGGAGCTAGAACGAACACCAGATATTTTGCAATATTTAGGGGAACATAAAAGAAATGGTCAAATCCTATGCGGATTTTCTATGGAGACGCAGAATATGCTGGAAAATTCCCGCAAGAAGCTTCAAAAGAAACATGCTGACCTGATTGTAGCCAATAACTTAAAGCAGGAGGGGGCTGGGTTTCAAACGGATACCAATGTGGTAACGATTATAACGGAAACAGAAATAAAACCTTTACAACAAATGAGCAAGGATCAGGTAGCGGAAGCTGTCTTAGATGAAATTCTCTCATTGAAAAAAGAAAAAACAAAAAAGATGAATGATAGCCTATAACCGCTGAGATCAAAACATAAGGGGTGCCATTATGATCTTTTACTTTACAGGCACAGGGAATTCCCTGCATGTAGCAAAACAGATCGCACGATATCAAGGGGAACGGTTGATTTCCATTTCTCAAGCCATGCGGCAACAACAGTGGAAATATTCGTTAGCCTTACAAGAAAAAATTGGATTTATTTTTCCTGTATATGCGTGGAGTCCCCCGAGAATTGTCATTGATTTTATTGAAAAGTTAAGATTTGAGTGTTTTTTGAATCCATATATCTTTGCTATATGTACTTGTGGAGAAAATGCAGGCGATACCATGAATATCCTGCGGGCTGCTTTACGGAAAAAATTTTGGCGTTTGGATAGCACGGCCGTTATTGTCATGCCCAATAATTATATCCTGTCCTATGATGTGGATTCTCCTTCTTTACAACGGGAAAAGCTGGACAGAGCGGAACGGACGATTCAAGAGATCAATCAGGCTGTTTTGCGCAAAGAAAAAGGGATTCTTTGCCAAGTCCCGGAAAAATTTCCTGTTTTGAAAACAAGAGCAATTGGTTTGGCTTGTCAAAAGTTTCTTTGTAACGCCAAGCATTTTTGGGTTCAGGATACTTGTATTTCCTGTAGGCTGTGTCAAGAGATTTGTCCGGTGAATAATATCGATTTTCCAAAGGGAAATCCTATATGGGAAGATCATTGCGCACAATGCTTGGCGTGTATCAACGTTTGTCCAGTACAAGCCATCCAATATAAAAGAGCTACTTTGCAAAAGGGAAGATATTATCATCCGGATCTGTTAAATAAGGAAAACTGAAATTTATTAATAAGGGGCTGGATTCTTCTATATAAAAAAGAAAAATTCGCCCCTTATATTCCATTGGTTTGGCATAAAACAACAGAAATAAACTTATAATAGATAAAAAAACGTATAAATAGATAATTTTAAAATAATGCTTGCAATTCAAGGAAGATTGGGTTATAATATAAAAGCACTCGACAAGAGTAAAACTAAATATCGCGGGATGGAGCAGTTCGGTAGCTCGTCGGGCTCATAACCCGAAGGTCGGAGGTTCAAATCCTCCTCCCGCAACCATGTTTACCTAAGACCGATTTTAATGTACTTTGTATGTTGAAATCGGTCTTTTCTTTTTCTTGTTCCGGCGTTACGTCAATACGC
>CAJFUH010000135.1 GCA_904420155.1 uncultured Clostridia bacterium
AATTCCGGATGGCTCACGGCGGCTGAACCCAAGATCACCCGGGAAATTCCCCGCTCCAAATAAAAAGCGACCGTCTGTATATCCCGGATACCTCCGCCCACCTCTATCTGTAGTCCGCAGGTCTTGGCCACTTCCAAAATGACCTCTTTATTCTTCGGAGAACCATCTTTGGCTCCATCCAAATCTACCATATGTAGCCAGGAAGCCCCGGCCTCTTGAAAAGATTTCGCCGTCTTCACGGGGTCTTCCGCGACTTTATGGGCGGTCTCATAATCTCCCCTCAGCAGACGGACGCAATTTCCATCCTTTAAATCAATCGCTGGTAAAATAATCAATTCCCTTCCCCCTTTATTCCAAACTGCCTTTTGTGGACAGCACCTGCCCATCCTTTGCCCTGGCTACGGCCAGCCTGAGAGCATGCGCCACCGCTTTGTAAAGGGCTTCTACCATATGATGGGTATTCTTTCCATAAAGGATTTTTGTGTGCAACGTCATTCCGGCATGGAACGCAAATGCACGGAAAAATTCTTCCGTCATACAGCTATCGTATTCCCCCACTTTTTCTTCCGGAAAAGACGCGTCAAATACCAAGAACGGACGCCCGCTGATATCCACAGCCGCAAAGGCCAGCGCTTCATCCATGGGAACATAAAAAGAACCAAAGCGGGCGATGCCCCCTTTATCGCCTAAAGCCTGGGAAAAAGCACGCCCCAATACAATGCCGGTATCTTCTATTGTATGGTGGCAGTCTACCTGCAAATCCCCTTTTGCTTTCACCGAAAGCCCAAAACCTCCATGAGTGGCAAAGGCATCCAGCATATGATCAAAAAAGCCGATTCCCGTATGGATATCCGCTTTTCCCCCATCCAGAGAAAGGGATATTTCTATATCCGTCTCCTTGGTTGTCCGTTTCCATTGGGCTTCGCGCAATGACATCCCCTCATCTCTTAAAAAAATCTTTCAGCAGCCGGACAACCTCTCGGTTCTCCTCCGGCGCTCCTGCCGTAATACGAAGGCTGTCCCCCATAAAGCGGACGGCTACCCCGTTCTCTCCGAAGAACTCAAATAATTCTTTGGCCTTCGGGGATCGAAAATAAATAAAATTGGTACAGGTGGGAAACAGCTGTATAACCTCCGGATAGGATTGCGCCAAAATCTGTACCTCTTTATATAAGGAATCCCGGGCGCTCAGCAACTGTTCTCTGGCCTGCTGGAGCTCTTCCCTATGGGAAAACAAATGAATACCCGCCGCTTGGGTCATAGTATTGACGTTATACGGGGATTTTACCGCACGCAGCGCGCGGGTAATCGTGGGATTGGCCACGGCAAATCCCAAACGGATAGCGGCGCTCCCCACAGCTTTAGAGCTGGTACGCAAAATAATGAGATTGTCATATTGCTCCACTTCCTGGAGCAACGACTGATCCCAGAAATCCATATACGCCTCATCCAATACCACCAACGCATTCACACATTTGACCAGCCTGCGCACTTCCTGCGCTTCCAGCCCCAGGGAAGTGGGGTTACAGGGATTGGAAAAAATAATCATTCTCGCACTTTCCGTAATACAGGAGGTAATCAGGGAATCCACTTTGACCGTCAAATCCTCTCCCTTTTCCAGCGTGACGCACTGCGCTTCAGACAAAGAGGCATAAAAGCGGTACATGGAAAAATCCGGGGCTACCGTTAGAACTTTTTCTCCCTTCATAAGAAAGGCTTGCATAATGATGGAAATTAATTCATCGGATCCATTGCCCGCTGTCACGAATTCTGGTTTAATAGAGTAATAATCGGCAAAGGCTTTGCACAAATCTGTACAGCAGGGATCAGGGTACCGATTAAAAGCCATCTCAGAGATTTCCTGCATGAGAGCTTTTTTAACGGAGGCTGGCACCGGCAGGAAAGATTCATTGGCATCCAAACGGATGCGATATTCCCCGCTGATGGGGTCGTAAGGTTGTAAATCAGAAATTTTTTTATTTAATGTATATGGCATATCAGAACCTCACTTTAATGGAGTTTGCATGAGCGGTCAGTCCCTCCGCCTCAGCTATTCTAATGATATCATCCTTAGCCTGGGCAAGAGCCGGTTTGGTGTAATAAATGAAACTGGATTTTTTTACAAAGCTGTCCACGGAAAGGGGAGAGAAAAAACGGGCGGTTCCACTGGTGGGCAGCACATGATTGGGTCCCGCAAAATAGTCTCCTAATGGTTCCGGAGAATAATTCCCTAAAAAGACAGAACCTGCATTGTCCAAACGCCCGATGTATTCTACTGGGTTAGCTGCACATACTTCCAGATGTTCCGGGGCCAATTCATTGGCAAACTCCACAGCCTCATCCATATCCCGGCAGACAATCACAGCGCCATAGTCCTGCAAAGACTTCCCGATGATATCCGCGCGGGAAAGGGCTTTACACTGTATCTCAAGTTCCTTTATGGTTTTCTGCGCCAATTCCTCACAGGGAGTCAACAGAATGGCGGAAGCTAACACGTCATGTTCCGCTTGGGACATAAGATCGGCCGCTAAAAATTTAGGGTCAGCCGTCTCATCCGCTACAATCAGAATCTCACTGGGACCTGCTACCATGTCAATATCTACCGTACCATACAGCAAACGTTTCGCTGTGGCTACATAGATGTTCCCCGGCCCCACAATTTTATCCACTTTGGGAACCGTCTCCGTTCCATAGGCCAGCGCAGCTACCGCCTGCGCCCCGCCCATCAGAAATACCCGATCTACTCCGGCAATCGCCGCGGCGGCCATGATATCCGGATTTGGTTTCCCATCTTTTCCCGGAGGGGTTACCATAACGATTTCTTTTACCCCCGCAATCTTGGCGGGAATTGCGTTCATCAGCACGGAAGAAGGATAAGCGGCTGTCCCTCCAGGGACATAAATGCCCACACAGGCCAGTCCCCGCACTCTCTGGCCCATCATTACGCCGTTATCTTCCGTAGTCAACCAGCTTTGCTGCTTCTGACGGGCATGAAACGACCGGATATTCTCCGCAGCCCGCCGGAGGGATTCCACAAGCTGAGGGTCGCTTTGCGTCAAGGAATCCTGCAACTCATCACTGCTGATTTCCGCCTGTTCCGGCGCTTTTCCATCAAATCGGATGGTATAATCCCGCACCGCCTGATCCCCGCGTTGCCGCACGGAATCTAAAATCTCTGTTACAGCCGCCGTCACTTTTTTATCTACTTCTCCGCTTCGCGCGCGCAATTGGGCGATCAAAGCGCGTTCTGCACTGCCATCCGCTTTTACATATGAAATCATATGGGATTCCTCCTTTATTTTTCTTGGGAAATTTTTTTGGCTTCTTCCATCCGCGCAATCAGGGATTCAATTTCCGCCTTCCGCAATTTCAAACTGGCTACGTTTGCGATCAGCCGGGCGGAAATGGGAGTGACCTCGTCGATTACTTCCAGCCCGTTTGCTTTCAAGGTCGATCCTGTCTCCACAATATCGACAATGGCGTCGGAAAGCCCCAATAGGGGGGCCAGTTCTACGGAACCCTCTATTTTTATAATGCGGACATCCATTCCTTTTCCTTCAAAGTAGGTTCTCGCCACATTGGGATATTTGGTAGCAATGGTTTTAGTGGCGTACCCTGAAAAGAAATCCTTTCCTTTCGGGCCTGCCAAAGCAAATTTACATTTTCCAAAACCCAGATCCAAAATCTCATAAAATCCTGTTCCATGTTCCAGAATGGTATCCTTTCCCACAACGCCCAAATCACAAACTCCATGTTCCACATAGGTAATGACATCGGCAGCTTTGGCCAACACTGCTTCAATCTCACCGCTGCCCACAGGAAGAATCAACTTCCTTCCCTTCTCCCGCACAGCAGAACAATCTAGTCCCATCTTTTCAAATAAA
Source organism: uncultured Clostridia bacterium (assembly GCA_904420155.1). GTDB lineage: Bacteria > Bacillota > Clostridia > Oscillospirales > Acutalibacteraceae > CAJFUH01. The sequence goes on from CAJFUH010000135.1 coordinate 3,885, forward strand.
TCTACGGTATCCTTTTCCAACCGTCCCTTTGTCAGGGCAATCCGCAATGGTTTCATCCCTTACCGCCTTTCTCCCAAACGGAAACTGTCTCAATATGATCTGATACATAGTCCACACGGGGGATCCTCTTTTTACGCGCATATTGCAAAGCTTCTTGCCGATCGGTAAACACACTGTTTTCACAGCGGAGCCCACCCTTGAGCAAAAACGCCGAATGTTTCAGCGCTTTCATTTCAAAGCCGTCGTCTCCATGGACTAAAACGTCCGCCGGCTTCCTCGTTTGTACATTGCCGCTTTCCAACATCAGCTTGGTGAGGGCGTCCACATTAATACCGAACCCTACTGCCGGCATGGGCGCTCCAAATGCCTCCAACAGATGATCATAACGTCCTCCAGTCAGCACTGCATCTCCAGAACCCTCCACATAGCCGCTAAACACAATATCGCTGTAATAATCATTTCTCTGTACCAATCCCAGGTCAATAATCAGCTTTTCTCCTAATCCCATTTCTCGCAGGGCCAAGTATAGTTCCTTTAAATAATCCAGCGTACGCATTGTATCTTCACTGGGACACAGCTCAGCAGCTTGCTGCAAGACTTCCTCTCCACCAAACAGACGGGGCAAACGGCGGATCGCTAAAACCTCAGGCGTTTGTTCCAACCGGTCCAAAATAGTATCCAACGCGGAATAATTCTTTGATTCGATAGACAAGCGGATATCTTCCCTGATTTCGTCGCTAATAGGCAACTGGTTTGCCAGTGAACGGAAAAATCCGGCGTGTCCCAATTCCATACGGAAATCGGGCACACAGCGGGATAACGCCTCAATTGCGGTCACCATAACTTCCAGATCCGCCCGCTTTCCGCTGGCCCCTAGCAATTCAATTCCAGTCTGCATGACTTCATCGCTGCGCCCCATAAGGCTGGGATTATTCCGATAGACGGTCTGAGTATAATACAAACGCAGCGGCTTGCCTTCATTCTGTAGGCGGGTCGCAGTCATGCGGGCAATCGGCAAAGTGGAATCCGGCCGCAGTACCAACAATCTCCCTTTGTGATCGGTCAATTTATACATGGATTCTTGTGGAATACCCGCGCATTCCAAAGAAAATACATCAAAAAATTCTAATCCGGGGGTAATTACCTCCTGAAACCCTCTGGATTCAAAGACAGCGGCCAGCATATGTTCTACATTCCGGTGGGCGATACATTCTTCAAACAGTAAATCTCTCGTCCCTTCCGGCGTGATATTACAATATTTTTTCACAATATTCCCTCTTTCGCTTTAGCGTGCTAATATAATAACATATTAAATCAGCGTTTGTCAATATAGGACTGCAACCGTTGTCAGATCATGTCTTTGTACAAGCTGGTAAATACAATAACTAAAGTAAACCTGATTATGAATCTGTTATAGATTTTCATTTCAATATTAACATTTTCTTCCATTCCTTGTCAAATTGATATCTCCGAGGTCCCTTTTCAAGATAAGTGTTGAGAACAGAAATCACAGAAGTTTGACGAAAACATATTTTAGAGCATCCCCGTGCCTTGAAATTGGCATGGGGATATTCTAAAATAAATCTAAGATTGTAAGAAACAACAGCAGGAGGTATTCTTATGATAGCTGAAATAATTATTCTTGTTGTAGCTTTGCTGTTCTTAATCATAAGTATTTTTTTGTTTAACGGAAAAGGAAAATGGTTAATAGCTGGCTATCATACATTGTCTAAAGATGAGCAAAAGAAATATGACGAAAAGAAATTGTGCAAAGCTGTGGGAGTTTTATGTATAATATGTTGTTTTATGCTCTGCATTATGGCGTATTTGGGATATAGAGTGGACTCTGGTTTGATGAATGAAAATGATATGCTTCCGTTTGGATTGCTATTTGTGATTGTAATTATCGTCACCCTTATTATAATCAGCAGATACATCAACAAAAAAGCTAAAAAATAATGATGTTTTTACTTAGGTAAATGGGAATTTATCGAGCCGTACACAGTAAAAACTAAATAACCACCTGTAAGGGCGGCCGAGAAAAATCAACTGCCCTTTTTCTATGCCTACGAGCAGGAAGGCGCGACCAACCATGACGAAACCGAGAGAGAAAACCTGCGAGAAATTAACCGCACAATTAGAGGTTTTGTTTCCCTTGAAATCACTACTTTTCTTTAAAAGGGCATCTCCGGAAAAATCCTCTAAAAAATGAAGCGGCAAAGAAACCTCCTGCCGCTCAATCAAAACCTACCGATTCTGTTTTCTTTTTTGCATATAGTAGCATGCCCACACATTAAATCGTTCCGGTAAAAACCTTCGGCCTATGTGCACCACTTTCATCATCATGCCAGGAACCGCAACCCTTCTGCGCCGAAACATCGCCTGTACCCCGTACTGTGCCACCTTCCGGCTAGAAAGGCCCGGCACTGCAAATTTCACCTTTGCCACCTGATTAAACTCTGTATTTACTGGACCCGGGCACAATACAGTCAGCGTAACCCGGCTTCCTCTGCGGCGGAGTTCTTCCTGGATCGCTTCTGACAAGCGCAACACATAGGCTTTGGATGCATAATAGCTGGATAGCAATGGCCCCGGTACAAAAGCAGCTGAGGACGCCACATTTAGGATATATCCTTTATTTCTTTTTAAGAAATCCCTTAAAAAAAGTTTGGTCAAAATATGCACCGCCCGGATGTTGGTATCGATCATCTGCATTTCCCGCTCTAGGTCGGCCTCATCAAACGCCCCAAAAAGGCCAAACCCCGCATTATTGACCAAAATATCAATTTGCTTTTTCCGCAACCTGTCATACAATTTTCTACAGTTTTCTTCTCGGGAAAGATCGCACGCCACCGCCTGTACCCGGGTGGGAAGCTCCTTTTTTAATTCCTGTAGCCGATCCATTCGGCGGGCCACTAAAATCAAATCACAGCCATACTGTTCGCTGAGCACATGAGCCATATCCCTCCCTATTCCTGAGCTGGCTCCGGTAATCAAGGCTATCATATTCTATTCCTCCAATTATTTTCTGCCTTCGCTGTTTTTATCATGCTCAATCTGTAAACAAAACTTCAAGTTTCTCCCTTTTATTTTAACAGGAAAAAGTAGGATATCAATTCTTTTTCTTATTGCTAATTCTTTATGGATATCTTGGGACAGTGGACGCAGGACTCTACTTGATTCCACTTAACCAGATATCCCGCTCCTTTGGCGCAAAAAATAGAATCTGGTGAATTTTCCCTATCCCGTTCCGGCTGATATCCTTTGGCCTCGATAACTTCCTGAGCTTCTTCACAAGGTTCATATCCGTCAAATTGGCAACTCATCGATCCTTTTCCTCCAGTAAAAGAGGAAAGTTCCCGGCCGTAATTCAAAAACTGGGACACCGGTCCCCTTCCGCGTACAGTCACAGAGGATTCCCCCTGTTCCAACGGTTCAAATACACCCCGCATCCGTTGGATATCCGACAACACTCGACCCACCTGTGAGGCAGGGACTGTTAAACGAAATCGGTAATAGGGTTCCAGCAGTATATTGCTCGCCTGCATAAGACCCTGTCGAATCGCCCGATAAGTCGCTTCCCGAAAATCTCCTCCCTCTGTATGTTTGGGATGGGCCCTCCCAGTGAGTAAAACCACTTTTACATCGGTCAACGGGGAGCCTGTGAGCACCCCTTTGTGTACTTTCTCCATAACATGGGTCCGAATGAGGCGCTGGTAATTTCCTTCCAAGACATCTGTAGGACATTCAGAGGAAAAAGTTATTCCGCTCCCCCGTGGACCTGGTTCCAACCGTACATGTACTTCGGCATAATGTCGGAGGGGTTCAAAATGGCCGTATCCTATCACGGGAGAAGAGATAGTCTCCCGATAGACAATTTCACATTGGCCAAAAGAGACCTCTATGCCAAACCGTTCCCTCAAAACCTGCTGCAATACCTCCAGCTGGATCGTTCCCATAATGGAAATATGGATTTCCTCCAACTGTTGATTCCATTCTACCCCCAATAAAGGATCTTCCTCTTCCAATTGGCGCAGGGCGGAAAGCAGTGCCTGAACAGGTACTTCCTTCCCTGCCTGTACGCGAACAGCCATCATGGGAACAAGCTGAGATGGCTGATGGAAAAGCCGGGCGCCCACGCTATCCCCGGGAGTAACCTTGGAAAGCCCTATCACTGCACACAGATCCCCTGCGGAAACCTGTTGCACCGTCGTAAACTTCTCTCCCTGGTAGATGCGCAGCTCATCCACCTTTTCCTGCCCGGAAGGGACGATAATCTCTTCTTTTGCGCGCAGCAGACCCTGTTCTACTTTTAAAAAAACTATCCGACGTCCCTGCCGGTCATGACGAATCTTGTAGATCCGTCCGCAAAATTTATCGTTGCCGTGATCCTCTTTCCTCCATTGTACCAAGGTATGCATGGCCGCTAAGAATTCTTCCACTCCCTGATCCTGTAAAGCCGATCCTCCAAAACAGGGAAATACCCGGCCATCCTGTATCATCTC
>CAJFUH010000136.1 GCA_904420155.1 uncultured Clostridia bacterium
GCAATGTTTTTTAGAAGTTACTTCCATTCCAACCCCAATACTCTGTTTCCTCATATTTTATATAAATACGGGAAGGGGAAATAGACAGTTCCTGGTGAAGCAGATCAGTAACGGCCGCCGTCATCTTATCATAGGCTGTCCGGTTGGCTTTCCCATAAATCTTTACTTCTACAAAAGCCGCAGGTTCCGTACCGTTTCCTTGAAAATACAAATGGACGTTGTCCTCAAAAGTCAGCATCAGCCAATTTTCGCTTTTGCCGGGAATATTGGTGATCGCTTGTCCCAGCTTTTCTTTTAAGGATTTTTCTACTTCTGGGCTAATGGGAACATTTACTTTGGTTTGAATGCAGGGCATAGAAATCCTCCTTGAAACATAAAATCAAAATCTATTAGGATAATAGCTGATGATGGAGCTCCGTATAGGTTAACTTTCCCTGAATACGTTCCGATTTCATCAGGCTTACTTTGGTTACAGACGTCTGGATGGGCAAATATTGGGTTTCCCATTTTTTTCAATGAAAAGAAGGATCCAACAGAACTTGGCGCCCTAACGTCAAGTGGGGACGGTATTCCCTTTTTTCCAATGAAAAGCCTTCTTCCCTGAGAGCGGAGGAAAGCTGCTGATGCAGGGCGGACAAATGGGGATTCCCGGGAATCCCTACCCACATAATGTCTCCGCCTGGACGCTGGAAACGTCCTAAACGATTGATGGAGAGGGAAAAAGCGGGGGAAACGATCGCGTCTATAGCCCGCTTGGCCCCTTCCGTTTGATGGGTTTCCCCTAAAAAGGCAAGGGTCAGGTGAAGGTTTTCCCGGCGGGAAAAATTTCCCTGTATACTTTGTTGTCTGAGGGATACCAACCCACGAAAAAGCTGCTCTGTCACGGAATCCGAAAACAAGATAGCCACAAATAAACGCATCCATATGCTCCTTTTTTATTATAGAATAGCCATTTTTATAAATCAACCATGGGAAACAGGGGAATCAGAAAATCCAATCAATTGAAAATGCCTTTGTAAGGCTGCGCGTCCGCTTTCTTCACTGCCGGTCCGCAAGGCTTGCACCAAATCCCGATGCGTTTGGAGCAGAGGGCCGCAGACAGCGGCGTCCAGATGGGATAATGTCTCTTTCCGGTACATATTATCTAAACTAGATAAAGCGTCCATAATCATGAGGAACAGCTGATTTTCGCCAGCGGCAATCAAAGCCTGATGAAAAGAGGCTTCCGCTTGCTCCATTTGCTCCTGATTAAGGGCTTGTTCCATAGCGGATACTGCCTGATCCATGGTTTCTATGGCTTTCCGGGAGGGGAAGTGGATTGCATGGGAAAAAGCTGCGGTTTCCAGACTTTCACGCAAAGCAAAAAATTCCATTTTATCCGTTTGATGCAGCAACAGCAGCATAGAAAAAATAGAGGAAAATCCTTCTCCTGCGTGATTGATCAAAAAACTGCCCTGTCCATGAACACTGCGGACAAACCCCATATTCTCCAATTGGCGCAAGGCTTCGCGAACGGAGTTACGGCTTAAATTCAATTGAGCCATTAAAGTTCGCTCAGAGGGCAGTTTATCCCCAAGAGACAAATTCCCCTCTTTGATTTGCTGCTTAAAAAAAGACAATACCACGTCATAAGCGCGTCGTTCCGGCTGATTTGATTTTACCATTATTTTCTTAGGCAAGCAATCCCCTCCCACGCAGATAGTTTATTATCGTTTGCACACAGCCGTCCACCCCTAAAATCCCGCTATCCAGGCAAATTTCATACCGGTCTGCCTGCCCCCAGCATTCGTTGGCGAAATACCGGTGGAACGCCATACGTTCTTCATCCACCTCCTGCATACGGCGGGCGGCCTTTTTAAGGGAAATCTGTTCCCATTGGGCGATGCGCTGTTGCCGAATGTCCGGATCGGCATGGATAAAGATACGAACAGCCCGCTGATTTTTCCGAAAAATAGCATTGCCGCAGCGGCCGATGAGAATTCCGCTCTTTTCTTGAAACAACTGCTGAATTCTGGTAAAAGGGATTTCATGGGAATGCGGCTGAATTTGATTCATGCTGATGGCGAATAACAGGCTGTTTACGGGACGCTCTTCATAGAAAGCTTTCATTTCTTCATAGTGGTCGGTCCCTTTGGAAATCTGTATGAGTTTTGCTTTATCATAACATTCCACATGTAGATATTGGGCCAGTTTAACGCCGATCTCGTGGCCATTGCTGCCATATTGCCTGCCTATGGTAAGAATGAGCTGACGTTCCATAGATAATCCTTTCCTTTACATAAATTGGGCGAATATAGAAGCGGTTAACACGGTCAATAGGCCTGCTACTGCAATAGCGAGGCTACTCATGGCGCCTTCCACAGCTCCCAATTCCATAGCCTTGGCAGTGCCAATCGCATGGGCGGAATTTCCCAATGCCAATCCTTTGGCGATAGGTTCTTTGATCCGGAATAATTTAAAAACAATATCGGCGATGACGTTTCCAAGAATGCCGGTAATCACAATAACGGCGACGGTAATGGTGACAATACCTCCCAACTCTTCAGATATCCCCATGCCGATTGCAGTGGTAATGGATTTAGGAAGGAGAGTGACATATTGTTCATGGCTGAGGCCAAAAACTTTGGAAAGAGCAAAAACACCGGCCATACTGGCAAGTACTCCTGCCAGTATGCCGCATACTACGGCTTTCCAATTTTCTTTGAGTAAGGTCAGTTGTTCGTATAGAGGTACTGCCAAACAAACCGTAGCAGGAGTGAGTAAGTAAGATAGATATTGTCCGCTAAGATTATACGTATCGTAATCAATGTGTAAAATCAGGTTAATAGCGATCACGGCGATTACGGAAATTAGTAATGGGTTTAGAATGGCCAGCCGGAATTTCTTTTTCAAAAGCAAAGCGATTTCATAGGCCAGCAAACTGATTGCAGCGCCAAAAAAGAGCGAGTCTTGAAAAAATTCATTCATCTTTTTTTCTCCTTTCCAGACGAATGACAGATTGGGTAACGCGGCCGGTCACCACCATAACTAAAATAGTAGTGACGACGGTGATGATTGCAACGGGCCAAAATACCGGCTGCAAACTTGCCCAGGAATCTACCAGTCCCACTGCGGCGGGAATAAACATGACCGGCATGATTTCGATAAAAAAGAAGGCTGCTTTCCGTACTTGGGATGTGCGCAGGATACCGGTACAAAGACAAACCAGCATCAGGACAAGTCCATATACGCTGGCCGGAATGGGCAAAGGAATTATTGTTTTTAAGATTTCTCCCACAAAGGAGATCAGCAGGATGAGCATAAATTGCCTTAAAAGTTTCATGGGTTTCCTCCGGGTTTTCATAGTACTAAATTGGTAGGACCAGTTCTAGCCGATTATAAGACTTTGTTTACAATTTGTCAATAGATTTGGATAGTACGGTGCACAGTTGACTGGAAAAGAGGTAAGGGAATCAAAACAGAAAAAGGGGTTGTGATGTTAAAAAAGGCCGCTGATTTTATTAGGATACCAACAAGGGATAAAAAGTTTCTTTTTTTGTAAAAAAAGGGTTGACATTTTTCTAAAAACAGATATAATAAATATCGTTGCTGATGTCGATGCCGAATTGTGTAAGGGTAGCACAGCAGACTCTGACTCTGTTTGTCTGGGTTCGAATCCTAGTTCGGCAGCCATAATGCCCCTGCTGATAAGTGGGGGCATCACTTTCGAGGTGTGGCTCAGTTTGGTAGAGCGCTACGTTCGGGACGTAGAGGTCGTGAGTTCGAATCTCGTCACCTCGACCATAAAAAGCCGTAGGAATACTGAATTTTCAGTATTCCTACGGCTTTTTAACATATGAAAAAAGTGTTACAAAAATAGGCCTGCTCTTCTTCTTTGGTGGAAAAGAGCGGGCCTATTTTATACAGCTCAGGAAGGCTATCGAGGAATCATTGGTTTTCTAACTTACCCAGGCAATATTCCCCTTCTACTTGTATCATTTCTACAGGAAGTATTTTTCCACATAACGGAATGGGGCTGGAAACACGGACAGGGGTATAGTTTTCCGTATAGCCTTCATAAAATCCATTGTGACAAGTGGTTTCAAAAAGGACCTGTTCCCGTTTTCCTATTTGCTCCTGTAAGAATTGGCGGCGTGTCTCCTGGCAGACTGCGGACATTTTTTTGCTGCGCTGCTCTTTGACGGCATTGGTTATCTGATTTTTATCCTTAGCCGCTTTCGTGCCGGGCCGGGGGCTGTAACAGAAAATATGTGCCTTAGCAAAGCCGATTTGCTTGGCAAAAGCCAAGGAGCGCTCGAATTCCTCTTCTGTTTCCCCAGGGAATCCCACCATAATATCTGTAGTGATGGCACTGTTGGTAAAATGACGGCGTAGATTTTTTACAATTTCCTCATATTGAACGGTCTGATAATGGCGGTTCATGCGCCGAAGGGTTTCGTCACAGCCGCTTTGCAGAGAAAGATGAAATTGCGGGCATAGCTTTTTTTGTTTAGAAAGGCGCTCTACTACCGGAGCGTCCATTTGTTCCGGTTCTAAGGATCCCAAACGGATCCGCTGGATGCCTTCGATATCACAGGCGCACTCCACAGCGTCGCACAGATGAAGGCCCAGATCCTGCCCATAAGCGGAGAGGTTGATTCCCACTAAAACCACTTCCTGGTAGCCGGATTGCGCCAATTGGGTCAGTTCTTGCCGCAGCTCCTCCAAAGGTTTGGAACGAACCCTTCCCCGGGCGTATGGGATGATACAATAGGAACAAAAGCGGTTGCAGCCGTCTTCAATTTTCACAAACGCCCTGGTCCTTTCGTGAAATTCATGGACAGACAGCGCTTCAAATTTATCTTTGGGTGCATAAGGGCGGATATCGACAATGCGCTGGGAATGGGAGAGATAAGAAGTGAGCGCAGGGATCAGGGAAGAGCGGTGGGAATTTCCCAAAACAATATCCGCTTCTTCAAAACGGGAGGCGATATCGGGGAAAGCCTGGGGCATACAACCGGTTAAAATCAGAATAGCATCGGGATTATTCCTGCGGGCCCGGCGGAGCAATTGCCTGACCTTTTGGTCGCTGGTTGCCGTCACGGTACAGGAATTTAATACCACAATATCGGCTTTCTCTTCGTGATTGGCAGGGAAAAATCCTGATTTTTGCAGGAGTTCCGCCATAGCTTGCGATTCATACTGATTGACCTTACAGCCTAACGTGATAAAGGAAAATTTCATAAGGTATATCCTTCCTTCCACAAGGGAACTATAAAAGATGGTTTGGAGATAGACGTATGTTTTTACATGGACACATTTGCCGCTTTTTTGAAAGAGTGTCTATGGAATATCATGCTATTTCGATATTGACCGATTGGGGGAATGTTGCTATGATTAGAGGAAATGGAATGGTTGGAGACCATTTTGGAATTTGGAGGTATGTGATATGTATAGCAAGATGCTAAACTTGTCCAGTATTGAGACGGTCAAAAAATTTGTTAACCTGGCCAATCATTATGAATTTCCCATCAGTGTTCTTTCTGAGAAATATAAGGTAGACGCCAAGTCCATTATGGGAATTTTCAGTTTGGATCTCACCAAACCAGTGGAGATGCAGATTGAAGAGGATATCGAGGTCCCTCAAGATTTTTTGGATCAGCTCCAGGAGTTTGTAGCCCCTGAGAAATAAAAACAAAAAATTTAGAATAAAAAGCGCTGGCGTGATACGTACCAGCGCTTTTTTGCGCTTATCATGAAAAAAGAAAGAATCAAACCGCCTGCTTCTCCTCCAACTCTTCAGACAGGGATTCCCACTGCTGATATAGGCGATCTTGTTCCTGTTTCTTTTGCTCAATCTGTGCAGTGACCTCCATGGCTTTTTCATAGTCGCTGGCATATTCAGGCAGATCTAACAGCTGATTAAGCTCTGTGATCTCTTGATCCAGGGTTTCAATAGCCTCCTCTGCGCGTTTGAGGTGGTTACGCAGTTTGCGAAGCTGAGCCTCCTTCTCTTTCCGTTGTTTATAATCATTGCCCTTACTAGAAGGAGCTTTCTCCGGTTCCGAAAGTGAGGATTGCCGGATACGCTCTATATAGGAGTCATAATTTCCGATATATTCCGTTGTGCCGTTGGCGTCCAGATAATAGATACGGTCGGCCAGCTTATTGATCAGATAACGGTCGTGGGAGACCACAAGGAGGGTTCCTTCATAATCCATCAGGGCGGATTCCAACGCTTCTCGGGATGCGATATCCAGATGGTTAGTGGGTTCGTCCAACAACAGGAAATTTGCCTTGGACATCATCAACTGTAACAGAAGCACTCTGGCGCGTTCTCCGCCGCTGAGTGCAGAGACTGGTTTAAACACCTCGTCCCCCCGGAATAAAAAGATAGCCAGCGCGTTGCGGATCTCGGTTTGCGTCATTTGTGGATGGCGGTCCCATATTTCATCAATGACTGTTTTGCTGTTATCCAGGCCGGCTTGAATTTGGTCGTAATAGCCGATCTGTACGCCGACTCCTAACTTGATATGGCCGCCATTGGGATGATATTGATGTAATAAAGTTTTAAACAGGGATGTCTTTCCGCATCCATTGGGACCTAACAAAAAAATGCGTTCGCCCTTGCGCACACGAAGGTTTACATTAGAAAATAAAGGCTTTTTTCCATCAAAAGATAGGGAAAGATCTTCTACATCCAATACGTCGTTACCGCTGCCCTGTTTGATATCAAAATGGAAATGGATAGAATCCGGAGTATCTTCAGGTTTTACCAGGGATTTTTCCAGGCGGTCGATAACTTTTAATTTACTCTCTGCCGTTTTGATATTTTTTTCCCGATTCCATTGGCGCTGCTGAGCCACAACCCCTTCTAACCGGGAAATTTCCTTTTTGGTGTTTTCATAAACCCGTTCGGCAGCCAAACGGCGCTCTGCTTTTAAGGAGAGGTATGTGGTATAGTTGCCTTTATAAACGGTAAGGTGGTGGTTTTCCAATTCAAAAGTCCGGGAAGTAATTTTATCCAAAAAATAGCGGTCATGGGAAATTACCAGATAAGCCCCGTGATATCCTTTTAAATAGTCCTCCAGCCATTCCACGGAAGAGATATCTAAATGGTTGGTAGGTTCATCCAACAGCAGTAAGTTTGCGCCGCTTAACAGCATTTTTGCCAGCTGTAATTTGGCTTTTTGTCCCCCGCTGAGCGCCCCAATGCGCAGGTTCATAGCGGCCTCGTCAAAACCGAGTCCTAAAAGAGCCGATCGGGCCCGATTTTTATAGGTTAGCCCGCCTTGAGCAACGAAGGCGTCGTGTAGGGATGCCTGACGCTCAATTAATGCGTCCAAATTGCCCATCTGTTTGGATATTTTAATATTGAGCATTTCTAGCTCTTCTTCTATATGGGACAGATGGGAAAAGACCGTGAGTACTTCGTCGTAAGCGGTCTCGTTGAGATTGCGGCAGACATGCTGTTCCATATATCCGATCTGGGCTTCTTTGCTTAAAAAGATGTCTCCGTCGTCAGGGGACATTTCTTGGGTGAGTAATTTAAACAGAGTGGTCTTTCCGCTCCCATTTACCCCTACGAGACCGATATGGTCGTTGTTTTGTATTTCAAAGGAAATATGTTCAAACAGCAGGTCAGAACCAAAAGATTTTTCTAAATTGCTGACACTTAATAATGACATAGTGAAACCTCGTCCGTTATCCTGAATTCTTTTCAAGAGGAACACAGTACATAAAATGATAAAAGAAAAAGAAAATATATTTTTACGCCGTCAGACCATCATTGTTTGTAGATAAATCATGGATGACCTTTCCATTGCACGATAGCCAGAAATCTAGTATGTTAAAGAAGGAAAGGGTTGTGGATGAATCCTCCGTTCGCGTCTTTTACACCCATTCCTATTTATTCCCTTCTGAGCCGCCCATATCTTTTTCTTTTTTAAGACTGCCTATTCTCTACTGTGATCGTTTATCAATTAGTTATTATAGTAAAGGCGGCAGGGGAAATCAAGTAAAGTTTTTTTATTGGCTGTTTCAGAAAAAGCATTGACTTTTTATAAAGATGGGGTTATACTACAGATAGAACATTTGTTCTTAATGTGGGGGTGAAGGATCTATGGATTTGATGGAAAAATTGTCGATATTGTCAGATGCAGCAAAATATGACGTCGCATGTACTTCCAGCGGTGCGGACCGGGGAGGGCAGAAGGGAAAACTGGGGAATACGGCGGTGGGAGGAATCTGCCATAGTTTTTCCGCAGACGGGAGATGCATCTCCCTGCTGAAAGTGTTGTTGACAAACTATTGTATTTATCATTGTAAATATTGTATCAACCGGTGTAATAATGATATTCCCCGTGCTGCATTTTCCCCGCGAGAGCTGGCGGAGCTGACCATTGCTTTTTACCGTAGGAATTATATTGAAGGATTGTTTCTCAGTTCTGGCATTTTAAAGAGCCCGGATTATACCTGTGAACAGCTCCTCACCTGTTTAAGGCTGCTTAGAGAAGAATACCATTTCCGTGGTTATATCCATGTCAAAGCGATTCCAGGGTCAGATCCCGCCCTGTTATACCAGCTTGGCCTGTTGGCGGACCGCATGAGCGTCAATATAGAACTTCCTTCCCAGCAGAGCCTTGCTTTGCTGGCTCCGGATAAATCCAGACATTCCATCTTTCAGCCCATGGGGATGATTTCTCACAAAATTGAACAGAGTACCAAAGAATTGGCCAAGTATCGGCATGCGCCATCTTTTGTTCCGGCGGGGCAAAGCACCCAGATGATTATAGGGGCCACGCCGGACACGGATTATCAGATCTTGAAGCTGTCGGAGAGCCTATACCGGAAGTATCAGCTAAAGCGGGTGTTTTACTCCGCTTATATGCCCGTTTCCAGCGACGCCCTTCTCCCTTCCGTGAACGTAAAACCGCCGCTTTTGCGGGAACATCGCCTTTACCAGGCGGATTGGCTGCTGCGGTTTTATGGATTCCAGGCGGATGAATTGTTGGACGACCGCAACCCGGACTTCAATCTGGCGGTGGATCCCAAGTGCTGCTGGGCCCTTTCCCACATGGAATGGTTTCCGGTGGACGTCAACCGGGCTTCCTATGAAATGCTGCTCCGGGTCCCGGGAATCGGTATCAAGAGCGCCCGACGGATTTTAACGGCGAGGAAGAGCAGGTCTTTGGATTTTGATGGGCTGAAAAAGATCGGTGTGGTTCTCAAACGGGCGCAATATTTTATCACCTGTTCTGGGAAACGGATGGACGGCCTTCGCCTGACCCCGGAAAGTATCCTTCGAAATTTGATCTCCGAACAGAATCAAAAGAATTTGCCTTCTAAAAATTGGGAACAGCTTTCCTTTTTTTAAAAAATTCCATGTATTTTCCAAGGATGTGATTATATGTTTGAAAGAGGGATAGCGTATCGATATGACGGGAGCTTAGACGGCTTCCTCTGCTGTATTTTTGAAAGTTATGTGCGTAAGGAAATCCCAGCTATGATCCTCTCTGACCAGGCGCCGCAAGGGGTGCTTTATCCGGAAAAATGGATAGAAACAGTTCCCCAACAGGCAGACCGGGTCTTTGCCTCCCTCAGCCGAAAAATTTCCAAGGAAGCGGAAAGAATAATACAAACGGTTTTTCTCACCTGTTTGGAAGATAAGGAAATGCACCTTTACCGATTTATCCGGATGGGATACCAGTATGGCGCACAGGTGACGAATTGGCTGGCGGATCCCACCGTGCATGCCATCCGGCAGGCTATGGTCCATTTGCAGAATGAGGAACAAAAAATCAAAGGTTTTTTGCGCTTTTCGGAGCATCAGGGAGTTCTGATATCCGTCATAGAGCCCAAAAATTCCGTATTGCCTGTGATTGCCGATCACTTTTGCAGCCGATATCCGGAAGAACGCTTTTTTATATATGATAAGGCCCACCGGCTGGGGTTATGGTATGAGCCTTACCAAGCAAAGTTTTTAGAAATTGATTCTTTTCTCCCTCCTGCTCGAGGGGAGGAGGAAAAAGAGATAGCATCCCTATGGAAACAATTTGTCAAGACTATCGCAGTAGAGGGGAGAATCAATCCCCGATGTCAGATGACCATGATGCCCAAACGGTATTGGAACCATATGTTAGAACATGCGGATCAATTGACGGCAAAACAGCGAGGAACCTGGAAAAAAACAACTGCGGAATTTTGTGATACTGGGTTTCAGGGAAAAAGCCGGATTATGGAGGAAAAGAGACAATAACCTTTAGCAAAGATGATTTTCTTGTATCCCATTGGGGAAGGTTGGAAAAATGGGCTTCTATTTCGACGGATTGCTTAGCAGAAAACCTGCATCAAGACTTTTGATCCCAATAAAAAGGGGAGAAACTGGAAACATCTCAGTTTCTCCCTTTTTCAGTAAATTCCGCAGAAAAGTTTAGTAAACCACTTGATCTAAAATGCCGGTCAATTTGGCGATGGTTATTCCATAATTGGTGATGGGAACGTCCTGCTGTTTTGCCTGGCGAACTCTAGATAACACATATTTCCGATTAAACATACAGGCTCCGCAGTGGATGACCAAATCATAGCCGGATAGATCCTTGGGGAAATCCACCCCGCTGACCATATCAATGGATAAGGCCTCCCCAAACCGCTTGCGGAGTAAGCGGGGGATCTTTACCCTGCCGATATCCTCGCTTAAAGGGGCGTGGGTACAGGCTTCGGCAATCAAAACCCGGGACTGTTCCGTCAAACGGTCAATGGCTTGAGCCCCCTGGATAAAGGCGTCGATATCCCCTTTATAGCGGGCAAAGAGCACGGAAAAAGAAGTTAACAAAGAAGATTCCGGCTTTTTCTGGGAGACCAGGGGAAATACCTGGGAATCCGTGATGATCAATTGAGGCGGCGCGTTCAGGCTTTGCAGGGCGGTATCCAGCCGGTCCGCAGTAGAGCAGGTTACGACGCATTGATGGTCTAAAAGATCCCGGATGGTTTGCACCTGCGGAAGGATCAATCGCCCTTTTGGGGCCTGGATATCCTGAGGCATAACCAATAGCACCGTATCCCCGGGATGTACCAGATGGCCGATGATACTGGGGCTTTCAAAATTTTCAGGAATCCGGCGTATGATTTCCGGAAGGATCTGCTCAATACCTTCTCCAGTTTTCGTGCTCACCGGAATGGGTTTCATTTGATAACGCTCCTGGATTTGCGAGGCCAGTTGTTGGGCGTCATCCAGTTGATCGGTTTTTCCCACGATAGCGATAACAGGAATTCCTTGCTCTTTGAGAGAAGCCATCCAGTCGTCTTCTTCGGAAAAGTCACTGTCGGTGAAGATCATCAGGGCTATGTCGGTTTTTTGCAGGGCTTCTTTGGTTTTGGAAATACGAAGTTCCCCTAACGTTCCGATATCGTCAAACCCTGCGGTATCAATGAACATACAGGGGCCGATTCCGTGTACTTCCATGGCTTTATACACAGGGTCGGTTGTGGTGCCCGGCGTATCGGACACCACGGCTAGCTCCTGGTGGGTAATGGCGTTTAAAAGGGAGGATTTCCCGCTGTTGCGTTTTCCAAACAGGCCGATATGGAGACGGTTAGCGCTGGGCGTATTGGTCAAGCTCATAAAAGGGCCTCCTTTTTAGATGCGGAAATCGCGCATACCGTTGTGTAGCTCTACCATATGTTTTTGCACTAAGGCGCGGATCTTTTCATTGGGGATATGGGGGATTTCCTTTTGGATCAAGGCTTCGCCCAACTGTTTGGTATCCGGGGAAGCGTAATCTTCCAGATATTCCTTGAGGGTCATCAGGGCGTTGGGCTGGCAGCAGTTGGCGATCTGTCCGCTCTTGACCAGGCTCATAAAGCGGTCTCCTGTGCGGCCTTCTCGGTAGCATGCCGTACAGAAGCTGGGGATATATCCCAAACGTAGCAGCCAATTGACCACCTGATCCAAGGTACGGGTATCGCTGATATCGAACTGCGCGGAATTTTCCTCCTCCTCTTCTTCTTCAGCATAACCGCCCACGCTGGTGCGGGAACCGCCGCTGATTTGGGATACGCCCAATCCCAATACCTTTTCCCTGGTTTTCTGGGATTCCCGGGTAGAAATGATGATGCCGGTATAGGGAACGGCGATACGCAGGACGGCCACAATCTTCTGGAAGATCTCATCGGAGATGGCATTGTTGAATTCATCGGGATCGATGTCGTCAGCGGTGCGCACACGGGGAACGCTGATGGTATGGGGCCCGCAATTATGTACGGCTTCCAAATGCTCCGCGTGCATCAGCAGGCCGACAAAATCATATTTATAAAGGTTTAAGCCAAACAGGACGCCGCAGCCTACGTCGTCGATACCGCCTTCCATAGCGCGGTCCATGGCTTCGGTATGATAGGCATAGTTGCTCTTTGGGCCCGTTGGATGTAAATATTCATAAGCTTCCTTATTATAAGTTTCCTGAAAAAGGATATAGGTGCCGATTCCAGCGGCCTTGAGCTTTCTGTAATTTTCCACAGTAGTAGCGGCGATATTGACGTTCACCCGGCGGATAGCGCCGTTTTTATGCTTGATGTTATAAATGGTGTGGATGCTTTCCAACACATAGTCGATGGGGCAGCGCACCGGGTCTTCGCCGGTTTCCAAAGCCAAGCGCTTATGGCCCATATCCTGTAAAGCCACTACTTCCTTGACAATTTCCTCCTGGGAAAGCTGTTTCCTGGCAATGTGTTTGTTTTGGCCGTGATAAGGACAATAGCGGCAGCCGTTGACACAATAGTTGGAGAGATACAGGGGGGCGAACATGACGATACGGTTGCCGTAAAAACGTTGCTTGATGCGGCGGGCCAGGTCAAACATTTTCTCTGTCATATCGTCCAATTCGCAATCCAGAAGAACCATAGCTTCCCGATGGCTTAGCCCTTTGCAGGTTTCCGCTTTTTCCA
>CAJFUH010000137.1 GCA_904420155.1 uncultured Clostridia bacterium
CACAGCCCCCACCAAGACCGGCGACGCTGGCGCAGCCTCCCTGGCAGCTCTGACGCTGCTCAGCGCGGGAGCCCTGATTGTTCTCAAGAAGAGAACCAATCGTTAATAAATTAGCGTTCTCCTTTTAAACTTTACTTTTTAATCCCCAGGGTCCTTCTTTGAAAAAGAGGGGCCCTGGGGACTTTTTTATCGAGGATCCCTTAAAAAGGGAAAGAGTTCAAAAAATACGAATTTCTCCCGAAAGAAATAGATTTATCAAGGAATATATCAAAGGGATATTCTTATAAAGAAATTATTTTTTTCGACCCTATCTATGGATTTTTAACCTTTGTGGTTGAAGTTATTTGACAAGTCTTGTATAATAAAGAAGTATAGTTTTTTATAAATTTATAGGGGTCACTCTGGAAACTTTCGTTATTTTTACTAATTTTTATGTAAAAATCATGGGAAAGGAAGATAGAAATCCCCCGCCTTTTCCGAGGCGTTCTTTGGTACAAATCCGGTAGGGATAAAAACGGCGGCAACACGCCGGGTACGAGGAGGAAATCAAATGAAAAAGATGTTGTGCGCTCTGCTGGCAGTGGCGTTATCCGCCTGCCTGCTGTTTTCCGGTTGCGGATTGGGAGGCTCCGCCGTTCCGAATCCCCCTTACGAAATCCCGGGATGGCTGGCGGAGAAAGAAGAAAACGCCCAGCTGCGGGAAGAAAGCGCCCAAAAAGAGAAAAAGGAGATCCAGGTGGATTTCTTTTACGACAACACCCAGTCTATGGACGGTTATGTCCGTGATACGGGCTTGCAGTATGGACAGCCCGACGGCACCCTGGTCCGGGCGCTGGCCGCCCTGCGCAATATCAACCGGGAATATTCCGCCGCGGTATACACCATGCAGCCGGACGGCAGCAACATATTGCGCTGGGCGGAATATACCGATAGTTTATACGACAATTTTTCCCAAAAGGATTTTTATACCTATACGGGCAACCTGTACGAAGGCCAGGGGCCGTTGCGTTCCCTGTTCTTTGGGGAGGGCATCGTCAATCCGGAGAACATTAACGTCTTTGTGACCGATTTGTGCGAACAAGGGGTGAATAACGCGGAACTTGCCCATCATATCAATGATACCATCCTTTCCCAGGAGGGCTATGCCGCCGCCATTATCGCCATGAAACTGGATTTCAACGGCGTCCCTTCCGCACCGGACCCGGATACCGTCAACAGCATGAGCGATCCCAACCAGGTGGTGCACCAGGAGCGCCCGTATTATATCATCCTCACCGGCCCCTACGACTACCTGTCCAGCTATCTTTCCGACTTCCAGGAGAATTTCAAGGAAGCCGTGGAAGGGGAGGATTATTTCCTGTCGGTCTATTACCCGGAGAGCGGCGTGGAGAAAGTAGAAGTCCAGGATATCCGTACCCCGGGCGTTCCGGAGTACATGGAGGAAATCACAGAGGATGTATGGGATAACCCGGAATTCCCCGTGAACCTGAACCTCTCGGTCCAGCGCATTGCGGATACGGACGTCCAGCAGCTGTTTGCCACCGACGATTACCTCGACTTGTTTGCGTTCCGGTATCTGAGCCCGGACAACGACCAAAACGTCAACAAGAGCCAGCGGATGGTGCTCAATTTCTTTGTCCCCATCCGCACGGAAGAGGGCGGCACGGCCGACGTATCTTTCCGGGTGGGCAACGCCTTCACGCCCACCGGGGACGCGGAAGTGGACGAGCTGCTGGAGCAGAAAGAGACCCTCACCTACAGTTACCTGCGTGCTCTCACCCAGGAGGAGCTGGACAGCGCCTGGGAGGCGTCTCCCGACGAGGAAATCCCGGATTATTCCTGGGAACAGTTGACCACCCAGCTGGATCTGGATAATCAGATCCAGGTTACCTGGGAAAAGGAGCTGGTGCGCGCCGGCGACCTGCTGGAATTCGGGGAAAGCGACTTACTGCCGGGATATCAGGCCCAGCCCCTGTTTTCTGAGGAGGATTATACAGACGGCCTGGAGCCGGATACCATGGGGATCCACATCCAGGTGGAAACAGGGTCCATCCCGCCGAAAATGGCGGGTTCCACCATCGTGTTTAACCTGCCTATCTACGCCGTCAGCCTTACCGCCCAGGATATGGACCTGCCTGCATGGGTGGAAGAGTTCGACGCCGGGGACACGAAAGATTACGTGGGCCGCACCTACAACCTGGATATTTTCTACAAGACCCTGTTTGGCCTCACCAACCGGGATAATCCGGAATTGATGCGCACCCAGAGGGAAGCAAAGATAGCCGACCTCACCGTAGCGGTCACAGACCTGCCGGTAAGACAGGGATCCTGATGCCCACAAGCGCCTGCTTTACAACATAGCAAGAGATATTGCAAAAGGGGAGCCTGCCCCCAGCTAGGGGATTGTCGGGCCGGCTTCCCGTGCCATTGCCACCGGTACACCGGCGCTTTACTGATCATAAATTTTAAGAAAAGAAAGGGAGTTTTATTATGAACAACAGATCCGAACACAGGAAAGTCAACGGAAAGGCTGGGCTCAAACTGGTAGCGGGAGTGGCGGTCATCATCGTGGCGGCCTTTATCGCTATCCTGGTTTGGCAGATCCAGCTTCCCCATATCCGCATGAACCCTGCGGCAAAACCGCTGAGCAACATCGTAGTATGCGCGGCGGGCCTGCCGGCCTTTGTCACATATCTATCCTGGTTTTTGTGGCTTTGGCTGACCAAGAAGAGTTCCTATTCCTCTTACCGTCCAGTGCTGTGGACCGTTGTCGTCCTGGCTATCACCCTCATTTTGCAGCTGGTTCTGAGTTTCCTCTTTGGCGTGATGGGCGTGATGGCCATCACCATCGCGGTGGCCACCGTGCTGCTTACCGCCGCTTCGGCCCTAGGTTTCTTTGTGCTGCGCCCCTGAGCGGGGCCGGGGGAAGGAGGTCTTTCCCTACTTTTCTAATGATTTACAACCACATCCATAGAAGGAGGCAGCTATATGAATTTTATCATCAGCATTGGGGGCAGCGGCAGCAAAAGCATGGAATCCCTGATTTATCTGATGGCGGCGAAATTTCTGCCGGGTTCGGAACCTTATCGGGTTTTTGTGGTGGATAAGGACGCCAATTGCGGCAATACCAACCGCTGCCGGAATACCATCGGCAGCTACCAGAATTTACGGAAGGCCGTGGACGGGCAGCCGTATGCGGAGCCTTCCCTGCGGGAGTGTACCTGGTGCTTTGAGGATTCCCTCAATGAGATTGTGCGGATGAAGGGCCGCACGGTGCAGAATTCCCTGTGCCAGGGGGAACACGACCAGCAGTTACTGGATATGATTTTCTCCCGGAGTGAACAAACCGAAGACCTGGTAAACGGCTTCTATGGGCATCCCGCCATGGGCGCCGCCGTTTTTGAAGCGGTATCCACCACCGGTTCTTACCAGAACAGCGAGCTGTTCCGGGCGATCCAGGAGGCGGTGTCCAGCGGCACACAGCATATCAATATCTTCCTGATGGCCTCCATTTTTGGCGGCACGGGGGCTTCCATGTTCCCCAACGTGGCCCGCAGCATCCGGGACCGCTTCTGTCAAAACGGCGCCAACCTGGACAAGATCTCCATCAGCGGCGCTTTGCTGATGCCCTATTTCCGGTTCCCCAACCAGCAGGAAGGGGACCAGCAGCGCATCAACTCCATCACCTATGAGGACTTTATGGAAAAGACGGCGGTGGCCCTGCGTTACTATGACAATACCCGGGGACTGGTAAAGAATTCCTCCATCCCTGGAGACTATATTTTTGATTCCATCTACGTGATGGGATGTTCGCCTTTTACCCAGACCTGTGCGGTCAATACGGCGGGCGGAGACAAGCAGAAACATAAATTCCATGTGGTAGACCTGTTCGCCGCGCTGTCGGCGGTGCACTTTTTCCAGAATCCCGCCGGGACTGGGGAAAAGCTGCAAATTTTTGTGCCCCAGCTGGATCCCAACGACACCGAGGTGATCGGCTGGGACAACCTGCCGGGCGGAAGCGAAACCAAAAACAGGCTGGTTTCCTTTGCGCGGTTCTCTGTGTTTGTGCTTACTTTCCTCAAGCCCTATGTGGACCAGGATCTGAAAGTGCTGCAAAAGGAAAAGCTGATCTGCAAGATTTACGGGAAATCCTGGGGAAAAAGCAATATTACCCCGGAACAATTGGAAGAACTGCGCCAGGCGGTGGGGGATACCGCCGCTTTCTGCCAACGGTATCTGTCCTATCTGCTGGATATCCAGAAAAAAGCGGCCCAGGAGGACAACCCGGACTGCAGCTTCTTTGACGAACAGGCTTTGGAACGCGTGCTGCAAGCGGTGGACGCCAACGCTTCCCTGGAACAACTTCAGAAAGATTCCTATCTGGACCGCATCTGCAACATGGATACCGGGGAGAATGGCAAAAATATCCTCAGCCTTCTCACGGAATCCGCGCCGGAGCTCAAATATGAACGGAATAACCCCCAGATGAATATCCCCCGGGATCTCTTGTCCAAGAGCTATGCGTATTGCAGCGTATTGAGGAGGTAATATCATGCTGAGAAATTTATTGCTGCCGATTGAAACTTCCGGAAAAGTAAATGCGCCGGTGGACTCCCCCAACATTGGGTTCGTTCAGTTTCATGAGGGTTATAATCTGGGGACGATTTCCGATGTGATCAATCGGAATATTCAGGAAGAAAACCCCGCTCCCAAGGTGGACGATCACGCCATCCCCAGCCTGCTGGCCCATATGATGTATACCAGGGACGCGTTGCAGAATCATTCGGATACGGCGCAGGTCCAGGGGTTCCGCCCGGAGGCCCTTTACGCCTGGCAGGGGGTGCTGGCGATCATCGGGTTATCCCAGCTATATGGGTTCCGTTTGTCCCTGGAAACCTGGGATCTGGGCAGGGAAAACACCATGTTAAGCCGCATTTTGCTTCAGGCTTTGAATCAGGA